>JBIOEJ010000016.1:0-62268 GCA_044445965.1 Hyphomicrobiales bacterium
CGCCAATATCGACATATTGGCAGCAATCGCCTCCTGCTTGCCGGACCAAAACGACCAGCGTCCCGGCCACGGGCTGTATGTCAACACGCCCTAATAGCCGACGATGGTCTCGCCGCCATTCGGGCTGATCACCTGGCCCGTGACGAAATCCGACTCCGGCGAGGCGAGAAAGGCGACGGCGTAGGAAATCTCGATAGGGCGGCAATAGCGTTTGAGCGGCACCCTCTGCTCCTTCACTCTCAAGAGGTCGGCGTCGTCGAACTTCATCGGCCCACCCGAGCGCACGCCGCCCGGCGCGACGGCGTTGACGTGGATGTTCCAGGGGGCGAATTCCTTGGCCCAAGCCTTGGTGAGGCCGAGCAGCGCAGCCTTGGCGGCGCAGTAATGGGGCGCGACAGGCGCGCCGGCCATGCCCCAGATGGAGGAGATGTTGATGATCTTGCCGGAACGCCGCTCCTTCATCGAGGGGATCACGGCTTGCGTGCAGAAGAACGAGCCGCGCACATGCACGGCGAACATCCTGTCGAAATCTGCAAGGCCGATCTCGGCGGTCTCGGCGCGCTGCCCGTGGCCGGCGTTGTTGACGAGGATGTCGACCGGCCCCAGCGCCTTGGCGGCGCCCGCCGCCATGTCCTGGACCGCGGCGCTGTCGGCCATGTCGAGGATCGCCACATAGGCGCGCCGGCCGAGCCGGCGCACGCCGTCGGCGGTCGCCTCCGCGCTTTCGCCTTTCATATCGGCGATGATGATGTCGGCGCCGCGCTCGGCCATGAGCAAGGCGTGGGCGCGGCCCATGCCGTCACCGGCGCCGGTGATGAGAGCGATCTTGTTGGCGAGCGACGACATGGCTACTCCTTTGGGATCAGCTGGGTCTGTTCGATGGGCCAGCTGAGCGTGACCGGGCGCCCGATCTCGGGCATCTCGGCGCGCCTGGCGGTTGCGTCGCGCACCAGCATCGGCTTGCCCGCGCCGACCTCGACGCGATAGCGCCTGACGCCCGACATGAAGACCGCGTCGGTGACCGTGCCCGACAAGCGGTTGTGGCCTTCGGGAACGGCCTCTCCATCGTGGCGCAGGCTGACCGCTTCCGGCCGCACACAGGCAAGCACCGCGTCGGCGACCGGAGCATCTCTTTCGGAAGCCGCCAATCCGAGGACGGTGCCGTTATGAAGTTGACCGCACAGGCGATCGCCGCCGGCGGGCGCGAAGCGTGCGATCTCGAGCAGGTTGGCATCGCCGAGGAAGCTCGCCACGAAGGCATTCCTCGGGTGCTCGTAGAGCTCGCGCGGCGAGCCGGTTTGCACCACATGGCCGTTTCTCATGATGGCGATGCGGTCGGAGATGGAGGCGGCTTCGTCCTGATCATGAGTGACGTAGAGGATCGTGGCGCCGAGCTGCCGATGCGCCTCCTTGATCTCGAACTGCATCTCCTCGCGCAGATTCTTGTCGAGCGCGCCGAGCGGCTCGTCCATCAACAGGATGCGCGGGTCGTAGACCGCGGCACGCGCCAGCGCCACGCGCTGCTGCTGGCCGCCCGACAACTGGCCGATGCTGCGAGCGCCGAATTGCGGCAGGCGCACCATGGCGAGCATGCGCTCGACGCGGCTCTTCACCTCGGGGCTCGCCATTTTCCGCAGCCGCAGCGGGAAGGCGATGTTCTCGAACACGTCCATATGGGGAAACAGCGCATAGTTCTGGAACACCATGCCGATGTTGCGGCGGTAGGGCGGGACGCCGACGATATCGATGCCGTCCATCTCGATGCGGCCCTGCGAGGGGGGCGTGAAGCCGGCTATCGCCCCGAGCAGCGTCGATTTGCCCGATCCGCTCGGCCCGATGAGCGAGAAGAACTCGCCCGCGTCGATGGCGAGGTCGGTCGGCGCCAGCGCCACGACCTCGCCATAGCGCTTGGCGACATCCTTCAAGACGAGGCGCGCGCCATGATCAGCCAAGGAGCGCCTCGAGCGAGGTTCGCGAGCGGCGCTGCAACAGCGCCGCGATGGCGAGGAGGCCGAGGCTGAAGACGAAGACGAGCGTGGCGACCGCCGCGATGGTGGGCGTGAGGAAATCGCCGAGCTGCTCCCAGATCAAGCGCGGCAAAGTGCGCGTCGTCGTCCCGGTCAGGAAGAGGGACAAGAGCAGCTCATCGAACGAGGTCGCGAATGCCAGGATGGCGCCGACGACCACGCCGCCGCGGATCATCGGGAAGGTGACGCGCCAGAAGCTCTGCCACGGATTGGCACCGAGCGTCATGGCGGCGAGCTCCAGGGAGCCGCTATAGCCCTTCAGGGCAGCGCCGACGGTGATTAGCACCAGCGGCAGGGCGATGACGGTATGGCCGAGCACGGCGGCCTCATAGCTGCGCAAGGCGCCGAGGTTGAGCATCACCGGATAGAGCCCGATGGCGAGGATGATGTGCGGCAGCATCATCGGAGCGACGAAGAAGGCCATGAGCAACCCGGGCGAGCCGAGCTTGCCGCGCGCCAGCGCCAGCGCGGCGAGCGTCCCCAACACGGTTGCGAGCGCGGCGGAGCTCACGCCGATGGCGAGGCTGTTGCCGGCCGCAGTGAGCCAGGCCGGGTTCTGCGCCATCTGCCGATACCAGCCGAGCGACCAACTTTCCGGCGGAAAGGCGAGGTAGGTGGAGCCGCTGAACGACATCGGCACGATGATGAGGGTCGGCAGGGCAAGATAGACCAGGATCAAGGCAACGACGCCTCGTCCGCCGAGTTGCGCGAGCTTCCGAAAAAGACCCATCTCAGCGCATCGCTTCCAGCCCGGCCTGGCGCGTGAGCCGGACGTAGACGAGGTAGATCAGCACCGTGAAGGCGAGGAAGAGGGTGGCAAGCGCCGAGGCGAGGCCCCAATCCAGGAGGTCGTTCGCCTGTTGCTCGATGAGCACGGCCGCCATCAGATGCCCCGGTCCCCCGAGGAGGGCTGGCGTGATGAAGAAGCCGAGCGACATCATGAAGACGAGCGCGGTGCCGGCATAGACGCCCGGCAGCGACAGGGGAAGGAACACCCTCCAGAAGGCGGCGAAGCCGTTCGCCCCGAGCACTCCCGCGGCGCGCAGCAGCGAGCGGTCGATGCTGCGCATGGCAGCCGCGAGCGGCAGGATCATGAAGGGCAGCATGATGTGGACCATGCCGACATTCACGGCGAGCGCGCCCGGAATGAACTGCACCCGATCGGTGACCCAGCCCGAGGCCAGGAGCGCGTCATTGAGAACGCCGCGGCGCTGGAAGAGGATCATCCAGGCATAGGAACGGATGACGACGCTGGTCCAAAGCGGAATGACCACGAGGGCGGCCATCAGCTTCGACCAGGCGCCTCGCGACGAAGACAGCGCATAGGCGACCGGATAGGCGCTGACGAGACAGAGGATGGTGACGATCGCCGCCGTCTCGACGGTGTTGAGGAGCACGCGCAGATAGAGGCCGCTCGACAGGATGCGCGCATAGTTCTGCAGGCCGAGGCTCGGATCGGTGAAACCGCGGACAACCACGCGCGCGACCGGCCAGACGAAGAAGACCGCGACGAACACGGCCGGGACGACGATGAGCCAGCCATAGGCGCGCGCGATCGTCCACGGCGTCTGGGCGATCCGTTCCGTGCGGCGCATCAAATGCTATCCCCGATATCGAGCCGCGGAACAGCGCAGCGCCCTCGCCAATCTCCTCGTCGTCTCATCCGAGAGCGTGTCGCGATTGCGCGTGCAAGGTCCAAGCCGCAGCTTGCCGCGGCAGCAAGCTCAGTTCAGCAGCCATTGATTGAAGCGTTCCACGACCTTCGAGCCATTATCCGCCCAATAGTCGATATCGAGCGCCACACCCTTGGAGATATTGGCGTCCGAAGACGGCAAATCCGCTTTCAGCTTATCGTCGATCAGCCTAAGCGCTGCCGGGTTCGTCGGCCCGTAGGGAATGCCCTTGGCGAAGGCCGCCTGGGTTTCGGGCATCATCTCGAGCGCGATGAGCTGCATGCTCTCCTTCACATTGGGCGCTCCCTTCGGCACGGCCCAAGCATCGCTGACGAAAACCGCCTGATTGAAGTCGTAGTCGACCGGCGCGCCGCCCATCTTCGGCTCGTAGATGCGCCCGTTCCAGATGGCGCTGACATCGACCTCGCCGTCGAGGATGAGTTGGGCTCCTTGGGCGCCCGTGCTCCACCACACGACCTTGTCCTTGATCCTGGCAAGGCTCTTCAAGCCGCGCTCGACGTCGAGCGGATAGAGCTTGTCCTTGGCGACGCCGTCGGCGAGAAGCGCGATCTCGAGCGTCTGATAGGGCTGCTTGTAGAGGCCGATGCGGCCTTTGTGGTCGAAGGCCTCTTTCCAACTTCGCGGCGGGTCCGACTTCACGTTCTTGGTGTTCCAAGCGATGTGATAGGCGGCATAGTCGGTCAGCACGAAATGCTCGCGGGCAGCGCCAGGCAGCAGCCCCTCCTTCTTGACCGTCGCATAATCGATCGGCTCCAGGAGGCCTTGGCGGGCGAGCACGACGAGGAGCTCGGCTGCGCCTTGCATCACATCCCATTCGACCTGCTTTTGCTCGACCATGGCCTTGAGCTTGGCGGCCGGGTTCGACGTCGTGGTGATCGGGATGCCGGTCGACTGCTTCCAGGCGGCGAACACGGATTGCCCATAGGCCTCTTCGAGTTTGCCGCCGCCGGTGGCGAAGACGAGTTGCGATGGTTTCGCCGACAGCGATGTCGAGCCGAGAGGCAGAAGCGAGGCGGCGCCGAGGAGCTTGAGCGCGCCGCGCCGCGACCATTTCGGGTTGCAGAGGAGCATCTCGGTCATGGTCATCCCTCTTTCCGTTTCGTTGTTCTTGTCACTCGTTTCCCCCGATAGACCCTGTTCACACCATGAGCATGCCGCCATTGGCGATGATGGTCTCGCCGACGATATAGCGATTGCGCCCCGAGGCCAGGAAGAGAATGATTTCGGCGATGTCGTCAGGCTCCGCAACGCGGCCGAGCGGGATGCTCTTGACGCGCTCTTGCAGCCAGTCCTGCTGCTTCGCCGTTTCCGTCGCGATCGGTCCGGGGCTCACCGCGTTGACCAGGATTTGATGCGGCGCAAGTTCCTCGGCGAGCGATTTTGTCAGGCTCACTACCGCCGCTTTGGCCGCCGCGTAATGGGGTAGTTTCGGCTTGGCGCGGTAGGCATCGGTCGACGCGACATTGACGATGCGCCCATAGCGCTTCGGAACCATCAAATCCATCAGCGCGCGCGTCGTCAGGAAGGGCACGGTGACATTCGTCCGGAACGTCCAATCCCAATCCGACAACGAGATTTCCCGCGCCCGTCCGTAACGCCAGCCGCCGGCATTGTTCACGAGGATATCGAGGCGGCCCCCTTCCTGCTCGATCCGGCCGCGCAGCTCGGCGAGCTCCTCCTCATTGCCGGCATCTATGCAGGCCGTGCGCACCGCATGTCCTTGCTCGCGCAATTCCTGCGCGGCCGATTCCGTGGCGGCCTTGTCCATGTCGACGAGGATGACGTTTGCCCCACGCGAGCCGAGCAGCCGGGCGACTGCTTTGCCCAGGCCCCGTCCTGCCCCGGTGACCACCGCGACTTGATCGGCGAACTCGTCTGACATGGGCTCGGCCTGCGGGAATGGGCTAACCATGAGGAGCTTGGATCAATTGAATTGGGAAGTCAAATTATAAATCATTTGTTGCGGCGCGAGGTTTTCCCGGTAGTAGACCACCGGAAATGGCCCCGGCGCGCTCAATGACAGGAAGCACGCTGCACGGGACTGGCTCGAGCCTCAGCGCCGATAGATGCCGAAGCTGTCGAGCTGCTCCTCGGTGCGCGCGATCTTGGCCATCGCCTCTTCCCCGCTTTCGGCCACCAGCAGTGCGACCAGTGTCTGGGCGACGGCGAGAGCCGGCAGGCTGGTCGGGAAGAGCGAAGGCGAGGCATTCGACACGATGATCGACACGCCCGGCTCCCCCACGATCGGCGAAACCCGCGAATCGGTCACGGCGACGACCGGGACGCCGCGCGACCTGGTGAAGTTCACGGCCGTCACGGTTTGGGCCGCATAAGGGCGGTGGCTGAAGGCGATCAGCACATCCTCGGTCCCGACATTACGCAGATCGTCGGCGAAGGTGCCCCCGAGGCCGGTCAGCAACACGGTCTTGGTGGTGAAGAACCGGCAGACATAATGCATGTAGAAGGCGATCGGGAACAGGCTCCTGAGCCCGAGCACGTAGGCAGTCCTCGCCCGGTCGATCAGCTTGCAGGCTTCGACGAGGCTGTCGTGAACCTCCGGCCGGAAAGTCTTGTCGAGATTGCGCTGCTCATTGGCGATGAGGTCCTCGATGAGGCCGACGCGCGTCAGGTCGGAGGTGCGCCCGCGCAGCGTTTGGGCGCGCAGCGTCCACGTCTCGGGCCCGCCCGCTATCACGTGCTTGCGGAAGCGCTCGCGGAAGGATTCATACCCCTCGAAGCCGAGCTCGCGCGCCAGCCGCTGCATGGAGCTCGGATGGATATTCGCCTTCGCCGCCGCCGAGCGCATCGAGTGGAGCGCAATCTCCTCGGGGTGGTCGAGAACGAAGCGCGCAGCGCTTCGCAAGCGCGGGCTCAGCGAGGAGAAACGTTCCTCGATCAAGTCGAGGATGGAGATTTCCGACGACATGGTCAGCATCGATGGCTTGGCCGGCAAGTCGAATTCCGTCGAACCGTCGAGGGATACGCTATCGCGGCGCTCGCCGTCCAGCCAGGTCGGCGAACCGAGAGCGAACCGAGCCATCTATTCGGCAATGGGCCGTTCGAAGATCCCGGCTTTCACCCTGCCGTGCATTGCAACGTCGGCTGTCGACCTCATCTCAAGTCCAGGAAGCGGTCGAGTCCCAGCAGCCACTCGATGGCGAAGACGATTGCGACGCTCAGAAGGATGAGGAGCGTCGCCATGGCGGCGACCGTCGGATCATCGAAGTCGCGGATATAGCTGAAGGCCTCGACCGGGAGGGTCGTGGTCCGCAAGTCGGTCAGGAAGACCGTGATGGAGAAATTGTCCATTGCTTCCACGAACACGAAGGTGCCGCTCGCGATGAGCCCGGGCGCCAGCGAGGGCAGGGTTGCGAGCATGAATGCGGTGAGGCGTCCAGCGCCGAGATTGCGCGCCGCGGTTTCGAGGTCAGGATCGATGCCGGAGAGGTTGGCGACGAGCGGGCGCAGTGCGAGCGGTAGCGTGAAGCAGATCATGGCGACGACAATCGGCCAGTAGCCCACTCCGATTCCGGATTGCGCCAGGAGGCTCAAGGCAGCCATGCCGGTGACGACGCCCGGCACGAGGAGGGGCGCCGAGACGAGGCCGAGCAGCAGGCCTCGGCCTCGGAAAGGATGGCGAACCGCAAGCACCGCGGTCGGCAAGGCTGCGATCAAGGTGACGATGGTCACGATCGCCGAGATGCTCAGCGAATTGAACAGTGCCTGGCGGAAGCGGTCATTGGCGAAGAAGTTGACGAACCATTTGGTCGTCAACCCGGTCGGCGGGAACACCAAATAGCTCGTCGGGCTGAAGGCGTAGATGATGATGAAGGGCAGCGGCAGCACGATGAAGGCGATGACGCCCGCCGCGACGGCCGACATGCTCCAAGGATAGGGCCTCGCGGCGCTCATGCGGCTTCGGCCGCGCCGAAGCGCGTTCCGATGAAACGCTGCGTCAAGGCGAGCCCACCGAGCACAACGAGAACGAGCAGCAGGAAGAGCACCGAGAGCGCCGCCGCCGAGGGAATGTCGTAGCTCGACAGGATGCGCTCGTAGATGAGCGTCGCCATGACCTGGACGCGCCCGCCTCCCAAGAGCTGCGGGAAGAGGAAGGCGCCGAGCGAGAGCGCAAAGGCGAGCGATGCCGCAGCCGTGAGCCCCGGCAGAGAGAGTGGTAGCGTCACATGGCGGAAGACCCTGCCGCGCGAGGCGCCAAGATTGCGCGCTGCCTGTTCCAGATTGGAGGGAATCGTCCGGATCGCTCCGAAAAGCGTGAGCACGAAGAAGGGCAAGGTGAAATTGAGGACGCTGATCACGACGCCGGTCTCGTTGTTGAGGAGGGCGAGACGCGGTAGGCCCAGCGCCTGAAGACCAAGATTGATGAGGCCGCGATTGCCGAGAATGATCGTCCAGGCATAGGCGCGGGTGACGCCTCCGGAGAGGAAGGTTGCGACCAGGCAGAGGAGAATGGCGCGCCGAACCGTGCTCGAGGGCGAGCGCGCCAGAACATAGGCCAGCGGATAGCCGAGCAGGACCGACAACAGCGTGATCAAGGAAGCGAGCCTTATCGTGTTGAGCACGGTCTGCCGCACGGAGGTCGAGCCGAGCGCGCGGTCGTAATTTGCGAGCGAAAGCGGCCCATGCATGACGGCGCCGCCGGGATCGACCTTCATCAGACTGACGCTTGCGAAGGAAACGAAGACGATGAGGAACAGCGCGACGACGCAAAGGCTCGGCAAGGCAAGCCACAGGAGATGGCGCCGCCTCTTCACTGCGGGGATCCCAGCAGCGTGCAGCGCGAGGGCGGGAATCTGAGGGCGACGGCTTGGCCGGGCGAAAGGCCAAGCTCCTGCCGACGTGGCTGGATGACGACCACGACGAGATCGGGCGCGATTACGACCTCATAGCGAACCGAGGAACCGATCCTGCGCGCGAAGGTGATGCTTCCCGCCGCTTCGCTGTCGCCGCTTGCGACGCCGAGCCGCATCTCGATCGCTTCGGCGCGAATGGCGAGCTCGGCCGAGGCGGGCTGACCGGCGATCGCGGCGAGGCCGGGAACACGCACCCCGGCGATGCTTGCGATCGTCTCGCTCGACGTAGCCCGCGCGACGGCGACGGGCAAGATGTTCTCGACGCCCATGAAGCGGGCGACGAACTGGGTGCAGGGACGATCATAGATTTCGTCCGGCGTGCCCATTTGCTCGATCCGGCCGGCATTCATGACCGCGATTCGGTCGGAGAGAATGAGCGCCTCTTTCTGATCATGCGTCACGATCAGCGAAGTGATGCCGAGACCCTGCTGCAGCTTTCGCAGCTCGACCTGCATGTCGTCGCGCAGGTTCTGGTCGAGCGCGCCGAACGGTTCGTCGAGCAGGAGGATGCGCGGTCGCGTCACCACGGCGCGCGCCAGCGCCACGCGCTGACGCTGCCCGCCCGACAATTGTCGCGGAAAGCGGTCGGCGAGCGCCTCGATCTGGACGAGGCGCAGCGCCTCGAGGATGCGCGCGGCGCTCTCCTGCTTCGGCACGCCGCGCATACGCAGGCCGAAGCCGATATTGTCGCGCACGGTCAAATGCGGGAACAGTGCGTATTGCTGAAACAGCATGGCGGTTTCCCGCCGCTCGGGCAAAACGGGTAGGAGGGAGGCGCCGTCGATGCGGATATCGCCCTCGTCCGGATCGACGAAGCCCGCGATCGCCTGCAGCACGGTGGTCTTGCCGCAGCCCGAGGGACCAAGGAGCGTCAGCAGATGCCCGGGTTCGACCGTAAGGTCGATGCCGTCGGCGGCACGGACATCACCGAACCTCTTGACGAAACCGGCAATCGTCAGTTGGCAGCCCCGTCCCGCCTTCGCTTGCGGCGCCTCACTGTCCGATCGCTGCATTGAATCTTTCGGTCCAGGAGCCGAGGCGTTCATTGATGACGGCTTCATCGAAGGTGACCGCATCGCCTTCTTTCGGCATGGCTGCGGCGAGCGCGGCGGCCGGGGGAACGTTCTTGTTGACCGGTCCGAGATTATAGACCTCGGTCATATGGCGCTGCCAATCTTCCGCAAGCGCCCGATTGATGAACTGCGCCGCGACTTCCTCATTGCCGGATTTCACCATCATCATGCCCTCGAAGATGAGCGGTGTCGGCTTCGGCGAGACCATTGCGGCCGGGATGTTCTGGTCGGCGAGCTCCTTCACCGCCGAGGGGGACCCCATCATCGCCCAGATCTCGCCACGCGCCAGCGCGCGCCGCGCATTGGTGTCGGAGCTGTGGAACATCGCGATGTCGCTCTTGTGCTGCGCCAAGAACTTCAGTCCGGGCTCGATGTCGTCGATGGAGCCGCCGTTCAGCAGCGCCGCGACGAGAATGGCGCGGCCGGGATAGACGGTCGGCGCCGGCAGCGCGACCTCGTTCTTGAAGGCCGGCGTGAAGAGCTCGTTCCAGCTCGTGATCTTGCCGCCCGGCACGAGATCGGGACGATAGATGATCCCGACCGGGAAATACCAATAGGCGACGAACATATCGGTATGCGAGCCGGAGATGAGCTTTGAAAGGTTCGGGATCTTGTCCTTGGGCAGGGGAACGAAGAGACCTTTGTCCGTTGCAGCCCGTATGGCGATCGACTCGCCCGTGAACCACACATCCACGGTCGGCTTGTCGCGCATCGCCTGAATCTTGGCGAGGCCCTCGATCGAGCTGTTCTCGATCACCGGCACGATCTCGATGCCCGTCTCCTGCTTGAAGGCGGGAGCGAGCGGCTTGAAAACCTTCTCCCAGGTCGAGCCGAACATCATGACATTGACCTTGCGGTCTTGCGCAAGGGCGGCGCGGGGCATGGCGCTGATCGCGGCGAGTGCCGCGATGGTGAAGATCGCGGCCATGGCTCGGCGCTTCATCGCGGATCGGGCGTAGCCCAAGAACTGACCAAAGAACTGGCCGATTAACTGTCTCGTCTCATCCATTGCAACCTCCTGCCATGATGAAGACCTCGGGAAGCATCGTCAGCGGCGGTTTCTTGTTGGGCAACAAACGTTGACAACGTTTCGAGGCAACAAGCAATTGTCAAGCCAAGCCGCGCCAGCCCGAGGTGCGCCGAGCCCAGCGCGATCGGCTCAGGGCGGGGGCACGATCACCCAGATGGCCAGGGTGCGTCTCGTCTTCGACGGGTTGCGCCAGCTATGCGGCAGGCTCGGCGGAAAGGTCAGCGTATCGCCGGCCTTCATCAGATAGGGGACGCCGTCGATCCGCATCTCGAGCTCGCCCTCGAGCACATGCACCAGGTCCGCGGTCGATCGCAGCGTATAGGGCTCGTCGCCCGAGCCGCCTCCCGGATCGATCTCGGAGTGTAGCGCCATCAGCTGATCCTGCGCGTCCCCCGAGATGATGCATTCGCGCATATTCTGTCCGCCGAGGTCCATGGGCGTGCCCTCGCCGCGCCTGACCAACCGTGTCGGCGGCGGATCGAAGAGCGTGCCGGCGCGGACGCCGATGGCATCGCAGACACGAAGCAGAGTGGCGACCGAGGCCGCGACCGCGTCCCGCTCGAGGCGGCTGATGAAGGATTTGGTGACCCCGACCGCCTGGGCGACTTGTTCGATGGAGAGCCCGCGGGCCTGGCGCAGCCCGCGCAGCCTGAGCCCGACCTTGATGTCGCTGCGAACCGGATAGGTCACCTGCTTCTGACCCGCAGAAGGGGAGGGCGCGGCGGGCCGGCGGGACTTCGGCGCCGGGGCGGGTTTCAGTGCTCGTTTCGGCACGGTCTCAGCCCTCCGTCAGCGCGCTGATCGCAGCTTCGAGCCTCTGTGCTGCCAGCTCGAGCTTGGCTCGAAATGCCGCGAGCCGTTCCTCGTCGGCCGCGAGCCGGTTGCGGGCGCCGGCGATCTCGCGGATGACCGCTTCGGGGGCCGGCCCACCGAGGATCTTTCTGCGCCGCACGAAAGCCGAGGCATCCATGGCATCGGCAAAGACGTCGGCCTGGAGACCGGGAGGGGGCATCCCGAGCGCTCCCGCGGCCCGATCGAGATCGTCGGAACTCGCCTGCGCGGGAGGGACGCCTTTTTCGATGCATTGGCGCACGAAGACGCCGACCATCTGGTGGGCGCTGCGCCAGTCGCGCCCCGCATGCCGGACAAGCGCGCCGGCCAGGTCCGTCACCTGTGCCCAGTTCGCGCCAGCGAGCACCCGCATGCGCTCGGTCTTGACATCGAGGTCGGCGAGCAGTCGCCCCAGCGTCTCGAGGCGGATGGCGAGATTGCGGCCCATATCCCACAGCACGGCCTGGCTGTTGCGGCGCTCCATGATCGGAAAGCCCGTCGGTCCCTTTTCCGCCGAGAAGACCGTCACCAGGAACCCGAGCGATTGGGCGGCGAGCCCCTTCATATCCTCGAGGCCATCCGGATTTTTCTTTTGCGGCATGATGCTGCTCGTGCCGCAATAGCGGTCAGGCAGCTCGACAAATGCGAATTCAGTCGTCGACCAGAGAAAGAGATCGTCGGCGAGGCGACCCAGATTTTGCGCGAGCACCGCAAGTGCGCCCGCATACTCCATCTCGAGATCATGGCTCAAGATCGCGTCCATGGTGTGCGACAGCGGTGCGTCGAAGCCCAAGAGCTCGCTCACGCGCTCGCGATCGAGAGGAAAATCGCTCCCCGTCATGATGGCCGCGCCGGCCGGTGAGCGGTTGAGGCGCTCGTGGAACGAGATGAGCCGCGCCGCATCGCGCGCGAAGACCTCTTCGAACATGGTCGCCCAATGGGCGAAGGTGGTAGGCTGCGCGTGCTGGCCGTGCGTATAGCCCGGCATGACGCTGTCGAGATGGCGGTGAGCCAGGTCGAGCAGCGCATGGCGCGCATCTGCAAGCGCGGCGAGCAGCCTGTGCACGTGGTTGCGGAAGGTATAGCGGCGGGCGACCTCGATGAGGTCACCCGAGCTGCGGCCGAGATGCAGCCGCCCGCCGATCTCCTCGCCGAGCCGCTTGATGAGGTAGTGCTCGCCTGAATGCATTCCCCCATCGGCCTCCCGGCGGGCCTTGGCGACATCTTCCGTCTCCATCTGCCGCAGCGCCGAGAGGATGGCACGGCCGGTTTCGCGCGGGATGATGCCGCGTTCGGTGAGCATCAGCGCATGCGCCTTGTCGAAGGCGTGGATGCCGTGGACGGACTCGCCCAGCAGGCTGGACTTGTGGAATTCGAGATGCGCCAACGGCTCCTCGGTGAGGCGTACGCCCGCGCCGCGAAACCCCTGATAGCCCGAGCGCTCCGTCATGTTCATTCCCTTCCTCGGCTCGATGGCCCGCTCGCCAGGAGCACAGGCAAGGATGCCGGGTCGATGCCGCCGCCGAGAGACCAGACCGTGGCCTCGAGCCGCGCGGCGCCGTCGTCTCCCAGCACGGGGGTTGCAAGCGAGCGATATTTGGCACGCAGCGCCTCATCGGGGAGTGGGCGATCCCAGGAACCTAGCGGGCTCTCGATCATCATTTCGTGGGCCTCACCGCTGCATGTCGTGATACCGACGCGGGCCGCGACGTTGCTCGCAATGCCCGGATCGGCGATGATCCGCATCCGCCCCAGCCAGTCCCTTATGGCGTCGCTGGCTCGCACGTCCTCACTGAAGCGCGACAGGTCGGCGGCGCCGTGCAGCCAGGCGACCGACAAGGCATAGGGCAGGCTCATCTGCGCGTCGACCAGGCTTGCTGCGCTGCGGCCGCCGCACATTCGCGCCACCGTCGGCGTGACGCTCGCCTCGATCTCCACGATGTCTTCGGCAATATTGGCGCGCATCGCCAGAACGGCCTCGACCGCCGCATGCGTCCCCCGGCAGGAGGCGAAAGGCTTGATCGAGGAGCGGTGGATGCGCCAGGATTCGCCGAGGCCCGAGATCAGCGCATGAGGGTCGGCATCGCTGCGCGCATAGGTCGAGAGGAAGCCGCCCCAGCGCGCTTCGAAGATATGGGCCGGCCCGGTCATTCCCTGAATCGCGAGCTCGGTCGCGAGCAGGCCCGCCGAGGCCGCATTTCCCGGATGGAGCCGCTTGGTCATCGCCCCATCCTGGAGGAAGGCCCAGTTGCCCGAAGCGAAAGAGCCGGCGATGCCGAGCGCATGGCGGGCCGTGTCCGCCGAGAGGCGGCGCAGGCGCGAGACCGCGATGGCCGCGGCGAAAACGCCGCAGGTGCCGGTTGAATGCCAGCCGGCGTTGTTGTGGGCGTCGTAGCCGCCGGCGGCCTCCATCACCCGGCGGCCGAGGTCATAGCCGGCGACGATAGCGGCGATCAGGTCGGCGTCGCTCGCCCCCGTGGCCAGGGGTAGCGCGGCGAATACCGCGGGAACGACGACCGCACCCGAATGGTCGCAACCGCTCGCGTCGTCGAGCTCCAGCGCGTGCGCCGCGGTGCCGTTGACCAGGGCTGCGAGCGCCGGCGGAGCGGGCTCGGCGCGCCCCCATAGAACGGCCGTGCCTTGCTCGCCCCAGAGAACCGATCCGGCCCGCAGCACAGCGCTCGGCTCCGGCTGCCGCGCGCCTGCGAGTGCCGCGCCCATGGTGTCGAGGACATGCCGCCGCACGGCATGAAGGGTGGCGGCGGGCAGGCTTTCGGCCGTCAGGCCGGTGTAGAAGGTGGCGAGGATGCCCGAGAGCGGCTCGTCCCGACGGAGCGGCGCCGTCGTGCCCCCGGTCACTAAAGCCGCTCCCTATTTGCCACGCGGCTCGCCATTGATGGTGACGGCCTTCACCTCGGAATAGGGCAGCTCCCATTTGCGGAAGATCTTGTCATAGCTGCCATCGCGAATCATGTCGGTGACGACATCCGCCACGAGATCGCGCAAGACGGTCTGCGTCTTGACGAAGCCGAAGCCGGCGACATCGACCGAGACGGGCTCGCCGATCAGGACGAACTTGCCTCGGTCGGCAGAGCTCGACGATTCGTTGAGATAGCGGATGGCGTCGACACCCTGCGCCGCCGCGACGACCCGCCCTTGCATGATTTGCAGGCGCGCATCGGCCGTCTTGTCTGCGAGGGAGAACTTGATGGCGGGGCGGCCTGCCTTGACGCAGACGCGCTCGTTGAACTCGGACATACGGATGTAGAAGATGCCATTGCGGTTGACGGCGACCGATTGACCGCAGACATCCTCGACGGCGTGCAGGCCGGCGCCGACCGACGGCATGGTGAAGAGCTGCGTTCCAGTCGCGAAATAGTCGACGAAATCCGTCTTCTCGCGCCGGCCAGGTATGTCCGTCATGCCCGACGCGCCCATATCGATGCGGCCCGTGTCGAGCGAGGGAATGAGCTGCTCGAAACCCTGCTCCACCCATTCGATGCGCACGCCGAGGCGGCGGCCGATTTCGTTGCCGAGATCGATGTCGAGGCCTAGAAGCTCGTTGGTAGCAGGGTCCTTGTATTCGAGCGGCGCATAGGTCGGCGCGGTTCCGACAAGGAGCTTGCCGGCCGATTGAATCCGCTGCGGCAGCCGCGCATGATAGTCCGGTGCTTGCGCGTGCACCATGGTGGCGCCGCACGCCAAGAGCGTGGCGAGCGCGAACCCGCCTAGTGTGGTGAATTTGAAGTTCCCATCACCTGGATGGCATGCGCGCGGTAGGAACTTCAAATTCGAAAACCACGCTAGAGACAATAACTTGGTAGTGCAGCTGTTGAATCCGAAATTCGCCCCGCGCGTTGCTCCAAGGTGATGCGAATTTCGGATTCGCTGCACCAGTCGGCGCTGACGCCGTCCTTCATTCTGGCGCATGCGCTTCTCCCGCCGCCTTTCATGTCTGGGTTCGCAATAGGAAACAGTTGTTGACACCGAAAGGTCGCTGCGATCTGTTGCCGAGTCAAGAGCCCATCTTCGGCTCCGAGCGTTTCACGGAGTGACTGATGAGCGAGGCAGATCAGCTCGGACTCGTTCCGCCCGGCCTCGTGGTCAATACGATGAAGGGCGATCGCGATGAGCATCGCGCCGGACGATGGCTCGAATGGGATGGCAAGCTCGACGGGCTCGAGGCGGCGCTCGTCGGCATCCCCTTCGACGGCGCCTCGGTGGTTCGTACAGGCGCGCGTCACGGACCGGACGCGGTGAGGCGCTCATTCGCCTTTTATACGACCTTCAGCAGTTCCGATGATCGGAGCATGAGCGAGATGCGCGTCGCCGATATCGGCGATGTACCCGTGACCTTGACGGATATGGAGGCGACTTTCACGGCCATCACCAAGGCGATCGCCGGGCTGGTCAGGCGTCGCGTCGCCCCCATCTCCATCGGTGGCGATCATTCCATCGCTTTTCCGATTATCCGCGGCGTGGCGGAAGGATTGGGTCCCGGCAAGAAGCTCGGCATCATCCATTTCGATGCGCATCATGATCTCAGGCGCGCCCATCTCGGCGCCGAATCGAGCGGCGTGCCCTTCCGCAAGGCGATCGAGCTGCTGCCGAAAGCGGTCTCGGGCCGCCGTCTCGTGCAGATCGGCATGGCCGAATTCACCAATTCGGTTCAGCTCGCCGACTATGCCCGCGAGCATGGGGTGACGGTGATCTCCGGGCGCGAGGTGAGGCAGGCCGGGATGACGGCGGCCGTCGAGCGCGCCATCGCGGTCGCGGCGGAAGGGACCGACGCCATTTATGTCTCAGTCGACATCGACTGCATCGACCAGGGCCAGGCACCGGGGACGGCAGCGCCCAACCCCTTCGGCCTCGACTTGCGCGATGTGCAGGAAGGGTTGCGGACGATCGGTGCGCATCGCAGGGCTATCGGGATGGACCTCGTCGAGATCTCGCCGCCCTTCGATCGCGATGACATGACGGGGCGGGCCGGCGCCTCGCTCGTGTTGAGTTTCCTCTACGGGATGTCGCGCCGCCGATGACCCACAAGCTGCTTCGGATCATGCGGCGCGCCGCGGCGGCTTGCTTCGGCATTCAGCCTGCGTTCAACACTCGATTGGCACTCTGCCAGGATGGGAGCGACGCATATGGAGGCTGATATGCTGAAAGGACTTATTCCCGTGGCGGCGGCTGCCACGTTGATCTTTGCGACCTCGGGCGCTCAGGCCATGCCGGTGGCCAATCCGGGCGGCTATGCGGACCCAGGCATTGTGCTCGCCTTTGGCGGCTGTGGCCCCTACGGGCATCGCGGGCCGTTTGGAGGCTGTCGGGCGGGCGGCCAGTGGGGCGGCTATGGGCGAGGACGCCCCTGTCCTCCCGGCTTCCATCTCGGCCCTTATGGACGCAAGTGCTGGCCAAATTGATCCGTGCTGATTGCATGCGAGGCGAGCGGTGATGTCGATGCGCGATGAACGCATCGGCGCGGCGCTGCTCACCCGCTCGAGGACGTCGAATAGGCACCCTTAGCCGAATGGCACTGGCAGGCTGGCAATGATTTGCGCGCCTGCTTCGAGGGTGCGGGCGATCTGCGCCGATGCGCCTTGCGGCCCGTCGCGATCGACGACGAAGGAAAAGACGGCCGCAAGCGTCCCAAGCGCCGCCGGCACCAGCCGCAGTTTGAGATCGCGGACAGCGTCGCGGGCGGCGCTCTCGACTTCGCGTGCACGGGCGCGCGGCTGGACATAAGTCGGCGTCGTCGCCTCCGCGGCTTGCTGCGACGAAGGCCGTTGCAAACATCGCGCCAGCTCACGCGCAGGGGATGTCGCCTCCCTTCCGATCGTGCGCAATGCGGTCGCACAACCGAGCCATCGCGACGGGATCGTTCGTCGTGATCTGATCTACGCCGGTCGCCAATATCGGTGGCAGCACGCCGCTGATGTCCGGCGTCGTCGGATCGAGGGTCCAAATGTCCACCGAGGCGCCGCTCTCCTTCAGGCGCGTCACCGGGTTGATGCCGTGGGCCAAGGCCCGCAGGACGAACCGGTAGTGGAGGTAGAAGGTGGCGGCCCCCGGCGCGGTCGCCGCCACCTCCTCGATAAACGCTGCGATGCTGTCCCGGTCGGCAAGATCGCGCCCTTCGGCGAGCTGGAGCGGATCGAACCCGAGCCGTAGCGAGGGAACGGCTGTGCCGAGATCCTGGACCGCTTCCCAGTCGGTTCCGCTCGTCAGGCAGCTCTTCGCGACTGGCCCAATCGCCGCCGCGAAGGCCACGACGGCCGCGGGCGACAGGCTCTCGCGTGGCTCCTTCAGATCGAGCTGGAGGCAGGCGCCCGTGTCAGGTGCGGCCGCGACCTCGCGCGCGACCTCGGCAAGCAGCGGCGGTGCGTATTCCGCGCCGGCAATGCGCAGTCCGCGGATCGCCGCGGTGTCGGCCTCGCCGACGCGTCCGCGGCCGTCCGTCTCCCGGTCGAGGACATCGTCGTGCAGGCAGACCCAGGCACCATCGGCGAGCGCACGGACATCGATCTCCAGGGACGCGCCGGCGGCAAGGCCGGCGCGCAGATTCGCGACCGAGAACGGGGGATCCGACCGATATCGGCGCAGCTTGTGCCATTTGAGCAGGACGCGCCGCCCTTGATGGTGGACGAAGACGCCGGTCGACTCGTCGGGCATATCGTGCGACGGCGGGCTCGGCTTGCGCCGTCAGGCGGCGGCTTGCGGCGATCGCGCCTCGGGCGAACGGATCGGGTTCTGGTCGACCAGCTTGCGCAGGAACGCCACATCGTCGCCGGAGAGCGAATCGATAAGGCCCGCGGAAAGCCAGGCGCCGATTTGCGCGCGGGGATCGCGGCCGCAAATCCAGTACGGCGCGAGCGCCTCGGGCCTTGGAATGTGGACCCGATTCGACAGGCCCGCGGCGTGCACGGCCTTCGCGTCCTCAAGCGCGAACATGTCGAGCTCGAACGAGACGGAACTCGCGCCGCAGGCCTTCAGGACGGCGACGATATCCACGTGACGGGCGTGGACGATCGCCTCGGTCCGCAGCTCCGGCGCCTTCTCCTTGATGCGGGCGAGGTCGACATGATTGAAGGAGAGGACCAGCACCTGGCCGATGCCGTCCGTCTCCTCGAGCACGTCCAGCACCCGCGACGAGAGGGCATCGGGGCGTTCGCGCTCCTTCATCTCGACCACGAGGCCCATACCCGCCCGCTTCGCCCAGAGGACCGTCTCGGCGAAAGTCGGCACCGGGATGCCTGAGAAGCGGCCCTTGAAGCGCATGGCCGCGTCACGCGCGCGGATGTCGGCAAGGTCATGATCCGCAACGAAACCGTAGCCATCGGTCGTCCGGTCGAGCAGGGCGTCATGCATCACCACGGCCTCGCCGTCGCGGGTCAGAACGAGATCGATCTCGCAGGTCGTGGCGCCCGCCGCCTTGGCGGCTTCGAAGGCGACGAGCGTGTTTTCCGGATAGCGCAGACTGTATCCGCGATGCGCGCAGACATGCGTGAAGCCGTTGTCGGCGGCATGAAACGAGATCGGCATTTCGTCTAACCTTTCCGTGAGACCTTTGCAGAAATGTGTCCAACTTTTCGTCATGGCCGGGCCAAGCCCCGCATCACGAGAGGAGGTTCGCTTGCGGCAATCATGCAAGTTCCCGTTTGCAGGATCACCCCCTGAACGAATTGTGGCCGGCGACGCGGGCGCGGGGGACCGCCGCCAAATCGATACCAGTCGCGGGAGACATTCAGCTCGGCGGGCGGACCTGGGCGCGGTCGAGAAGCTTCCCGCCGGCGCTGTCGAAGACGAGAGAATTCTCCGCCGAAAATCCGATCCGTACCTCCTCGCCGATCGCGTGCGCCGCTGCGGAGCCCTGCTCGAGCACGCGGACATAGCCGAGGCCGGTGTCGACCACATAGAGCACCTCGCGGCCCATCGGTTCGAGCTGGGCAACGCGGCCGGGCAGCCCGGACGCAGCGAAGCTCAGGTGTTCGGGCCGCAATCCGACGGTCACGTCGCCCGCGGCGCGTTCGACCGGCAGGGCGACGCTCCCGGCGGTGAAGTATCCGTCCGCGGCCCGGCCGGTCACCAGATTGATCGGGGGCGAGCCGATGAAGCCGGCGACGAAGAGGCTAGACGGGCTGTGGTATAGATCGTTCGGCGTGCCGACCTGTTCGATCCGCCCGGCGCGCATGCAGATGATGCGGTCCGCCATCGTCGTCGCTTCGACTTGGTCGTGCGTGACCAGGATGGTCGTGATGCCGAGCTTCTCCTGCAAGGACTTGATTTCCGTGCGCATGGTCAGCCTGAGGGTGGCGTCGAGATTGGACAGCGGTTCGTCGAGCAGGAGCAGCTGCGGCTCCTTGACCAGCGCGCGGGCGAGCGCCACCCGCTGCTGCTGGCCGCCCGAGAGTTCGCTCGGCCGGCGATCGAGGAGCTCGCCGATCTGGACGAGATCCGCGACGGTCTTGGTGCGCTTGCGCGCCTCGTCCGCGAGCGTCTTCTTGAAGCGCAGGGGAAACATGATGTTCTCCCGCACGGTCATGTGCGGATAGAGCGCGTAGGACTGGAAGACGATGCCGACATTGCGGTCTTTCGCCTCGACCTCGTTCACCACATGCCCGTCGAACAGGAGTTCGCCGCCGCTCGGCAGGTAGATGCCGGCGAGGATCAGCAAGCTGGTCGACTTGCCGCAGCCGGACGGCCCGAGCAGGGCCACGAACTCACCGTCGGCGATCTCGAGGTCCATCCCCGCGATTACCGTAACGTCGCCGAAGCGCTTGGCCATGTTGCGGAATTCGATGCGTGCCATCCTCGCTTACCCCTTGACGCCGCCGAGCGTGATCTGGCTCAGATATTTCTGGGCGACCGCGTAGAGCGCGAGGCTCGGAACGAGGTAGAGGACGCCCACTGCCGACACCACGCCATAGTCGACGCCCATCATGTCGTCGCGGACGAAATACATGTAGAGGCTCATCGTCCAGTTGGTGTTGCGGATGAGGAAGGTGAACACGAAGATGTATTCCTCCCAACCGCGGATGAAGGTGAAGACCGCGACGGCGATGATGCCGTTCGTCACCTGCGGCAGCACGACCCGCAGGAACGCCTGGCGCCGCGAGGCGCCGTCGGTGAGAGCGCTCATCTCGATGTCCCACGGGACCCCGTCGAAGAAGCCCTTCATGATGAAAACGGCAAAGGGCAGCTCGAAGGCGACGAGGACGAGGATCACCCCGAACAGCGTGTCGAGCAGCCCGATATAGTAGAGCATCAAGAACAGCGGCACGATCAGCGTCAGCACCGGGAAGGCATGCAGGACGAGGAGGGAGCGCAGCGTCGCGGCGCGCCCGGGGAACTGGAACCGCGAGAGGTAGTATCCGGCGAGCGAGGCGACCGTCACCACGATCGCGGTCTGCGAGCCCGCGAGCAGCAGCGAATTGCCGAAGGCATGCCAGACGCTCGGAAACTGGGTCGCGGCGGTCACCTGTCCGACGCGCGAGCGCACCGCCGATTCGAAGTTCGGTTCGACGAGGAAGATGAAGTTGCCGAGATATAGGTCCGGCCCGACCAGCACCGCAAAGGCTATCCCTGAGACCACCGCGATCACGACGAAGCCGATCAGCATCCGACGGCGATCGATGCTCAGGACTCCCGCCAGCCAGAAGGCGATGACTGCCGGCACGAATATGCCCATGGACCGCCACAGAACCTTGGTTTCGGCAATGCCGAGCTTGGCGGAGAAGGCGACGGTGACCAGCCAGAAATAGGGCAGGACGATCGGGAGCGAGGCCGCGATGAGGAAGGCGTAGGCGCCGGCCGCCCTGAGGCGCCGCCGCACGCGGCCGCGGGCGGCGACCGTCGTCCAATCGATCGAGGCTTCCGCCGTCGAGCGAGGCAGCGTCGCGTCGGCCGAGGCGGTCATCTCACTGCACCTCGATGCGCGGCCGCTGGAGCAGCCTCTGCATGTCGAAGAAACGCCAGCCGAGCAGGGCGACGACGATGCCGAGCACGATCAGGAACAATGCCAGCGCCGCGCCGTAGGCATATTGGCCACCCTCGAAGGCGCGCCGATAGACATAGAGGGCATAGACCGTCGTGGCGTTGAACGGGCCGCCCTTGGTCAGCAGCAGGATGTATTCGAAGCTCACCATCAGCGACAGCGTCTGGAAGATGGTGACGAAACTGATCGGCCAGCGCAGCGCCGGGAGCGTGATGTGGCGCACGATCGACAGGCCGCCGGCGCCATCCATCCGCGCGGCGTGGAACAAGTGCTCGGGTATGCCGCGAATGGCCGAGGTGAAGATCACCATGCCGAGCGAGGCGCCGATGAACCCGTTGGCGATGATGATGAGCGCTACCGGGGCATCCGTCAGCGGGTCGAGGGGCTGCGACAGACCGAACACGGAAATGAGGATCTGATTGAGCAAACCGAATTTCGACGGATTGATGACCCAGATCCACAAAAGGATGTAGAGCACCGAAGGGCTCATGCGCGGCAGGAGCCAGACGCCGCGGAAGAACGCGCCCGAGACCCGGTTGATCGAGGTGGTGACCAGCGCCAGAACCAGGCCGAAGCTCACGTTGAAGAGCGCGAGCGTACCGAGCACATAGATGAAGGTGATGCCGATCGAGGTGGTCAGGCTGCGGTCGCCCGCGAAAATGCGCTGGTATTGCTTGGTCGAGAACTCGGTCACCCGCAGCGAGCGGCCCATGTCGGTGAACGACACGACGATGTCGATGATCACCGGAATGACGAAGAAAATGACCGTGAGAAGAATCGCCGGGCCGAGGAAGATGACGAAATTCGTCCATTGCCGGCGCCGCGCCTTCGCGCCGCGGCGTTCGATCTTCAGCTCTCCGGTTATGGCCATCAGCTTCGCTTGTTCGTTCGACCGTGCCGGCCGGCGCCGGCGCGGTCCAGAGGAACGCATGGGGAAACTGGGACGGCGAGCCGTCCCACCTGGATGCAAGGACCTACATTCTCCGCCGGCGGACCCCACCCCGGCCGCTTCGCGGCCACCCTCCCCTGCAAGAGCATTGTAAGAGCAGGGGAGGGATTTGGCGCCTCGCGATCCACGCGACGACTTTCCCTGATTCTCAGCGCTGATCGGTCGCTACTTGACGATGATGTTCTCGAGCGACGACCGGGCCTGGGCGATCACGAAATCCGCCGCGGCCTGACCGGTAAGCTTGCCCGACTCGACGCCCTGGATCGCGGAATAGATGATCCGGTTGAGATCGCCGAATTGCGGGTTGTTGGGCAGGAACTTGGTGATCGGCAAAAGCTCCGAGGCCTTGGCCAGCGTCCAGGCCTTCTGGTAGCGCGGGTCGTTGACCTGATCGGTGCGGATGCCCAGATGGGTCGTCGAGACGGCGTGGTCGGTATTGAGGTCTTCCGACGAGGTGTAGCCGAGCAGGCGGACCGCGAGATCAGGGTTCTTGGTACCGGCGGCGACCGCGTAGACGATCGGATGGGTCAGGCTCGACGGCTTGCCGCCTTTCTCGACCGGCGGAGAGGCAATCCAGCCCCAGTCCTTGGAGAAGCTCGCCTCGTCCGACGGCACTCCGAAGGTCGGGAAGGCGGCGCTGCCGAGGTCCCAGATGCCGTACATCCAGAAGGCGACGTTGTTGTTCTTGTAGAACTCGGCCTTGATCGTGTCCCACTCCATCGAGGTGTTGTTGGCCGGGATGACACCCATCTTCACCCCTCTTTCGATCCAGCCATAGGCGGCCGCGAGCTTGTCGCGCTCGAGCAGCAGCTTGCCGGTTTCCGGATCGACGAAGTCGTTGCCGTAGGACTGGAACACCATGATGTAGTCCGGCCCGATCGACGGCCGATGCAGGATGCCGTATTTGGCGCCGCCCTTGTCGACGACCTGCTTGGCGATATCGAGGAGCCCGTCCATGGTCAGATCGCCGCTCATGGTCCGTTTCGGCAGCGCCTCGATGAAGGCGTCGTCATAGCCGGCCTTGCGCAACAGCTTCTTGTTGTAGAAGAACATGCGCGCTTCGGCGTCCTGCGGGATGGCGTAGCGGCCACCCTTGCACTCGGTCGATTTCCACAGCGACGGGATGATCTTGTCGAACAGATCCGGGTATTTGGCGATATAGCCGTCGAGCTTCAGGGCGAAGCCTTCCTTCTCGAAGGCGCAGACCCACTCATGCGCGGCGACGAACATGTCCGGTCCCTGGCCGATGCCGAAGACGCGCAAGAGCTGCAGCGCGTCGTCGTCGAATCCGGGCGCCGGGCTCTCGCGCACCGCGACCTCGACCTGCTTAGCCGAGCCCTCGGCCTTGAGGGCCGCATTCAACTTGGCGGCCGCCTTGACGACGTTCTCCGCGCGGAGCGGCCCCGAGGTATCCTTCCTCGCCCATAATTCCAGCTTGACGGTCTCCGCCAGTGCCGGGGCGGCCATCAAAGCCAGCGCCGTCAGCGCTCCGAAAATGGCTCTCTTCATGACGATCCTCCATTCCCTGCTCATCGAGTTCTTGGCCGCCGAATGCGGCCCGCCGAGAGCGCGTTAGTCGAGCAATGTAACAGGCTTATGGAGCTGGAGCCGAATCGTCCAGTCCGATCTGGGCGCTCTTGGCGGGCCACGACCGATGATGATGAGCATGTCTACGCCATAGCGGTGAAAGGACTGACGAAGCCGGGCGGAGCATGATAAGTTACATGTAACCACATTGGAGACTGATCATGGCCTCGGCATCAAGCCCCAAGCCTTCGCGCATCAAGGTGCGGGAACATCGCGAGCGGCTGCGTGAGCAGGGTCTGCGCCCGATCCAGATTTGGGTGCCGGACGTGCGCTCCCCCGCCTTCCGGTCTGAAGCGCATCGCCAATCGGCCGCGGTCGCCGCCAGTGCTCATGCGCGGGAGGATCAGGCATTCATCGACTCGGTCTCGGATTGGGGTGATGAATGAGGCGAGGCGACATCTGGACCGTCGCCGGCGGCAAGGACTACGGGGGCAAGCCGCGTCCCGTCGTCATCGTCCAAGACGACAGTTTCGGTGCGACGGACTCGATCACGGTCTGCGCCTTCACCACCGATGAGACCGACGCGCCGCTGTTCCGCCTGCCGGTAGATCCGAACGAGCGCAATGGCCTGCGCACGGCGTGCCGTCTGATGGTGGACAAGATCACCACCGTCCCCAAGACCAAGGTCGGCGCGCGCGTCGGGAGGTTGGACGACGGAGATATCCTGCGGCTCAATCAGGCCGTGCTCGTGTTGCTTGGACTCGCGGTCTCGCCAAGGACCAAGCCGGAGACGTGACCGCCTCGGGCATAAAATCGGCTACGCCCGGCGTTCGCAGTTCTGTTCTGAGTTGGCGGAAGGGGTGGGATTCGAACCCACGAGAGGCGTGAACCTCTGGCGGTTTTCAAGACCGCTGCCTTCAACCGCTCGGCCACCCTTCCGGATGGCCACAGCGGTAATCTCGGCGCGAGGGAGGGTCAAGCCGAGGTCTGGAGTGCGGGCTGGGGGCAATGCCCCTTTGAGAGATCGATCCCCGGTTCCGGCATCTTGTCCTTGCGCATGAGCTTGCGCCAGCAGCCCATTCCATTCGAGGCTACGCTCCAGCGTTGGGCCGCGCGGCCATCGTCGCGCGTCCCGCCGTCCCGCCGCGCGCAGGAGCGAGGCGCCGCGTTGCTTCACATCGCCGTCAGCGTCAACGCCAGCGCCGGTAATGCCAGCGGCGATAGTGCCAGCGCCGGTAATGCCAATGGCGGTAATGCCAACGGCGGTAATGCCAGCGGTGGTAAGGCCGCCAATAACGGTAGCGCCAATAGCGGGCCTCGATGAGATTCGAGCCCGGAGCGATGATCGGCAGGGTGGCACCGAGCGCGGTCGCTGCGTCGGCGGCGCTCGGCACGAGCGGCGCAGCTTGCGCGTGGGGCAGCGAGGCAAATCCTGCCCCAAGCGCGAGCGAGAGGATGGCTAGCCCTTTGAAGAAGCGTTTCATCGACATGGTCGGCTCCTTGGTCCTTGTCGCAACCCCGCCTGCATTCAAGTCCCTCCATGCTGGCCCCTGCGAGCTGAACGGCGACTGAGCGGAAGAGCAAGATCGCGACGGCATTCCAGTTGCGCCGCAAGCCCGCTCACTCATCCATTTCGGGCCTTCCCTTGCGGAAGGGCGCGGCTTCGGCGAGCGCGCGACTGGCGATTTCGACATGTGCTCGCTCGCCTTCGAGATAGTCGGCGACCGCGCGCGCCAGCCGCGGATCGGCGAAGAGATGCGCCGAATAGGTGTTGGCCGGCACATAGCCGCGCGCCAGCTTGTGCTCCCCCTGGGCGCCGGCCTCGACGCGGGCGAGCTTGCGCATGATCGCGAATTCGATCGCCTGGTAGTAACAGACCTCGAAATGCAGGAAAGGGTGATCCTCGACGCAGCCCCAATTGCGGCCATAAAGGGCGCGGTCGCCGATGAGGTTGATGGCGCCGGCGATATAGCGCCCGGCCCGCTTCGCCATCACGAACAGGAGGCGCTCGGCCATCCGCTCCGCGATGAGCGAGAAGAAGGCGCGCGTCAGATAGGGCCTGCCCCATTTGCGCGAGCCCGTATCCATATAGAAGGCGAAGAAAGCGTCGAGATGGGCTTCGGTGATGTCCGAGCCCGTCACCCACTCGATCGATATGGCGTCCCGTAATGCGTCGCGGCGCTCGCGCTTGATCGTCTTGCGCTTGCGCGAGGCGAGCGCTCCGAGGAAATCCTCGAAGCTGCCATAGCCTGCATTGAGCCAATGGAATTGCCGGTCCATGCGTCTGAGAAACCCGCGCTCGCCGAGAGCCTCCCATTCGGGCTTCGTCGCGAAGGTGACATGAGTCGACGAGGCTTTCGATTGCCGCATCAGGGCCTCGAGGCCGCCGATCAACAGGTCGCGCGCCTCGCCGGCGCGCGGGCCAGGCCGGATCAGCAGCCGCCTTCCGGTCACCGGCGTGAAGGGCACCGCGACCTGCAGCTTCGGGTAATAGCGGCCGCCGGCGCGCTCGAAGGCATCGGCAAAGGCGTGATCGAAGACGTATTCGCCCATCGAATGTGATTTGAGATAGGCTGGGGCACAGGCAAGCAGCGTCCCTTCCCCGTCCTCGACGAGTAGCGGGCAGGGGCTCCAGCCGGCCCGCGCCACGGCCGATTTCGACTGTTCGAGGGCGTCGAGGAAGGCGTGCGAGACGAACGGGTTGAAGGCGTCTTCATCGGTCGGCGTCGCGTCTGCCGCTTCGCCCGACGCGATCACGGGATTGGCGCAAGCGTCCCAGGCGGCCGCCTCGATCTTGCCGAAGGACGCGGCGGCGCTCAGCGTCAGCGGGCAGGCGGCGGTTCGCGATCCGATGGTCATGCGTCGAGGCTAGCGCCCCATGGGTTTTGCCGCCATGCGGCAATCTCGCCGCTGAATCGCCAGCCGACCGGCGCAAGCTGCCATGTTAGGGCCGGAAACCCTCGAACACCATCTGGTCGGCATGGGCGGCCGCAAGCTCTCGCTCCTGCTCGGTGCGCACGGTCCAGCTCATCAGCGGCAAGCCGAGCTGCGTGCGGCACAGGAAGGGCGCGGCCGTCGGTAGATCGCCGATCCACCAGGACAGGAAATCCGGCTTCGTCTGCGGGAAGTGCAGGAGGTTGGCTAGCGCATGCTTCTCGAGCGCCGACAGGCCGAGATAATCGGAATAGCCGTAGCTGTTCATCGCGATGATGCCGCGCGGCATCTCGGGCGCGATGTCGCGCAGCACGGTCACCACCCTCGGATCGAAGGATTTGAGGGCGAACGGCCCGCCATAGCCCTCGACCACCTCCACTGTGCGCCGTGTGAGCCGCATGTCGCCGGCAAAGCTGCTCTTGATCTCGATCACGACCGGGACGCGTCCGGCGACGAGCGAGAGCCAGTCGCCGAGCGTCATTATGCGATCTTGCGTGCCGCGCATCGGCAAGGCGGAAAGCGCCTCGGCACTTGCCGCGTCGACGCGCCCCTCGCCTTGCGTCAACCGCTCGAGGGTGAAATCATGAAAGACCATGGCTTCGCCATCGGCGCTCAACTGCACATCGCATTCGATCGCGAATCTTGCCGCGATCGCGGCCCGTGCGGCGGAGGCGGTGTTCTCGATCACGCCTCCCGCCTTGTCGTGCAGCCCGCGATGCGCGATCGGCCGTGCGACGAGCCATTGCAGCGCAGTGCTCACCTTGCGCCCCTAGGCCAGCTCGAACAGCGCCTCGACCTCCACGGCGCAGTTCAGGGGCAGGTTGGCGACGCCGACCGTCGAGCGCGCGTGGCGTCCCTTATCGCCGAACACTTCGACCATCAGGTCCGACGCGCCGTTCATGACTTGCGGCAGCGGGGCAAAATCGGGCGCCGAGTTGATGAAGCCGCCGAGGCGCACGCAACGCGAGATGCGCTCGAGACCGCCGAGCGCGGCCTTCGCCTGGGCGAGCACGTTGATGGCGGCGAAACGGGCAGCCTCCTTGCCGGCCTCGATCGACACCGCCCCGCCGAGCTTGCCGAGATGGCGCTCGGCGATCTTGCCGTCTGGTCCCGCGCAGATCTGGCCGGAGACGACGAGCTGTCGCCCGGTGATCACGAAGGGCACATAGTTCGCGACCGGCGGCACCGGCGTCGGCAAGGCGATGCCGAGCTGTTTCAGGCGATCTTCGATGGCGGACATGAGGCGTTTCCCTGTTGTGAAGCGGACCGCGCTGTCCTTGACCGAACGGCGCGTCCCGCGCAAGCGGGGATGCGAACTTGCCTTTCTCCTGTATTGCTGCAGCTTTGACTGGTCGCGCAGTTCGACCAAGGTGCGCTCGCGACTGGCGATGGGGAAAGCGCGAAGGACTTCCACGGGCGCCTGCTCGGCCTGCGTTGCATCGAGGACACGCCTTTCGCGCTCATCTTCGAGGTTGGCGCAACGATGCTGCGCATCCAAAAGCTCGCGGCCTTCGAGCCCGCCTCGCATACGGCGCTTGGATGGTCGGTGCCGGACATCGAGGCGACTGTCGTGGAGCTGCGCCGCAGGGGCGTGCGGTGCGAACGCTTCGACTGGGGCTTTCCGACTCCCGCATGTATGTCAACATGCCCTAGCCGAATTCCGGCTAGCCGAGTCGCCGCATGGCGGAGCGTAGCTGATAGGCCGCGTTGAGCAGGCGCGGATCGCGCTTGACCGCGGCCTTGACGCGCGAGGCGGTCTGCATGGCCGCGGCGGCGAGGCGTCCGTACAAGGTGAGCGGCACGAAGGCATCCGTCAGCGGGATCTTCGTGGTGCAGAAGGAGTTCTTGTAGCGCGCCTCGCCGATGCCGAGATCGAAGCGCGCAAAGCCGCGCGCGATCAGGTCGCGCACCAGCTCACGAAGCAGGATGTCGCCCGGGCTGCAGCGGGCGATCAAGGGATCGTCGTCGAACGAGGTGAACATCCCCGAAGCGCGACGGAAGCCGGTCGCGAGCCCGAAGACGGCGACGATACGCTCGCCGCAGCTCAGCGCGTAGAGCTCGACGGCGGCCGGCTCGGCGCCCGATTGGCGGCAGGCCGTGCGCAGAAATCCTTGCGTTGCCGCATCGGCGAAGGGATTCGCGATGCCTTGCGCCGTGAAGCGGCGCTGCTTCTGAGCGAGGAAGGCCTCGAACGCTGCGCCGACGCTTTCGGGACTGACGGCTCTCGAGGCTGCGACCACGCCGATCTTGGCAAGCGCCTGGCGCTTCTTGCGTAGCTTCTTGCGGGCCTCCGCGGACACGCGCTGCGCGATGAAGGCTTCGCCGTCCTTGGGCAATTCAGTCTCATAGGCCTGGCTCGCGGCCTCGACCGCGCAGAGTCGCGCCAAGGGATTGGGCGCGCCCTCCCATTGCAATGGCTGGTTCGAAAGCATGACCAGGTCCGCGCCGCCCGCGGCCTCGGCGGCTCGACGCAGCGTGAGCAGCGGATCCGCGGCGATGATCGCTGCTCCTTCAGCCGTCGCCAGGCTCAAATGGAAGCTCGCATGCTTGCCGCCGATGCTCCTGAGCATGGTAATGCCGCTGCGCCGCATCTTCTCGAGAGGCAAGATCGCGGCGGGCTTGCCGGCGGCGTCGCGGATCAACACGATTGCGGGCACGGCGCCGCTCGCCGCAGAGATCGTGCGGATATGGCATGCCATCCAGGCGAAGCGCTGGAAGGGCGAGGCGGCGCCATTCGTCTCCAACTGCCGCCAATGGAGCTCGATCTGCTCAAGGTCGTGGAAGACTTCGATGTCGCGCACGAGCCGATCTTAACCTCGCATTGACAGGCTGCGCCTACTCCTGCCGTCGGAGGCCCGCCCAGCGCAGGGTGCTCTCAAGCTTGCCGAACAACCCTTAACTTCGAGCAAAGATCGAGATGAGCGCCAAACACTCCGTTTTCGCCGCGGCGCTCGATGCGATCGGCAAGACGGGCCTAGGCAGCCTGCTGGCGCCGCTCACCCGCGGCGTCGGCGTCATCTTGACCTTGCATCAGGTGCGCCCTTGCGCCGAGCGCGGCTTCGCGCCGAACCGCATCCTCGAGATCACGCCGGAGTTCCTGGACGCCGCGCTCCACTGCCTCAAGAGCCTCGGCTACGAGCTCGTCACGCTTACCGAGGCCGTGGCGCGCTTGCGGACTGGGAGGGGGCGCGTGCCGTTCGCCGCCCTCACCTTCGACGATGGCTATCGCGACAATCTCGACAGGGCCCTGCCGGTGCTCGAGCGCCATGGAGCCCCGATGACGCTGTTCGTCACGCCCGGCTTGGCCGAGCGCACGGCACGCCTATGGTGGGTCGAGCTCGAGGAGGCGCTGCGGCGGCTGAGCCGCGTATCGGTCGAGCGGGAAGATCTCCATTTCGCGGCGTTCACCCGCAACGATGCCGAGAAGGCCTTGGTGTTCGAGGATCTGTATTGGCGGCTGCGCGAGGGGGCCGAGCAGCGCCTGCTCGATGTCGTCGCGGCGCTGGCGGCCGAGGCCCGGATCGACGCAGCTTCCCTCGTCGAGCAGCTCTGCCTCGATTGGGACGGGCTCGCGCAAATGGCGCGTCATCCGCTCGTTACCATCGGCGCCCACAGTCTGACGCATCCGATGCTCGCCAAATGGGACGAGGCGCGCGTGCGCGAAGAGATGGCGGGCTCGCGCGACGCGATCCGCCGGCGTCTCGGCGTGACGGCGGCGCATTTCTCATATCCGGTCGGGGATCGTCAATCGGCCGGTGCGCGCGATTTCGCGCTCGCTGCCGAGCTCGGCTTCGCGAGCGCGGTCACGACGCGGCCAGGCGTGCTGTTCCCGGCTCATGCGCGGCATCTGCAGGCGCTGCCGCGCATCTCGGTGAACGGGCTGTTCCAGGATGCTCGGCGCTTCGAGACGCTGGTTTCGGGAGTGCCGACCCTGATCTGGAACCGGGGGCGGCGCTGCGACGCAGCCTGATCCGTTGATTGCCGGGGTAGGGCGGCCTATGTCGGGCGGATAAACACAACGCCGACCAGCGCCGGATGACAGTCACCGCCTTCGACCCTTTCAATCTTGACGTGCCCGTATCGCATCAGGCGTGGCGCGGGACTGCCGGCTGGGTGGGCCTCTGGCTCTGGGCGGTCGCGGGGCTGGTGATCGTGATGGTGGTGGTCGGCGGGGCAACTCGGCTTACGGGGTCGGGGCTGTCGATCACAGAATGGCGGCCGCTCTCCGGCATGTTGCCGCCCCTCTCGGAGGCCGATTGGTCGGGGGAGTTCGCGCGCTATCGCGGCAGCCCTCAATACCAGCTCCTCAACGCGGGAATGAGCCTTGCAGGCTTCAAGTCCATCTTCTGGTGGGAATGGGGTCACCGCCAGCTCGGCCGCTTCATCGGCTTCGTCTTTGCCGGCGGCTTCGTCCTCGGCCTCGCGGCGCGTGCCTTTCCCTGGAGCGTCGGCGTGAGGCTTGCCGGCATGGGGCTGCTGCTCGGCCTCCAGGGGCTGATCGGCTGGGTCATGGTGGCCTCGGGGCTCAAGCCCGGCATGACCGCGGTCGAGCCGGTCGATCTTGCGGTCCATTTGCTGCTGGCCGCCTTGTTCCTCGCCGCGGTCGTCGCCACCGCGACTACGCTCGGACGGGGGGGAGCGCCGGCTCCCGGCCATAGTATGCCGCGAGGGGCCGTATTGCTCGCAAGGCTCCTCGTCGGCCTCGTCCTGCTGCAACTCGTGCTTGGAGCGTTGACGGCTGGCTCGCATGCCGGCCTGATCCATAACAGTTGGCCGACCATGGATGGGCGGTTCGTGCCGCCCTTCGACGAGCTCTTCGCCGCCACGCCATGGTGGGTCAACATCTTCGAGAATGTGACGCTGATCCAGTTCGATCATCGCATGCTCGCCTATATCGTCCTTGCTCTCGCGCTTTGGAACGCGGCGGCGTGGTCGAGGCCGGGCCGTGACCGCAAGCTCGGCCGTCTTGCCCTTGCCCTTGCCGTCCTCGTGCTCGCCCAGCTGGCTCTCGGCATCGTGACCTTGCTGCTTGCCGTGCCGCCTGCGGCTGCCCTCGGCCATCAGTTCCTCGCCATGCTCGTGCTCGCGGCGGTGGTGCGGCTCGCCGTCTTGTCGAAGCCGTTGCCATTGCCGTCGACCGCCGCCGTCGAGCCTCCCCCTTGCGACGCATGTTGCGACGCGATAAGCCCTGATCACGCCGGCGGCGGATCGAAACGACCCGCGGCGGCGCTTGTGTTGGCCGGAGCCTCTTCATGATGAGCGATCTCCTGAGCGCCTATCTGCCGCTCGTGATCTTCATCGGCGTTTCCGTGGTGATCGGGCTCGCCCTTCTCGTCTCGTCATTCTTGATCGCCTACCGGCAGCCGGACCCGGAGAAGCTCTCGGCCTATGAGTGCGGCTTCAACGCTTTCGACGATGCGCGCATGACCTTCGATGTGCGCTATTACCTCGTGGCGCTCTTGTTCATCATCTTCGATCTCGAGGTCGCATTCCTGTTCCCTTGGGCCGTGACCTTCGGCAGCCTCGGCTGGTTCGGCTTCTGGTCGATGATGATCTTCCTCGGCGTGCTCACCATCGGCTTCGTCTATGAATGGAAGAAGGGAGCGCTCGAATGGGATTGACCGCGAGCGCCCCTCTGGTCGCACGGCCGGGCAAGGGCATCCTCGACCCGTCGACCGGCAAGCCGGTCGGGGCGAACGACAAGTTCTTCGGCGAATTGAACGACGAACTTGCCGATAAGGGGTTCCTGGTTGCGGCTGCGGACGATCTCATCATTTGGGCCCGCACCGGCTCGCTCATGTGGATGACCTTCGGGCTCGCGTGCTGCGCCGTCGAGATGATGCAGGTCTCGATGCCGCGCTACGATGTGGAACGCTTCGGCTTCGCGCCGCGCGCCTCGCCCCGCCAGTCGGATGTGATGATCGTGGCGGGCACGCTGACAAACAAGATGGCGCCTGCTCTGCGCAAGGTCTATGACCAGATGCCGGAGCCTCGTTATGTGATTTCCATGGGCTCTTGCGCCAATGGCGGGGGCTATTACCATTACTCCTATTCGGTGGTGCGCGGTTGCGACCGCATCGTGCCGATCGACATCTATGTGCCGGGGTGCCCTCCGACCGCCGAGGCGCTGCTTTACGGCATCTTGCTTCTGCAGAAGAAGATCCGCCGCACCGGCACCATCGAGCGATGACATGATCGTGCGCATCTGGCGCGGGCGGGAGAAGAAGGGGCATGCCGGCGCCTATCGCCGGCATCTCGAAGGCGCGGTGTTCCCGCAGCTTGCGGCGTTGCCGGGCTTCATGGGCGCATCGCTGCTGCAGAGGGATGCGGGCGGCGAGGCCGAGATGCTGGTGATGACGAGATGGGCATCCATGGAGGCGGTCAAGGCATTCTCGGGGCCCCAGCCTGAGCGCGCCGTCGTCGAGCCCGAGGCCCGCGCCGTGCTCGCGAGCTTCGATGAGATCGTCACGCACCACGAGGTCGTGTCCGAACTTGCCGCTCCCGACGGGCGGAACCGGCCTGCCGGGGAGGCGTGACCCGATGGCGAACGAGACGATGGCGAACGAGACGGATGCCTCGCTCCAGGAGCTCGGTGCCGCCATCAAGGCCGCCATTCCGCGCGCCGTCACCGGCCTTAAGCTCGCCTATGGCGAGCTCACGGTCACCGTGAAGGCCGAGGCGATCGTCGACGTACTGACGCATCTGCGCGATGCGCCCGATTGCCTGTTCAGGAGCTTCATCGACATCTGTGGCGTCGATTATCCCGAGCGCGAGAAGCGCTTCGATGTCGTCTACCACCTGCTGTCGCCGAAATATAACCGGCGCCTGCGCGTCAAGCTCGAGGTCGACGAGCGCACTCCCGTCGCCTCGGCGGTCGGGGTGTTTCCGGCGGCCGACTGGTTCGAGCGCGAGGTCTATGATCTCTACGGCGTCCTGTTCACCGGCCATCCCGATCTGCGGCGCATCCTGACCGATTACGGTTTCGAGGGGCATCCGCTGCGCAAGGATTTTCCGCTCACCGGCTTCGTGGAAGTGCGTTGGGACAACGAGGAAAAGCGGGTCGTCTACGAGCCGGTGCGCCTGCCCCAGGAATTCAGGAATTTCGATTTCCTCTCCCCCTGGGAAGGTACGGATTACGTGCTGCCGGGGGATGAGAAGGCGAAGTGAGCGAGTGCGAATGACGGCGCAAATGCGCAGATCGGCGGTGTCGGTCGCGGCAAACATCGTGAAAGGGCATGGCCGCGAGACGACGGGCGTGTTCGCCCAGTTTCTGCGGACCGCTCGGGGTTCGCTCAAGGAGTTGGAGACGCATTTGCTGCTTGCGTGTCGCGTACGATTTGCCACTCGCGCGGATGTCGATCCGGTTCTGACGAGGCGCCACGATCTTTTGCGCATGCTTAGATCGCCAATCCGCTCTTCGCAGCGAAAGGCAGAGGCGATCTGATGTTAATCTCTGTTCGTTGCCCGCTTCTTGCTATTCGCCACTCTCCATTCACCATTCGCCATGCCAGAACATAACATCCGCAACTTCACCATCAATTTCGGCCCGCAGCATCCTGCCGCCCATGGCGTGCTGCGCCTGGTGCTCGAGCTCGACGGCGAGGTGGTGGAGCGAGTCGATCCGCATATCGGGCTCTTGCATCGCGGCACCGAGAAGCTGATCGAGCACAAGACCTATCTCCAGGCCGTGCCCTATTTCGACCGGCTCGACTACGTCGCGCCGATGAACCAGGAGCACGCCTTCGCGCTCGCCGTGGAGCGGCTGCTCGGCATCGAGGTGCCCAAGCGCGGCCAATTGATTCGGGTGCTCTATTGTGAGATCGGGCGGCTGCTCTCGCATCTCCTCAACGTGACCACGCAGGTCATGGATGTCGGCGCCCTGACGCCGCCGCTCTGGGGCTTCGAGGAGCGCGAGAAGCTGATGGTCTTCTACGAGCGCGCCTCGGGCTCGCGCATGCATGCGGCCTATTTTCGGCCGGGCGGCGTGCACCAGGACCTTCCCGAGAAGCTCGTCGAGGATATCGGCAAGTTCTGCGACCCTTTTCTCAAGGTCGTCGGTGATCTCGATGCGCTGTTCATCGAGAACCGCATCTTCAAGCAGCGCAATGTCGATATCGGCGTCGTCTCGCTCGCCGATTGCTGGAAATGGGGCTTTTCCGGCGTCATGGTGCGCGGCTCGGGCGCGCCCTGGGATCTGCGCAAGGCGCAGCCCTATGAATGCTATGAGGAGATGGAGTTCGACATCCCCGTCGGCAAGCATGGCGACAACTACGACCGCCAGGTCGTCCGCATGGAGGAGATGCGGCAATCGACGTCGATCATGCGCCAATGCGTCGAGCGACTTCTCGGCAGGGACAGGACCGGGCCGGTCTCCTCGATGACCAACAAGATCGTGCCGCCCACGCGCCCGCAGATGAAGCGCTCGATGGAGGCGCTGATCCATCATTTCAAGCTCTACACCGAGGGCTACAAGGTGCCGGAAGGCGAGGTCTATGCGGCCGTCGAGGCGCCGAAAGGGGAGTTCGGCGTCTATCTCGTCTCGGACGGAACCAACAAGCCTTATCGCTGCAGGATCAGGGCGCCGGGCTTCGCCCATCTCCAGGCGATGGACTTCATGTGCCGCGGCCACATGCTTGCCGACGTGTCGGCGATCCTTGGATCCTTGGATATTGTTTTCGGGGAGGTCGACCGGTGAGCGTCCGCCGCCTAGCACCACCCTCCGTCCAGCCTCGGGACTTCGCCTTCACGGCGCAGAATTCCGCTTGGGCCGAAGGCCAGATCGCCAAATATCCAGCCGGCCGGCAAGCCTCGGCCGTGATCCCGCTGTTGTGGAAGGCGCAAGAGCAGGCGGGAGGTTGGGTGCCGCGCAAGGCGATCGAGGAGGTCGCGGCGATGCTCGACCTGCCCTTCATCAGGGTCATGGAGATCGCGACCTTCTACACGATGTTCAACCTGTCTCCGATCGGCAGGCACCATGTGCAGCTCTGCGGCACCGTGCCTTGCCATGTCTGTGGCGCGCTCGAATTGAAGGAGGTCTGCGAGCAGCGCATTGGCCCGCAAGGCACGGTATCGGCCGACGGCCAATTCTCCTGGATCGAGGTCGAGTGCCTGGGAGCCTGTTGCAATGCGCCGATGGTTCAGATCGGCTACGATTATTACGAGGACCTGGACGCCGACAGGTTCGGCAGGCTGCTGGACGATCTCGCCGCCGGGCGGCCGGTGAAGACCGGTTCGCAGACGGGCCGCACCGGATCCGAGCCAGTCGGCGGCGGAACGACGCTGACCGATCCGGCATTGTTCGACGGATCGCAGATCGGCGCCTGGAAAAAGCGCTTCGATGAGGAGGCGGCAAAGGCCGATCAGCAGAAACCCTCCGGCGCCAAGACGTCCGATGCCAAGCCCGCCGGCACACCTTCCACGATGGCGGCAAGCAGCGGTCCGGCGGTGCCCGGCGAGGGGGGCAAGGTGCATGTGCCCCAGCCGGCGTCGCCTATGGGTCTCTCCGTCGCGCCTGCGGGTTCCCCCATCGCCAATGCGGTGCCTGCCGATGAGCCGGGCGCCGACCATGCGCCTGGCGAGCCGGCCGCCGCCCATGCCGAGCAAGAGGCCATCGCCCGGCGCGAGGAGGCCGAGATCGCGGCGAAGCTTGCCACCTTGCCGAAGCATGCCTCATCGCTCGACAAGGCCAACGCCGTCGGCGAGAAGCCGAAGGGCTTGGCGGCAGCAAGGGACGGCGCCCCCGACGATCTGCAACGCATCAAGGGAATAGGGCGGGTCAACGAGGGAAGGCTGCACGCGCTCGGCATGTTTCATTTCGACCAAATCGCTCATTGGACACGCGCCGAGATCCGCTGGGTCGGCACCTATCTCGCCTTCCCCGGCCGTATCGATCGCGAGGATTGGACGGGGCAGGCGAAGATTCTCGCGGCGGGGGGTGACCTCGGCAAGAAGGCGAGTGAACCTCGCCCGGCAAAGCGTTGATGGATCGAGGCTTTCATGCTCGCCGATAAGGACCGCATCTTCACCAATCTCTATGGTCGGCATGGCGCCGACCTCGCCTCGGCGAAAAAGCGCGGCGCTTGGGATGGAACGAAGTTCTTCCTCGACAAGGGCCGCGATTGGGTCGTCAACGAGATGAAGGCGTCGGGGCTTCGCGGACGAGGCGGCGCCGGCTTCCCGACCGGGCTGAAATGGTCATTCATGCCCAAGCAGAGCGATGGGCGCCCGCATTATCTCGTCGTCAACGCCGATGAATCCGAGCCCGGCACCTGCAAGGACCGGGAGATCATGCGGAACGATCCCCATCTGCTGGTCGAGGGCTGCCTGATCGCCTCCTTCGCCATGGGCGCTAACGCTGCTTACATCTACATCCGCGGCGAATATGTGCGTGAGCGCGAAGCGCTTGAGCGCGCCGTCGAGGAGGCCTATGAGGCGAAGCTCATCGGCAAGGATAACGCTCACGGCTATCCCTTTGATATCTATGTGCATCACGGCGCAGGTGCCTATATTTGCGGCGAGGAGACGGCGCTGCTCGAGAGCCTCGAGGGCAAGAAGGGCATGCCCCGGTTGAAGCCGCCTTTTCCGGCCAATGTCGGCCTTTATGGCTGTCCCACCACCGTCAACAATGTCGAATCGATCGCGGTCGCGGGCACCATCCTGCGGCGCGGCGCGGCCTGGTTCTCGGCGATCGGGCGGCCGAACAATGTGGGCACCAAGCTCTTCTGCGTCTCGGGCCATGTGAACAAGCCTTGCAATGTCGAGGAGGCGATGGGCATCCCCTTCCGCGAGCTGATCGAAAAGCATTGCGGCGGCGTGCGCGGCGGCTTCGACAACCTCAAGGCCGTGATCCCCGGCGGCTCCTCGGTGCGGTTGGTGCCGGCGGCGCAGATTCTCGATACGCCCATGGATTTCGATTCGCTGTCGAAGCTGCGCTCGGGCCTAGGCACGGCGGCCGTCATCGTCATGGACAAATCGACCGATATCGTGCGGGCGATCGCCCGGATCAGCTATTTCTACAAGCACGAGAGCTGCGGCCAGTGCACGCCCTGCCGCGAGGGCACCGGCTGGATGTGGCGCGTCCTAGCCCGCATGGCGGAAGGCCGCGCCCAGAAGCGCGAGATCGACATGCTCCTCGATGTGACGACACGCGTCGAAGGCCACACCATCTGTGCGCTGGGCGATGCCGCGGCCTGGCCGATCCAGGGCCTCATTGCCCATTTCCGCCACGAGATCGAGGAGCGCATCGATCTCTACGCGGCAAACCCCCATTCCGAGCCCGTGCTGCAGGCGGCGGAGTGAGTGCGATGAAGCATCTCCTGCAGAAGGCCTGTCCGATCCTGCCGGCGCCCGATGTCCCAGCGACGCTCGCCTGGTATCGCGACAAGCTTGGCTTTGCGATCGACGGCAACTGGGGGGATTACGGCATCGTCCGCCGCGACGGCGTCGAGCTGCATTTCTGGAAATGCGCCGATCGCGCGCTTGCCGAGCAGAGCTCGGCCTATCTGCGCGCCGCCGATGCCGATGCGCTTCGCGCCACCATGCTCAAAGCCAGCGAGGGCGGCCGCATCTCCGAGATCGAGGATCGGACTTGGAAAATGCGCGAATTCTACGTCTGGGACCCGAACGGCAATCTCCTGCGCTTCGGCCAATATGCCGAGGCCTCGAGGGCGGTGGCATGATCGCGCGGCCGTCACGCATTGCGGGTCGGGCGGCCTTGACCGCCATGGCTATGCTGGCTTTCTTGGCGCCCGCTTTCGTCGATGGCGCGGCGAAAGCCCGAAGCTGCACCGTCGATCTCGACGAGGTGCAGCTCATCCGCAAGGAGATCTTGGACCTCGTGAAGAGCAACATGCGTGTCGACGCGGATCGCGCAGGCGCCGTGAAGCGAAAATACGGCGACGCCCTGAAGGGCGGACCGATCAACCTCGACCCGAGTGATTTCAAGGGAATCCTGTCGTTCAAGGGCAAGCTTTCGCCGGCGCTGGTGCAGGATTTGCTGGCGCGGGTGCAGAACATCATCGCGAGCTGCCAATGACCAAGCTCATCGTCGACGGCCACGAGGTCGATGTCCCGGCGGACTACACACTGCTGCAAGCCTGCGAGGCCGGCGGAGCCGAGATCCCGCGCTTCTGCTTCCATGAGCGGCTCTCGATCGCCGGCAATTGCCGTATGTGCCTGATCGAGGTGAAGGGCAATCCGAAGCCGCAAGCCTCTTGCGCCATGGCGGTGCGCGATCTGCGCCCTGGTCCGAACGGCGAGCCGCCCGTGCTCAACACCAGGACGCCGATGGTGAGGAAGGCGCGCGAAGGCGTGATGGAGTTCCTGCTCATCAATCATCCGCTCGACTGTCCGATCTGCGACCAGGGCGGCGAGTGCGACCTGCAGGATCAGGCGATGGCCTATGGCGTCGATTCCTCGCGCTTCCACGAGAACAAGCGCGCCGTCGAGGACAAATATCTCGGCCCCCTCGTCAAGACCGCGATGAACCGCTGCATCCATTGCACGCGCTGCATCCGCTTCATCACCGAGGTGGCGGGCGTCGCCGATCTCGGCGCCATCGGGCGCGGCGAGGATATGGAGATCACCACCTATCTCGAGCACGCCATGCGCTCGGAACTGCAAGGCAACGTCGTCGACCTGTGCCCCGTCGGCGCGCTGACCGCAAAACCATGGGCTCTGCAATATCGCCCGTGGGAATTCACCAAGACCGAATCGATCGACGTCATGGACGCGCTGGGCTCGGCGATCAGGATCGATTCGCGCGGCCGTGAGGTGATGCGCATCCTGCCGCGCGTCAACGAGGACGTGAACGAGGAATGGATCTCCGACAAGACGCGCCATGTGGTCGACGGATTGCGCACGCAGCGGCTCGACCGGCCTTATCTGCGGGGCGGCGACGGCAAGCTCCGCGCCGCCTCTTGGCAAGAGGCCTTCGCGGCGATCGGGGCGCGGCTCCGTTCCGCTGACCCGCGGCGAATCGGGGCGATCGCCGGAGAATTGGCGAGCGCCGAAGAGCTGTTCGCCCTCGAGCTGCTCATGGAGAAGCTCGGGACGAAGAATATCGACGCGCGCGAGGACGGCTCCGCCCTGCATCCGAAATTCGGCCGCGCTTCCTATCTGTTCAATGCCGCCATCCCCGGTATCGAGGAGGCTGACGCCATCCTTCTCGTCGGCGTCAATCCGCGAGTGGATGCCGCCATCCTCAACGCCCGCATCCGCAAGCGCTGGCGCATGGGCAATGTCCATATCGGCCTCATCGGCGAACGCGCCGACCTCACCTATCCTTACGAGTATCTGGGCGCTGGCGCCCAAACGCTGGCTTCGATCGCCTCGAGCGAAGGCGAATTCGCCTTAGCCTTCGGAGCAGCCAAGAAGCCCATGCTCATCCTCGGAAGGGGTGCCTTGTCCGGCGAAGCCGGGCTCGCCAATCTCGTGCTCGCGGCGAAGGCGGCCCAAGCCTTCGGCCTGGCCCGCGACGGCTGGAACGGCTTCTGCGTGCTCAACGCGGCGGCCTCGCGTGTAGGCGCGCTCGATCTTCATTTCGTGCCGGGGGAGGGCGGGTTGGATGCCCTCTCGATGGCCAAGGCCGGCGCGCTCGATCTCGTCTATCTTCTCGGGGCCGATGAGATCGACATCGCACCCGGAGCCTTCGTGATCTATCAGGGCACGCATGGCGATCGCGGCGCCCATCGCGCCGACGTCATCTTGCCGGGCGCCGCTTATACCGAGAAATCGGGCACCTATGTCAACACCGAGGGCCGCGTGCAGATCGCGGCGCGCGCCGTCTTCCCGCCGGGCGATGCCCGCGACGATTGGGCGATCCTGCGCGGGCTTTCCGGCGCCATCGGACAGGTCCTGCCGTTCGATTCGCTCGCTCAGTTACGCAAGGCGCTCTATGCCGCCCATCCCCATCTCGCGCTCGACGGCCGCATAGTGCCCGCCGATGGCGCAGCGGCGCTTGCGGCGCTCGGCGGCCTCGAGGTCACAGCGCCGTCCTCGCCCTTCGCCGCTTGCGAAGGCGATTACTATCTCTCGAACGCGATCGCGCGGGCTTCGAGCGTCATGGCGCAATGCGCGGAGCTGGCGCGCGGCACAAACACGATCGCGGCGGAGTAGACGATGCAAGACCTGCTCCTCCATTTGCTCGGCATAGTCTTCTGGAGCCTCGTTCTGCTCGTGGTGCTGCTCGTCTGCGTCGCCTTCATCCTGCTTGCCGACCGCAAGATCTGGGCTGCCGTGCAATTGCGCCGCGGGCCCAATGTGGTCGGCCCCTTCGGGCTGTTGCAGAGCTTCGCCGATCTTTTGAAATTCGTGTTCAAGGAGCCGATCATCCCTTCGGGCTCGTCGAAGGGCATTTTCCTCCTCGCGCCGCTCGTGACTTGCGTCCTGGCTCTCTCGGCCTGGGCCGTCATTCCGGTCTCGGCGGGTTGGGCGATCGCCGACATCAATGTCGGCATCCTCTATATCTTCGCCATCTCCTCGCTCGGCGTCTACGGCGTGATCATGGCGGGATGGGCGTCGAACTCGAAATACCCCTTTCTCGCTGCGCTGCGCTGCGCTGCGCAGATGGTCTCCTATGAGGTCTCGATCGGCTTCGTGATCATCACCGTGCTGATGTGCGCGGGCTCGCTCAACCTCACGGCGATCGTCGAGGCGCAGAACGGCCGGTTCGGCTTTTTCAGCTGGTATTGGCTGCCCCTCCTGCCGATGTTCGTGATCTTCTTCGTCTCGGCGCTTGCGGAGACCAACCGCCCGCCCTTCGATCTGATGGAAGCCGAATCCGAGCTCGTCGCCGGCTTCATGGTCGAATATTCCTCGACGCCCTACATGATGTTCATGCTGGGCGAATATGTCGCCATCGTCACCATGTGCGCGATGACGACCATCCTCTTTCTCGGCGGCTGGCTGTCGCCATTGCCCTTCGCGCCCTTCACCTGGGTTCCCGGGGTGATCTGGTTCGTCCTGAAGGTATGCCTGGTCTTCTTCATGTTCGCCATGGTCAAGGCGATGGTGCCGCGCTATCGTTATGATCAATTGATGCGGCTCGGCTGGAAGGTGTTCCTGCCGATTTCGCTCGCGATGGTCGTCATCGTCGCAGCCGTTCTCCAGATTTTCGGATGGGCGCCGGTCGGCGTGTGACGCATGGCCTTGTCGCACCCTCTCTCGCTTTGCCTGCCGGACGCCGATCGGCGTCCTTTGAGCTTGAACACGAGGTTCATGTGATGGCGCTCGATCAAGCCGCGAGGTCCTTGTTCCTCAAGGAGTTCGTCTCCGCCTTCTTCCTGTCGATGCGCTATTTCTTCAAGCCGAAGGCGACGCTGAACTATCCCTTCGAGAAGGGCCGGCTGTCGCCGCGCTTCAGGGGCGAGCACGCGTTGCGGCGCTATCCGAACGGCGAGGAGCGCTGCATCGCCTGCAAATTATGCGAGGCCATCTGCCCGGCTCAAGCGATCACCATCGAGGCCGAGCCAAGGCGCAATGACGGCACCAGGCGCACCACGCGTTACGATATCGATATGACGAAATGCATCTATTGCGGCATGTGCCAGGAGGCCTGCCCGGTCGACGCCATCGTCGAAGGCCCGAATTTCGAGTTCGCCACGGAGACGCGCGAGGAGCTGTTCTACGACAAGGACCGGCTTCTCGAGAACGGCGCGCGCTGGGAGCGCGAGATCGCCCGCAACATCGTCCTGGACGCCCCTTACCGCTAGTCCGAGGAGCTTCGATGCCCACCTCCCTTTCCCGATGCCTCGAGCCCGGGCACTGCCAGGCCCATGGCGGCTTCGCCGCGACATTGTGCGTCCTTCGGCCGGCGTCTATACACGGCGCGGCGCGCGGCGGAAGCTGAGGCACACGAGCGGAGAAGCGGCGACGAATGGATCTCTCAGGCGTTTTTTTCTACCTGTTCTCGGCGGTCATGCTGGCCTCGGGCTTCATGGTGGTGGCGGCCCGCAATCCGGTGCACGCCGTGCTGTTCCTGATCCTCGCCTTCGTCAACGCGGCAGGCCTGTTCCTCATGCTGTCGGCCGAGTTCCTGGCGATGATCCTCATCGTCGTCTATGTCGGCGCGGTCGCCGTGCTGTTCCTCTTCGTGGTGATGATGCTCGATGTCGACTTCGCGGAATTGAAGCAAGGCTTCCTGCAATATCTGCCGATCGGCGCCTTGATCGGCGTGGTTTTCCTCATCGAGCTCATCCTGGTGGCCGCGACGGTCGTCGCTGGCGGCAAGATCGCCGGCACTCCCTTGGCCGTAAACGCGGCCGCCGAAAGCGCCCGCAGCGGGTCGAACGTCAAGGCGATCGGGCAGGCGCTCTACACGACCTATGTGTATTACTTCGAAGCCGCCGGCCTGATCCTGCTGGTCGCCATGATCGGCGCCATCGTGCTCACCCTGCGCCGGCGCGAGGGCGTCAAGCGTCAGAGCGCCGCCGAGCAGAACGCCCGCACGAAGCGCACGGCCATGGAGCTGCGCAAGGTTCCGTTCCGGCAAGGCGTATAGGGGGCTGCGCGTGGTCATCGGCCTCACTCATTATCTCGCCGTCGCGGCGATCTTGTTCACGCTCGGCGTGTTCGGCATCTTCCTCAACCGCAAGAACATCATCCTCATCATGATGTGCATCGAGCTGATCCTGCTTTCGGTGAACATCAATCTCGTCGCCTTCTCGGCTTTCCGGGCCGACATTCTCGGCCAGATCTTCGCGCTGGTGATCTTGACCGTCGCGGCCGCGGAAGCCGCGATCGGCCTTGCCATCCTCGTCGTCTACTTCCGCAACCGCGGCACCATCGCGGTCGAAGACGTCAACATGATGCGCGGCTGAGCCCGCCCGCGAAGGATCAGGCCTCGGCGATGTATTCAGCGATCGTCTTCCTGCCGCTCTTCGGCTTCCTCATCGCCGGCGGCTTCGGCCGCGTGATCGGCGCGCGCGGAGCCGAGCTCGTCACCACCGGCTTCCTGCTGCTCGGGGCCTTGCTCTCCTGGATCGCCTTCTTCCAGGTGGGCCTCGGCCATCAAACGGCGCATGTCGATCTTGCGCCCTGGATCGTCTCGGGCGGGCTTCGGGTCGAATGGGCGCTGCGCATCGACACCTTGACCGTGGTGATGCTGGTCGTGGTCAACACCGTGTCCGGGCTCGTCCACGTCTACTCGATCGGTTACATGGCGGATGACCCGTCGCGACCGCGCTTCTTCGCCTATCTCTCCTTGTTCACTTTCGCCATGCTGATGCTGGTGACGGCGGATAACTTGGTGCAGATGTTCTTCGGCTGGGAAGGGGTCGGCCTCGCCTCCTACCTCCTGATCGGCTTTTGGTACGATCGGCCAGCCGCCAATGCCGCGGCCATCAAGGCATTCATCGTCAACCGCGTTGGCGATTTCGGCTTTGCGCTCGGCATCTTCGTCGTCTTCACCTTGTTCAGCAGCATTTCGTTGAGCGATATCTTCGCGCGCGCGCCTGAGATCGCCACGGAATCGTTCCACTTCATCGGCTTCGACTGGCCGGCGCTGACGCTTGCCTGCCTGCTCCTGTTCATGGGGGCGATGGGCAAATCGGCGCAATTCCTCCTGCACACCTGGCTACCCGACGCGATGGAGGGGCCGACCCCGGTTTCCGCCCTCATCCATGCGGCGACCATGGTGACCGCGGGCGTCTTCATGGTGGCGCGCCTCTCGCCCCTGTTCGAGCAGGCGCCGGCGGCGCAGTCGGTGGTGATGGTGATCGGCGCCATGACGGCCTTCTTCGCCGCGACCGTTGCCCTCGTGCAGAACGACATCAAGCGCGTCGTCGCCTACTCGACCTGCTCGCAGCTCGGATACATGTTCGTCGGCCTGGGCACGGGCGCCTACGAGATGGGCATCTTCCATCTGTTCACCCACGCCTTCTTCAAGGCGCTCCTGTTCCTTGGCGCAGGCTCGGTCATCACCGCCATGCACCATGAGCAGGACATGCGGAAGATGGGCGGACTGGCAAAGTCCATCCCCATCACTTGCGCCATGATGGTCATCGGCACCTTGTCGCTTACCGGCTTTCCGTTCACGGCAGGGTTCTATTCGAAGGACGCCATCATCGAAGCCGCCTACGCGACCGATCGCTCGGGCCATGTGTTCGCCTTCCTATGCACGCTCATCGCCGCGCTCATGACTTCCTTCTATTCCTGGCGCCTGATCTTCATGACCTTCGCCGGCAAGCCGCGTTGGGCCGCGGCCGACGCTCATGAGGCGCACAATGCGGGTGCCACACAGATGACGGGGGCGAACGATCACGGCGCCCTGGACGATGACGATCATCACGCCCATGGCCCGATCGAACCCCATGAGAGCCCGCTCGTCATGCTCGTGCCTCTCTTCGTCCTGGCGCTCGGCGCGCTCGGCGCGGGATTGGTCTTCAGGGAGGTGTTCTTCGGTGCGCCGGCCGAGCATTTCTGGAACGGCGCGCTGTATTTCGACGAGGACATCGTCAAGAAGGTCGAAAGCGTGCCGTTCCTGGCCGAAAACTCGGCTTTCATCATGATGCTGATCGGCTTCGCGCTCGCCTATTGGTTTTATATCGTAAACCCGTCCCTGCCGGCGAGGTTCGCGGAGGCAAACCCGATCCTCTACCGTTTCCTCTTCAACAAATGGTATTTCGACGAGATCTACGAAGCGATCTTCGTGCGCCCGGCGAAAGCGATCGGGCGCTTCCTCTGGAAGCAAGGCGATGGACGACTGATCGACGGGCTCGGCCCTGACGGCGTGTCGGCGCGGGTCATCGATGTCGCGAGAGGTGCGGTGCGGCTGCAGAGCGGCTATCTCTATCACTACGCCTTCGCGATGCTGATCGGGGTCGCGGCCTTCATCACCTATTTCATGATCGCGGGAGCCCGCTGATGCCCGGCGTTCTCAGCGGTCTCCTGATCCTGCCGCTCATCGGCTCGGCGCTGATCCTGTTCGTGCGCGGCGAGGACGAGGCGGCGCTCTCCAATATCCGCTACATCACCTTGCTGACGACGCTCGTCACCTTCTTGCTGTCGCTCGTCGCCTGGTGGCAATTCGACCCATCGAATTCCGCCTTCCAACTCGTCGAGCAGGCGTCCTGGATATCCTCGTCCATCACCTTCAAGCTCGGCGTCGACGGCTATTCCATCCCCTTCGTCCTGCTGACGACGTTCCTGATGCCCTTCTGCATCCTCGCCTCCTGGACCTCGATCGAGAGGCGGGTGCGCGAATACATGATCGCCTTCCTCATTCTCGAGACCTTGATGATCGGCGTCTTCGTGGCGCTGGACCTCGTGCTGTTCTATCTGTTCTTCGAGGGCGGCCTGATCCCGATGTTCCTCATCATCGGCGTCTGGGGCGGCAAGCGGCGCATCTATGCGAGCTTCAAGTTCTTCCTCTACACGTTGCTCGGCTCGGTGCTGATGCTGATCGCCATCATGGCGATGTGGAAGACGGCGGGCACCACGGACATCGCGGCTCTTCTGGCCTTCAAGTTCGCGCCTGCCATGCAGACTTGGCTCTGGCTCGCTTTCTTCGCCTCCTTCGCGGTGAAGCTGCCGATGTGGCCGGTCCATACTTGGCTGCCCGACGCCCATGTCGAGGCGCCGACGGCGGGCTCGGTCATCCTGGCCGGCATTTTGTTGAAGATGGGCGGTTACGGCTTCATCCGCTTCTCGCTGCCGATGTTCCCGGAGGCCTCGCAATATTTCGCGCCGCTCGTCTACGCGCTCTCCATCCTGGCCATCATCTACACCTCGCTCGTCGCCTTGATGCAGGACGACATGAAGAAGCTGATCGCCTATTCCTCCGTCGCCCATATGGGCTTCGTCACCATGGGCCTGTTCTCGATGACGGCGCAGGGCATCGAGGGCGCCATGTTCCAGATGGTGAGCCATGGCCTCGTCTCGGCCGCGCTGTTCCTGTGCGTCGGGGTCGTCTACGACCAGACCCATACGCGTGAGATCGCGGCCTATGGCGGCCTCGTGCATCGCATGCCGCTCTATGCCGCGGCCTTCATGGTGTTCACGCTCGCCAATGTCGGATTGCCCGGGACATCCGGGTTCATCGGCGAATTCCTCACCTTGGTCGGCACGTTCCGCGCCAATAGCTGGGTCGCCTTTTTCGCGACCTTCGGCGTGATCCTGTCGGCAGCTTACGCGCTGTGGCTCTATCGCAAGATCATCTTCGGCAAGCTCACCAAGCCCGAGCTCGCGGGCATGCTCGATCTTTCGCCGCGCGAGCTCTGGATCATGGCCCCGCTCGTCGTCCTGGTCATTTTCTACGGCATCCGGCCAGGTTCGATCCTCGAGGCGTTCTCGGCGCCGACCGAGGCTCTCTTGAGATCGACCGGGCCAGCGCTCGGCGCCGTCAAGTCAGCCGCGCTCATGGTCCAATGAGGGTCACTCCATGACGGATGTCGCGCTTCCCTCGCTCGCCACCTTCTTCCCCGAGCTGATCCTTGCGGTGGGCGCGCTCGCCATGCTCATGGTCGGGGCTTTCCAAGGGTTGCGATCGATCAATCTCGTCAATGGGGCGGCCTTTGCGATCCTGGTCATCGCCGCTCTCGCTGTCGCCTTTCAGCCTTCGGTGACCACGACCGCGTTCAACGGCTCCTTCATCGCCGATGATTTCGGCCGGTTCATGAAGGTCGTGACGCTCGCCGGCGCGGCCGCGACCTTGGCGCTCGCGATCGACGATATGAGCGGGGCGCGCGAAAAGCGCTTCGAGTTCGCGATCCTCGTGCTGCTGTCCTCGCTCGGCATGCTCTTGATGATCTCGGCGAACGACCTCGTCGCGCTTTATGTCGGCCTCGAGCTGTCGAGTCTCTCGCTCTATGTGCTGGCTGCGATCGATCGCGACAACGCCAAGGCGAGCGAAGCGGGGCTCAAATATTTCGTGCTTGGCGCCTTGTCGTCCGGCATGCTGCTTTACGGCGCCTCGCTCATCTACGGCTTCACCGGGACGGTGAGCTTTACGGGCATCGCCGCCGCGGCGAAAGCCGGCGCCGGTCCGGGGCTGATGTTCGGCCTCGTTTTCCTGATGGCGGGCCTGGCCTTCAAGATTTCCGCCGTGCCCTTCCATATGTGGACGCCCGATGTCTATGAGGGCGCGCCGACACCGGTGACCGCCTATTTCGCCGCCACCAACAAGATCGCCGCGATGGCGCTGACGACGCGCGTGCTGATCCAGGCGTTCGGCGCCGATGGAGGCGAGTGGCGCCAGATCGTCGTCTTCATCTCCATCGCCTCTATGGCGCTCGGCGCTTTCGCCGCCATCGGCCAGCGCAACCTGAAACGGCTGATGGCCTATTCCTCGATCGGGCATGTCGGCTACGCCTTGGTCGGCCTGTCCGCCAACACCGTCGACGGAGTGAACGGCGTCTTGATCTACATGGCCATCTATATGGCCATGACGGTCGGGACTTTCGCCTGCATCATCGCCATGCGCACCAAGGACGGATCCGTCGAGACCATCGAGGATCTCGCCGGGCTCTCGAAATCCCAGCCGGCCTTCGCCTTCGTGCTCATGGCGTTGATGTTCTCGCTCGCCGGCGTCCCGCCGCTCGCCGGCTTCTGGGCCAAATGGTACGTGTTCTCCGCCGCGGTGGACGCGGGATTGATCCCGCTCGCGGTGATCGGCTTCCTGACGAGCGTCGTCGGCGCCTATTATTATCTGCGTATCGTCAAGGTCATGTATTTCGACGATGGGCCGGCTCGCTTCGAGCCGCTGTCCGCAGTGCTGAAGGCCGTGCTCGCGCTGGCCGGCATCATCGTCATTCTCCTGGGCCTCATGCCCGCGCCCATCGTGTCGGCGGCTGCGGCCGCCGCAAAGTCCCTGTTTTGATGGAGCGGCCCGAGCAGGCCTTTGCGCTGGGACGAGCCGCGGCCGATGCCGGTTACCGGCTGGAGGCGCAGGGCGAGGTCTCATCCACCAATGACGTGGCGCTGGCTCGCGCTCGGGAAGGCGGCGCTTCGCTGCTCTGGGTCGTGGCGCAGCGTCAGACGCGCGGGCGCGGCCGCCATGGGCGGAGCTGGACGTCGCCTTCCGGCAATCTCTATGCAAGCCTCATCCTGATCGATCCCTGCGATATCGCCACTGCGCCCGAACTCGGCTTCATCGCGGGCCTCGCTCTCTTCGATGCGGTCGAGGCGCTGACGGGTCTTGGGCATCCGCGCCTGTCGCTCAAATGGCCGAATGACCTGTTGGTCGATGGGCGGAAATGCGCCGGCATCCTGCTCGAGGGTCACAGGCTCCGCGACGGCGCCTTCGCCTTGATCATCGGCATCGGCGTCAACATCGCCGCGGCTCCTTCGGATCCGCCGAACGCCGCGCGGCTCGAGGTCTATGCGCCGAGCGCGACGGCCGGTCCGTTCTTCGCGCTATTGTCGGATGCGGTTGCGGACCGCTTCTCCGAGTTTGCGGCCGCGCCGCTGTCGCAGGCCCATTTCGCCGCATGGGCCGAGCGCGCCCACGGCATCGGCTCGCGCGTTCGGGTGAGATTGCCGGGAGGCGACATGGTCGGGCTGTTCCGCGGCCTCGAACAAGGACGGCTGCTACTCGACACGGCGGATGGGCGACGCAGGCTCGATGCCGGAGATCTCTATGTGTTGGACAACGCCGAAGCATCACCCACCCATGTGATGGGGCATCGATGAACGATCCCTCCCACGATCTGGTCTTCGTCCCGCTCGGCGGTCTCGGCGAGATCGGCATGAATGCCGGCGCCTATGGCTTCGGCGCGCCTGGCAGGCGCAAATGGCTTCTCGTCGACTGCGGCCTGAGCTTCGCTGGGGAGGAGGCGCCGGGCATCGATCTCGTCTTGCCGGATCTCGGCTTCCTCGAGAAGGAGCGCAAGAACCTCGCAGGCATCGTGATCACCCATGCGCATGAGGACCATATCGGTGCGCTCGCGGCGCTCTGGCCTAGTCTCGGAGCCAAGGTCTATGCCACGCGCTTCGCCATCGACCTCCTGGAGACGAGGCGGCTCGGCGAGCCGGGCGCGCCGAAAATCCCCCTCCAGGTCATCGCCCCGGCGCGGCCGTTCGAGGTCGGGCCCTTCAGCGTCGAGTTCATTCCGGTCGCACATTCGATCCCTGAATCGATGGCGCTCGCCATCCGCACGCCGGCCGGCCTCGTCGTGCATAGCGGCGACTGGAAGATCGATCCGACGCCGGTGGTCGGGCCGCCCACCGACGAGGTGCGCTTGCGTGCGCTCGGCGATGAGGGGGTGCTCGCACTCGTGTGCGATTCGACGAATATCGTGCGCGGCGGCTCGAGCCCCAGCGAAGCCGATGTGACGAAGACGTTGCGCCACCTCATCGCCGAGGCGCCGCAGCGCGTAGCGGTGACTATCTTCGCTTCCAATGTGGCGCGCATCCGCGCGGTGGCGGAGGCGGCGAGGGAGGCGCGGCGCGAGGTGGTGGTCGTGGGGAGGGCGATGCAGCGCGTCGTCGAGGTCGCCTCGCAATGCGGCTATCTCGAGGGGCTGCCGCCCTTTCGCTCGCCGGATGTTTATGTGCAGCTCCCGCGCGAGCGCGTCGTGGCGCTGCTCACCGGCAGCCAAGGCGAACCGCGCGCCGCGCTGGCGCGGATCGCGACCGACGACCACCCCGCCATCACCTTGTCGCCCGCCGACCGGGTCATCTTCTCCTCGCGCACCATTCCCGGCAATGAGAGGCCGGTGTCGCGCATCATCAACACCTTGATTCGGCAGGGCGTCGAGATCATTACCGACCGCACCCATCTGGTGCATGTCTCGGGCCATCCGCGCCGCGACGAGGTGCGGCAGATCTATGAATGGCTGCGCCCGAAGATCGCCATCCCGGCGCATGGCGAAGCGCTGCATCTCTCGGAGCACGCGGCTTTCGCGAAGTCGCTCGGTGTGCCGCAGGTGATCACTGCCTATGACGGCGATGTGGTGCGCCTCGCGCCGGGCGACGCGATGGTGACCGGCAAGGCCGGGGTCGGCAGGCTCTACCAGGACGGTGCGCTCTTGATCGGCGCCGAGGATGAGGCGATCCGCGAGCGGCGCAAGCTCGCGGTCGCCGGCATCGTCTCCGTCGCCTTCGCGGTCGATCTGCGGGGCGAGATCACCGGCGAGGTCGAGATCGAGGCGAGCGGCCTGCCGCAACGGACGCGCGAAGGCGCCTCGATCCTCGACCTCTTGCTAGAGGCGGTGCTGCGTTGCGTTCAGGGCTTGCCGAAGGCGCGCCGGCGCGATGCGGATTTCGTCGAGAGCGCCGTGGAGCGGGCGGTGCGTGCGGCGGTGAACCTTTCCTGGGGGAAAAAGCCGAAGGTCCATGTTCTCGTGGTCAGCGTCTAAGGCTCTCCCCGGTCCGAATGAATCGGATCGGTAGCCTTGGTTTTTTCATTGCCGCATTTTCTGCGGCGAACCGGAGGCCACTCCCGCCTTCGCGAGGGCATGCCTCGCTAGGAAAATGCTCAAGATGATCGGCCGTCTCAATCACGTCGCCGTCGCTGTTCCGAGACTGTCGGAGGCCGTCAAGCCATACCGCGACTGGCTCGGCGCCGCCGTGTCGGCCCCGCAGCCCCTGCCTGAGCATGGCGTGACGGTCGTGTTCGTCGAGCTGCCGAACACCAAGATCGAGCTGCTCGAGCCTTTGGGAGAAAGCTCGCCGATCGGCAGGTTCCTGGAGCGGAACCCAAAAGGCGGCACGCATCATTTGTGCTTCGAGGTGGAGGACATCCGCGCCGCGCGCGATCGTCTCGAGGCCGCGGGGGCCACAGTGCTGGGCGACGGCGAGCCGCGCATCGGTGCGCATGGCAAGCCGGTCATCTTCTTGAGTCCGAAGGATTTTGCCGGCACGCTCGTCGAGCTCGAGCAGGTCTAGGGGATGTTCGGCATTCCCCTGACCTCGATCGTCGCTTGGGCCGCGATCTATGTGGTCGTGTGGTGGATCACGATCTTCGCCATCCTGCCCATAGGCGTGCGCAGCCAGGACGAGGCCGGAGAGATTGCGCCGGGCTCCGATCCGGGCGCGCCTGCCGCGCCGAGGCTCGCCATGAAGGCCGCGATCACGACCGTCATTGCCGCGATCATCCTTGTGCTCATCTATCTCTTTCACGGTTATCTCGACGCGTCCTGAGGTCGCGGAGATCGCAGGAACTTTGCCTTTGGCGCCCATCGCGCTCATCTGGGGCTTCGCGGAGGCCACATTGTTCTTCGTGGTGCCCGACGTATTCCTCACCCTGGTGGCGGTGAGCCGGGGGGCGCGACGCGCATTGTCGCTGTCGGTCCTGAGCGCCCTGGGTGCCGTCGGCGGCGGCGCACTGATGATGTGGTGGGGCGGCAATGACATCGCCGCCGCTCGGGTCGCCGTGCATTTCCTCCCCGCCATCAGTGCCGACATGATCGCCGGCGTCGCGGCGGCCATGCAGCGCCCGGATTGGCCGCTTGCCATGCTGCTCGGGGCGTTCGGGGGCGTGCCCTATAAGGTCTTCGCCATGGAGGCGGGCGCCGCGCAGCTGTCCGCCGCGCCGTTCCTCGCCGCTTCCTTCGCCGCGCGGCTCCTGCGCTTTTCGCTTGCGGTGCTGGCGGCCCGGATCGCCGCGCGGCTCCTGGAGCGGCGCCTGTCGCCGCGCGGCGCGACCTATGCGATTGCGGGGTCTTGGACGTCGTTCTACCTGCTGTTCTGGAGCTTGATGCCGTCTTGAATCCGGGGCTCGCCGGGCCGCTCTTATCCACAGAAAACTCGATCCGCAAGGACCGCTCCTAATCCTTTAGGATCGAACTGCTTTCCCCGATGGCAGGCCCTTTTTCGCTCCAATTCTACCTTCAAAATTAACCTTTCGATAACAAATGGAGCAATTATTAGTGCGCGGATGTTTAGTTATCATCGAACTATATGTAAGTACATCTTTGGAGGATTTTGAATCGTGATTTCGGAATTTTGGTATTTACGATGTATAATCGTGACTGATGATCATTTATTTGGGCGTATCATGCGGATAATGCTCAAGTCGTCTGGTTTCGATAGCGTCGAGATCGTATGCGATCTGCATCAACTTCGGAAACAACAAACCTATGCGCGTCATGATCTGATCGTCGCTGACGGTGAGCTGACATCGCTCGACGGCTCGGATTTGCTGCTGTCGGTGCGCGCCGATCCACTCCTGGCGCCGGCCTTGTTCGTCATCGTGACGGAGGACACCACGGTGCGATTCTACGACAGATGCATGCGCCGAGGCGCCGACGCCGTGATCTACAAGCCGGTGTCGCCCGCGGACCTCGCCAAAGCCGTGACGCAGCTCCTTGCCAGCCGCAAGGCTTGGCGAGGCAAGGTCGTTCCGCACCCGCGGAGCCTTCAAAATCGCCTTTCGCGCTGAGAGGCAGGGCTGGCGTTGGAGATGGTGTTGGAGATGTGGCGCGCCGCAACCGGTCCGAGGCTCGGCACATGAATGCATTTGCGCTGTATTTGCAGCGACGTTGCGCGGCGGCATACTCGCCGCGCCTGCGCCGGTGACGCTGCAACCGCCAATCCTGTCAGGCGTGTATAGTCGTGCGTCGATCGCCTCGAGGACGCCGTGCGGCGGCGAGGCGCCTGGAGGCCAAGATGGTCAATCGCTACGAGCTCTATTACTGGCCCTCGATCCAAGGACGCGGCGAGTTCGTGCGCCTGGCCCTCGAGGAAGCGGGCGCCGACTATGCCGATCTGGCGCGCAGCGGCGAAAGCGGCGCCATGATGCGCTTCCTCGACAGCAGCAGGGTCGCGACGCCGCCCTTCGCTCCGCCCTTTCTCAAGGCCGGGCGCCTGGTCATCGGACAGACGGCCAATATCCTGCTGTTCCTGGGCGGCCGGGAGAAGCTCGCGCCGGCAAGCGAAAGCGGCAGGCTGTGGACGCATCAGCTCCAGCTCACCGTCTCGGACTTCGTCGTCGAGGTCCACGACACGCACCACCCGATCTCGTCAGGCCTGTATTATGAGGAGCAGAAGGCTGAGGCCCGCCGGCGCTCGCGCGAGTTCCTCAAGGACCGATTGCCGAAGTTCCTCCGCTATTTCGAGCGCGTCGTCGCGGCGAACGCGAAGGGCAAGGGGCATCTCGTCGGCGCCAAGCTCACCTATGTCGATCTGTCGCTGTTCCAGCTTGTCGAGGGCTTACGCTACGCCTTCCCGCGCGCCATGAAGCGCCAGGAGCGAAACTATCCCCGGCTCGTGGCGCTGCACGACCACGTCGCCAAGAGGCCGCGCATCGCGGCCTACCTTGCCTCGGACCGACGCATCCCCTTCAACGAGGAAGGCATCTTCCGGCGCTACAAGGAGCTCGATGCCTAGTGCGGCGAATCCGAAATTCGCATCACGTTGGAGCAACGCCTGGGGCGAATTTCGGATTCAAAAGCATGCTCAGGCGCCGCTCAGGGCCCGACAGGCGGCACGCCAGTCCCCAATATCTCGTTCAGAAGCGTCATGGCACCGGAATTGATCAAGGCCTCGGTCGCCTCGAGGGACGTAGTCCGCAGACCGTCCAGCAGAGATTTGAGTGTCGGGTGGTGAGGTTCGTCGCGGCCGAGCTCCTCCTCGATCGCCGCGATATGGTCCGAGAGTTCCTCGTCATGGGCTTTGATCGCATCATCCGATTTGATCTGGTGGATCAGGTCCCGGACCTTGTCGACGTGCAGGTCCTCGCCCGCACCGCCTGCCTGATTGGCCTTGTCGTTCCCGCTGGTATTCATGTCGATCGCTCTTTCCTCATGCCGGCACCCGCTCATATTGACGCGCTTTTCCGTGGCTTCCCATCCCGCTTTTCGCGGCCGCCCGATCGCGCATCGTAAGGTCGCGCCACCTCGATAGACCCGCTTCAGATGCTATATATGTTGCCGGCGCCTTGGGAACGATCGGTTGGAGAGGCCAAAGGATGAACGACCAGGCGCAGCGTTCGGCAGCCGAGATCATCGCGGCGCCCGCGCGCCGCGAGCCGAAACCGGCCGATCCGTGCGCCATGGTGATCTTCGGCGCCTTCGGCGACCTCACCAAGCGTCTCGTGGTGCCGGCCCTCTACAATCTCGCCCATACCGGATTGCTGCCGCGGAATTTCGCGCTGATCGGAGTGGACCTGGTCGAGGCGACCGCTGATGACTGGCGTGCGCATCTCTTCGATATGCTGAAGAGCTTCCTCGGCAACTCCGCGGCAGAGTTCGACATCGACGCGCTCGATCGGAATGCCTGGGCGGCGCTCGCGGAGCGCTTGAGCTATATCCAGGGCGACATCACCAAGCCCGACCTCTATCCCAGGATAGCAGACGGGTTGAGCGAGGCTCAAAAACAGCACGCGACCGGCGGCAACGCCATGTTCTACCTCGCCGTCGCCGATCGCTTCTTCGGCACCGTCGTCGATCGGCTCGGAGAGGCAAAGCTTACCGACGAGGAAGAAGACAGAGACGGCAAGCCTGCCTACTGGCGGCGCGTGGTGATCGAGAAGCCGTTCGGCCATGATTTGGCATCGGCGAGTGCGCTGAATGCAAAGATCACGCGGACCTTACGCGAGGACCAGATTTTCCGCATCGACCATTTCCTCGGCAAGGAGACGGTGCAGAACATCATGGCCTTCCGCTTCGCCAACGGGTTGTTCGAGCCTTTGTGGAATCGCGACCGCATCGACCATGTGCAGATCACCGTTGCCGAGACGGTCGGCGTCGAGGGACGGGGCAAGTTCTACGAGGTGACCGGGGCGCTCCGCGACATGGTGCCGAACCATGTCTTCAGCCTACTCGCCATGATGGCGATGGAGCCGCCTGTCGGCTTCGACGCGCGGTCGATCCGCAACAAGAAGGGCGAGGTCTTCGCGGCGATGCCGGCGGTGCGGCCGGACAATGTGGTGCGCGCCCAATACGGGCCGGGCAAGGTGCTGGGCCAGGAGAAAAAGGCTTATCGCGACGAGCCGAACGTGGCCGGGACCTCCACCACCGAGACCTATGTGGCGATGAAGCTCGGGATCGACAATTGGCGCTGGGCCGGCGTGCCCTTCTACTTGCGCACCGGCAAGAGCCTGTCGAGCCGCAACACCGAGATCGTCATCCGTTTCAAGCAGGCGCCGCATGCGCCCTTCGAACATATGCCCGGGGACGGCTTGCCTCCGAACTGGCTCGTCATCGCCATTCAGCCGGATGAGGGCATCTCGCTGCAATTCGAGGTCAAGCGGCCGGGGCCCGAAATGATGCTGGCGACCGTCAAGATGAATTTCGCCTATTCGGACTGGTTCCCGAAGGAACCGAATGTCGGCTACGAGACGCTGATCTACGATGTGATGATCGGGGACGCGACCTTGTTCCACCGCGCCGATATGGTGGAGGAGACTTGGCGCGTGGTGCAGCCGGTGCTCGATGCCTGGGCGAAGGATCAGGGGGATTTGTCGAGCTATGCCTCAGGCAGCGACGGTCCGCTCGCCGCCGACGAGCTGATCGCGCGCGATGCGGGGCGCAAATGGCTGCCGGTGACGCGCTCGGCGGAGCCCCTTCGGTGATCCGCCTCGTCATCGCCGACGTGGACGGCACGCTCGTCACGCAGGAGAAGGTCCTGACCGAGGAGGCGATCGGCACCGCGCGGGAGCTGCGCCAAAACGGCATCATGCTCGCGCTCACCAGCGGGCGGCCGCCGCGCGGCATGCAGATGCTGGTTGCCCCCTTGCAGCTCGAGGGCCAGATCGCCGGTTTCAATGGCGGCGTCTACGTCAATCCCGACATGAGCGTGGTCGCGATGCATCTTCTGGCGCCGCCGGTGGCGAAGGAGGCGGTGGCGTTGATCCTCGATTCGGGGCTCGACGCCTGGCTCTACACCGCGGAAGATTGGTTGGTGCGCGACAAGAATGGGCCGCATGTGGCGCGCGAGGCCTCGACCGTGAAGTTCGAGGCGAAGGTGACGCCGAGCTTCACGGACGAGCTGTTGTCGCGCGCCGTCAAGATTGTCGGCGTCTCGGATGATCATGCGCTGGTCGCCAGGTGCGAGACGGCGGCGCAATCGGCGCTCGGAAAGCGCGCCAGCGCCACCCGCTCGCAGGCCTATTATCTCGACGTCACGCATCCCCAGGCTAATAAGGGAGCGGTGGTGAAGACGCTCTCGAAGCTCTTGAATATCCCGACCGACGAGATCGCCGCCATCGGCGATGGGCCAAACGACGTCTTGATGTTCAGGGAAAGCGGCTTCTCGATCGCCATGGGCAATGCGAGCGACGAGGTGAAGAAGCAAGCCAAGGCGGTGACCGCGACGAACGACGATGAGGGCTTCGCCAAGGCGATGCGCGACTTCGTGTTGAAGAGGGCAGGGCCATGAAGCCGGCGCGCGGATCGCTCTTCGTCTATCACGATGCGCAGGCGTTGGCGCGGGCGGGCGCGAAGTTTCTTTGCGATTGCGCGCAGGCGAAGCCAGGGCCCTTCGTCGTCGCGCTCTCCGGCGGGTCGACGCCGAAGCTCCTCTACGAGACGCTGAGCCTCGAGCCCCTGGTGGTGCGGTTTCCCTGGGCGCGCGCTCATTTCGTGTTCGGCGATGAGCGCTTCGTGCCGCATGGCCACCAGGACTCCAATGCGCACATGGCGGATGAGGCTATGCTCTCGCTCGTGCCGGTGCCGCTCTCCCATGTGCATCGGGTGCCGACTGAAGGCCTTGGCCCCGACGAGGCGGCGCAGGCTTATGAGCGCAGCCTGAAGGCTCTCTATGGCGCCGATGAGCTCAGGCCCGGCAAGTTTCTCCTCGACCTTTGCCTGCTCGGCCTCGGCGAGGACGGCCACACCGCCTCGTTGATCCCGGGCGAGCCGGTGCTCGAGGAACGCGAGCGTTGGGTCGCGGCCGTCGGCCATGGCAGGCCCGAGGTGCGGATCACGCTCACTTATCCGGCCCTCGAATCGAGTGCGACGACCGCGTTCCTGGTGCAGGGCGAAGGCAAGCGCGCCGTCCTCGACCGCGTCCTGTCCGGCGACGATACGGTTCCGGCCGGCAAGCTGCGCCCCGCGGGCGATCTCTTCTGGCTCGTCGACAAGGCCGCGGCGGGGAGATGGGCGGACAGCTCCTCGGCGGCGTGAGCCGAGCCGCTCCCGTCCCTCTCTCCTTAATCCTTCATAAACCCGGCCGCGCGATCATCGTTTGCAAACCGTTGCGATGATCGGACGAATTCTCATGACCTCGCCATCGGATCAGCCTGCGATCGAGCTGCCGCGCAGCGGCCGCGAATTGGTGATCCTGCCGCCGCAAGCTCCGAGGGATTTTCGGCGCCATTTGCGCAATTTCGGGATCGCCGCATCGTGCCTTGGGATCGCCGCGGCCCTCGGCTGGGGCGCCGGCGCTCATCTCGGCGCGGCGCCGCCTCCCATGCCCAAGGTCGCAGGCCTGCAAAAGGCCGATGTGGCGCAGCTCGTCGGCCAGAGCGAGGCGACGCAGCGCCAGGAAACGCGCCAGCTCGCCGACGAGGTGCGCGCGCTCAAGGCTGGGCTCGCCGGGTTGCAGACGAGCCTCGATCGCGGCCGGCCGGGGGATGATGTGAAGGCGCTGAAGGCGAGCGTCGAGGCGCTGAAGCAGGGCCTCGATGCCGCGAAATCCGACACTGCGGGCGCTCTTTCGCAATTATCCGGCAAGCTCGACCGCGCCGACCAGGGCACGGCGCAGAAGCTCGCCCAGATCGCCGAGCGTCTCGATCGCCTGGAGCGCAAGCCCGATCCGATGCCGGTCGGCTCGATCATGCCGCAGCCGCCGGTGCGGCCGACCAGCCTGCAGCCCCTACCGCTGCCGCCGGTCCCCCAGCCGCCGGCCAAGGTCACGGATGCGAGCGCCCAATCGCCGCAGAAGGCGCCGATCCAAGGCTGGGTGCTGCGCGATGTCTATGACGGCATCGCCCTCGTCGAGGGACGCGGCGGCTATCGCGAAGTCCAGGTCGGCGAGGCCATCCCCGGCGCCGGCAAGGTCGAGGCGATCGAGAAGCGCGGCCGCCGCTGGGTGGTCGTGACCAGCCAGGGACTGATCCCCGAGCTGAACTGACGCCGGAGCCGCGCCCAGCCGGTCCTTCCGATCGACCCTGGGATCAGTCCGGCAGCAGAGTTCCGGGCGTGGCATTTCATTGTCGGACTATGTTCCGCCCGCGCCCTCTGCGGCGATGGGTTGGTCGACCGTTCCGGCATCCGCTCTCGCATGTTCCTGTTGCTGCTTGCGGCGGGGCCGCAGCAGCAGCGCCACGAGGCCGCTCCATCCCGTCTGATGCGAGGCGCCGACGCCGCGACCCGTATCGCCATGGTAATATTCGTGGAACAGCACCAATTCCTCCGATCCCGGCTGCTTCTCGAGACCCGGATAAGCCGCCATCACGGGCCGCCGCCCGTCGGGCCCTTTCAGCGACAAGCGCGTCAGGCGCTCGGCAAGGATGTCGGCGATCTTGCCGAGCGGCAGCGTCCGGCCGGAGCGCACCGGATATTCGACGAGGAAGTCCTCGCTGTAATAATTCTCGAACTCGTGGAGACATTCGATCAGGAGATAGTTGATCGGCATCCAGACCGGGCCGCGCCAGTTGGAATTGCCGCCGAAGAGCCTCGAATCGGATTCGCCCGGCACATAGTTGATGCTGAACTCCTTGCCGTCGGCGAGGAAGACGTAAGGATGCGCTTCGTGGACCTTGGAGACGGATCTGACCCCGTAATCCGAGAGGAACTCCGTCTCGTCGAGCATGCGGGCGAGCACCGCCTTCATGCGGTGCCCGCGCAATAGCGCCAGCAGCAGCGAGCCTTTCATGCCGGGCTCCATCCAGCGCGACACCATCGCGGCGAGATCGGGCCGATGGTGGAAGAACCATCGCAGCGCCTGCGCAAATTTCGGCAGGTGCTGCTCATAGGCGAGATCGATCACCTGCACCGCCATCAGCGGCATCAGCCCGACGAGCGAGCGGGCTCGGATCGGGACGCCATGGCCGTCGGGCAGACGCAGCACGTCGTAGAAGAACTGGTCCTCCTCGTTCCACAGGTCCGTCTCCGTCATGCCGACCCGGCTCATGGCCTCGGCGATGAACAGGAAATGCTCGAAGAACTTGACGGCGATATCCTCGTAGACATGGTTCTGCATGGCGAGCTCGAGCGCCATGCGCATCAGGCTCAAGGCGTATTTCGCCATCCAGGCCGTGCCGTCGGCCTGGTCGATATGGCCGCCCGTCGGCAGCGGTGAGGAGCGGTCGAAAATGCCGATATTGTCGAGGCCGAGAAAGCCCCCTTGGAAGATGTTGCGCCCGTCGGCGTCCTTGCGGTTCACCCACCAGCCGAAATTGAGGAGCAGCTTGTGGAAGATGCACTCGAGAAAGGCGTTGTCGCCGCGCCCGGTCAGCGCCTTGTCCATCTCGTAGATGCGCCAGGCGGCCCAGGCATGCAGCGGCGGGTTGGCGTCGCTGAACTCCCATTCATAGGCAGGGAGCTGGCCGTATGGGTGCATGAAGCGCTCTTGCGTGAGGAGCAGGAGCTGCCGCTTGGCGAAATCCGGGTCGATCATCGCGAAGGTCACGGCCTGGAAGCACAGATCCCAAGAGGCGTACCAGGGATATTCCCATGTGTCGGGCATCGAAACGATGTCGCCGTTCGACAGATGCTGCCAATCGTGATTGCGCCCTGACTTGCGCGATGCGGGCGGCGGGGGCTGGGCGCGGTCGCCCTCGAGCCACTGCCTCACGTCGTATTCGTAATATTGCTTCGACCAGATCATGCCGGCGAGCGCTTGGCGCTGCACGAGCTTTTTGTCCTCGTCCGCAAGATCGCTCTGCAGCGCCGCGTAGAATTCATCGGCCTCGGCGATGCGCCGGGCGAACATCTCCTCGAAGCCCGCGAAGGCCGGCGCCTTCCCCGCGGCCGGCCGGAACCTCAGGCGCACCATCCCCGAGGCGCCGGGCGCGAGCCGCATCTGGATTTGGGCCGCGCATTTCGTCCCCTCGTCGCGACGGACGGCCTCGGCGTCGCCCTCGACGATGAAGGCGTTGACGCCATCCTTGAACGGGCCTTTCTTCACGAGGCCGTAGAGCTTCGCCACATTGGTCTCGTTCTCGCAGAACAGGATCCCGCAAGCGCAGTCGATCGAAAACTCCATATCGGCCATCGCGGCGTGGCGGGCGATCACCTTGCCGTCCATGAGACGCAGCCAGGGCTTCTCGCTGTCGCCGTCCCAGGACCAGATATTGCGCGCCAGGAGCTGCGGCAGGACATGCAAGGAAGCTGTGTCCGCGGCCCGGTTGACGACCGTGATCCGCATCAGGATGTCGTCGGGAGCGGCCTTGGCGTATTCGACGGTCACGTCGAAATAACGGTTGCCTTCGAAGACGCCGGTATCGAGCAGCTCGTATTCGAGATCGTGCGCGGTGCGCCGCGCATTCTCCCGCCGCAACTCCTCATAGGGAAAGGAGCTTTGCGGATATTTGTAGAGCATGCGCAGATAGGAATGCGTGGGCGTGGCGTCGAGATAGAAATAGAGCTCCTTCACGTCCTCGCCGTGATTGCCTTCGGCGTTGTTGAGGCCGAACAACCGCTCCTTGAGGAAGGGATCGCGCCCGTTCCACAGCGCGAGCGAGAGGCACCAGGTGAGCTTGTCGTCCGCAAAGCCCGCAATGCCGTCCTCGCCCCAGCGATAGGCGCGGCTCTGGGCCTGCTCGAAAGGGAAATAGGCCCAGGCGTCGCCATGCGGGCTGTAATCCTCGCGCACCGTCCCCCATTGCCGCTCGCTGAGATAGGGGCCGAAGCGCCGCCAAGCCTCGGCGTCTTCGCCATGCAGGCGCTTCGCTTCCGCGGTTGCGAGGAGTGCCGCGGCCTGATCCTCGGGACCGGTCATGCCGCTTCCTACGTCAGCTTGGCGAGGCCGCGCTACTCACAGATGCGATATTGGTCGCTCGCGCCATGTCGTAAGATGTCCAAATGGAAATGCTCGGCATGGGTCGCTTCCGAGCCCGGGCCGAGCACGGTGGTGAACCAGCCGCAGGCGGCCTGCCGCATCGTGTGCAGGAACAGCGCCTCCGCGGCGTCCGCCGGATGGGCGACCGCAACGCGCCGATGGTCGGCGAGCGCGATCTCGGCGAGATCGACGGCGATGCCCTTATGGAGATGGCATCATCGGCCCAAGGCACGTCGCAGGGGAGGTTGCGCGCAAACAAGGACGATCCCATTTCGGGGCGACGACCCGTGCAATGGTGGAAAGGCTGGACGCCCCTCGCCAAGGAGGGAGTCAAGTCTTGACCGTGATCTCGACCCTGCGGTTTTTCTGGCGCCCCTCCGGATCGTCCGCTCCGTTCGGCTTCACGTTCGGGGCGATCGGCCTCGTCTTGCCGTAGCCGCGCGTCGTCATCGTCGTCACCACCCCGTTGTCGAGAAGCCATTTCTTCACGGATGCGGCCCGCTGCTCCGAGAGTCTCTGA
>JBIOEJ010000017.1:0-61570 GCA_044445965.1 Hyphomicrobiales bacterium
CCCTTCGGGGTTTGGACGAAATGGCCATCTGGTGCGTCGAAAACCTCGCCGATACCGGAGTATCGGCATCGATTTTCTCCTGCCAGCTGGCCATTTCGTCTCAAATCCCGGCTCACGCGATGTATGTCAACACGCCCTAGCGCGGACGGCCCGGGAGCCGCGCCAGGACCACGGCCATGAGGATCGTCGGCGGACGGTTTCGCGGACGCCCGATCTCGGGGCCTCTTAGTCACGCGATCCGCCCGACATCGGATCGCTTGCGCGAGACCATCTTCAATATTCTCGAGCACGCTCATGGCGACCCGGTCACGGGAGCGCGCGCGCTCGACCTGTTCGCCGGCACGGGCGCGATGGGTCTCGAGGCCATGTCGCGCGGAGCGAGCTTCTGCCTCTTCGTCGATCAGGGCGCCGAGGCGCGCAGCCTGATGCGCGCTTCCATCGAAGCGCTCGGCTGCGGCGGGCAGACGCGCATCTTCCGGCGCGACGCGACGAAACTCGGCGAGGCGAGGCCGCTCGCGCCCTTCTCGCTCGTCTTTTGCGATCCCCCCTATGGGCGCGGCCTCGCGCCGCAAGCTCTCTCATCCGCGCTCGCCGGAGGCTGGCTCGCCCAAGAGGCGACTATCGTCGTCGAAGAGGCGGCAGGGGCGGAATTCGCCTTCCCCGAGGGCTTTGGCGAATCCGAGCGGCGCGTCTACGGCGACACGATGGTGGCCTTCGGGCGGAGGCGGAATGTTGAGGAATGTTGATTTCGAAAGCTCGATGACGCATTTTTTTGTTGCCGGCTAATTACCCACTGCGGGGAATTTTCGCTTGACGCTTTCCAGGATTTCCGAAACAATGGGGTTTCAGTGGATAGATGTGCAAGTCGCGCCCGGAGCTGAAAAAGCCGCCGGGCGTTTTGCTTTTCGAAGATCGAGAAAATTTTGCGGGAGAGGTCGATTGCGACTCACCCGACGCCGAGCCAGGGTTTCAATTTCTAGCTCGCTCGGCTCGATATCGAAAAGCCGGGAGCGGCGTCGACCTCTCCCGCAAGGGGAGAGGTGACAGGCTCCGCCGTGAACCCCTCTTCAGTAGAAGTTGTCGCTCAGGCCGCGAGCAGCTGCCTCAGCACATAGTGCAGAATGCCGCCATTCATGAAGTATTCGAGCTCGTCGAGCGTGTCGATGCGGCAGATGAGCGGCACCCTCGTCACCTTGCCGTCGGCGGCGGTGATCTCGGCCGTCAGCATCTGACGCGGCTTCAGCCCTTCCGACAGCCCCTTGATGGTGACCGTCTCGTCGCCCTCGAGGCCGAGCGTCTGCCAGGACGTGCCGTCCTCGAAGACGAGCGGCAGCACGCCCATGCCGACGAGGTTCGAGCGATGGATGCGCTCGAAGCTCTGGACGATGACGGCGCGCACGCCGAGGAGCTTCGCGCCCTTGGCCGCCCAGTCGCGCGACGAGCCGGTGCCATATTCCTTGCCGGCGAAGACGACGAGCGGCACGCCCTCCTTCTGGTAGCGCATCGCGGCGTCATAGATGTACATGCGCTCGCCCGAGGGCTGGTGGATGGTATAGCCGCCCTCGACGACATTGCCGGCCGCATCCTTCATCATCTGGTTCTTGATGCGGATATTGGCGAAGGTGCCGCGCATCATCACCTGGTGGTTGCCGCGCCGCGTTCCATATTGGTTGAAGTCGATCGGGCGCACCTGATGCTCGATCAGATATTGTCCGGCAGGGCTCTTCTCCCTGATCGAGCCGGCCGGAGAGATGTGGTCGGTCGTGATCGAATCGAGGAACTCGCCGAGAATGCGCGCGCCCACGATATCCTTGATCGGCTCGGGCTCCTTCTTCATGCCTTCGAAATAGGGCGGGTTCTGCACATAGGTCGAACCCATATCCCAGGCATAGGTGAGCCCGCTCGGCACCCTGACCTTCTTCCAATTGGCGTCGCCGTCGAAGACGCTCGCATATTTCGTCTTGAACATCTTCTTCGAGATGGTCTTTTCGATGAAGTCGCCGATCTCCTGGTTCGAGGGCCAGATATCCTTCAAGTAGACGGCGGCGCCATCGCGGCCATGACCGATTGGGTCCTTCGTGAGGTCGACCTGCAGCGAGCCCGCCAGCGCATAGGCGACGACGAGGGGCGGCGAGGCGAGGTAGTTGGCGCGCGTGTCGGGGTTCACCCGGCCTTCGAAATTGCGGTTGCCGGAGAGCACGGCGGCCGCGACGATATCGTTGTCGTTGATGGCCTTGGTGATCTCCTCCGGCAGCGGCCCCGAATTGCCGATGCAGGTCGTGCAGCCGAAACCGACGAGGTTGAAACCGAGCTTGTCGAGATCCGCCTGCAGGCCGGATTCGGCGAGATATTCGCCGACCACTTGCGAGCCGGGCGCCACCGAGGTCTTCACCCAGGGCTTGGTCGCGAGGCCCTTGGCGACGGCGTTGCGGGCGAGCAGGCCCGCCCCGATCATGACGCTCGGGTTCGAGGTGTTGGTGCAAGAGGTGATCGCCGCGATGACCACGTCGCCATGGCCGAGATCGAAGTTCCTGCCCTCGACCGGGTAGCGCCTGCCGAGATCGGCCGCCCGCTTGAACTCGCTCTCCATGGAGGCCGCGAAGCCCGCCTTCGCGCCTGCGAGCGTCACGCGGTCCTGCGGACGCTTCGGGCCGGCGATCGAGGGCACCACCTCACCGAGATCGAGCGCCAGCGTATCGCTGAAGACGGGATCGGGCGTCGACTTCGTGCGGAACAGCCCTTGCGCCCTCGCATAGGCCTCGACGAGCGCCAGGCGCGAGCTCTTGCGCCCGGACGTCTCGAGATAGCGCAAGGTCTGGGAATCGACCGGGAAGAAGCCGCAAGTGGCGCCGTATTCGGGCGACATATTGGCGATGGTGGCGCGGTCGGCGACCGTCATGGCGTTGAGGCCTACGCCGTAGAACTCGACGAATTTGCCGACCACGCCCTTCTTGCGCAGCATCTGCGTGACGGTGAGCACGAGATCGGTCGCGGTCACGCCTTCCTTGAGCGAGCCGGTGAGCTTGAAGCCCACCACCTCCGGCAGCAACATCGAGAGCGGCTGGCCGAGCATGGCGGCCTCGGCCTCGATACCGCCCACGCCCCAGCCGAGCACGGCGAGCCCGTTGACCATCGTCGTGTGGCTGTCGGTCCCGACCAGCGTGTCGGGATAGGCGACTTCGACCTTCTCGGACTTGCCCTTCTTGTTCTTGACCTTCTCCTTCCTGGTCCAGACGGTCTGCGACAGAAATTCCAGGTTGACCTGATGGCAGATGCCGGTGCCGGGCGGCACCACCGAGAAATTCTCGAAAGCCTGCTGACCCCATTTGAGGAAACGGTAGCGTTCCTGGTTCTGCTCGTATTCCCGCTTGACGTTCTGGCCGAGCGCCTTCGACGTGCCGGAGAAATTGACCACCACCGAATGGTCGATGACGAGGTCGACAGGCACCAGCGGGTTGATCTTGTTGGGGTCGCCGCCGAGATTTTCCATCGCGTTGCGCATCGCGGCGAGGTCGACCACGGCCGGAACGCCGGTGAAATCCTGCATCAGCACGCGCGCCGGACGGAAGGCGATCTCGTGCTCCTTCTTGCCGCGGTTCTGCGCCCAGGCCGCGGCGGCCTCGATATCGGCCCTCTTGACCGAGCGGCCATCCTCGTTGCGCAGCAGGTTCTCGAGCACGACCTTCATCGAGAAGGGAAGCTCGGAGGCGCCGGCAAGCCCGTTCTTCTCGGCTTCCTCGAGCGAAAAATAGACATAAGCGTCGGAGCCGACCTTCAGCGTCTTGCGGCAGTTGAAGCTGTCGAGCGATTGGGGCATGGAAGCATCCTTCGGGGTGTGGCGCGTGATCGAAACGCGCCTGGCAAATGGCCTTTCGCGCGCAACGCGCGCGCCGCTCCGGGAGCGCCCGGACCCCGCGCTGGATAGGAGATGAACCCCGGCGCGCGGCGCAGCCTGACGCTCATATAGAGCATTTCCGAAGGGCTCGCTACGTGGCCGTATCGGTGGCCAGAGGCCGGATGAGCCCCGTGCTTGCCGCCGGTTCCTCAGACCACTGACCTCCCTCGTCAGTATCGGAGGGGCGGCGTCTCGCCGCCCGTGGCCCGGATCAAGTCCGGGCCGTGGCGATGGTGCGCGAGACCCGCACTCCCCGTGACGGCCGCGGCGTTTGATTTGGGAAGGGCGTATTCGAAGAAGTCATAGATGCTGGGGTCGCCCACGTATCTCTGCATGGCTCGCCGAGTTCTCGGTCGCGGTAGCCCATCGGTGTCTCCCTGCTTAGGTCATTGCCTTATGGGACAGATACCCCACATAGGGAGCGCGACGCCGCCTCTCCCCTTCCATCCCTGACACGCAGACTGTTATGTCACCACTGATCGATTGGGGCCCCAATGGTCCTCCTCCCGATAATTGGGTTCCATGAGGGCGGCATCGAGAGGTTGCGAGCGTTGCGACAATGAATGAAACACTTCGACAAGTCATAGATAGATTGACCTGGCAGCGCCGATTCGGTGAAGCGTTGGAACATCTTGACCGCATTGGGAGTAGCGAGACCGATGCGGAAATACATCGAATGCGAGCATCCGTGTATTACAGCATGGGTAATATTGAAAGAGCGATTGAAGAAACGACCAAATCGCTTGAATTGAATGGAAATCCACTCTACAATTATTACTTTAGAGGTTTGTATCGAGCCGAGATCGGAGATTTTCATGGATCGGTCGCTGACTTGGAAATGGTAAACTCTCTTGAAGAGCAACGGTACCCAGGAGAACAGTTTACTTCTGCTCTATTTTGGATTGCGGTGCTAAAAATAATACATAAATCCGAATTTGACGATGAATTATTGAATCGGATAAGAGCTGATTATGAAGAGTACGTGTTCGATTCCTTAGTAAGCAAGAACGATATTCTTGCCGCACGCAAGTCCGAATCAGAAAGAGTGAGATTCGTCGATCGATTGGCGCGAGGACGCTAGCCTGCCCTGTCGCCGCACGTGGTCGCCCGCTAATCCAGGTTCGGCCACAGCGCCAGCAGGCCTTGCGAGGCCTCGAAGAGGGCGGCGAGGCGCAGGATATCCGTCTCGGCCCTGAAGCGGCCGACGACCTGCAGCCCGATCGGCAATCCGTCCTTGCCGAAGCCGCAGGGCAGGCTCATCGCCGGATGCCCGGTCAAATTGAACGGCATGGTCCAGGGAAACCAGTTCGAGCGCAGATCCTCGTATTCCTTCCCGTCGATATTGATCGAGCCGAAGAGATCCTGCTCGATCGGCAGGGCGGTGCGCGACAAGGTCGGCGTCACCAGGAAATCGTGCTCGCGCAGCAGCGCCTGAACGTGCCGGAACAGGAGCGTGCGGCGAAACATCGCTTCCTGATAGTCGACGCCGCTCACCTGCGAGGCAAGAGCGAGCTGCCGCAGCAGCGATGGGCTCATCCTGTCGGCGTCACGTTCGGCCATGGGCCCGAAGCGCGCGCGCCAAGTGGTGTGGTTGATGACGCGCCATAGGGGCTCGATATCGAAACGCTCTCCATTCATCTCCTCCGGCTCGGCGCCCAATTCCCGCAAGCGTCGAAGCGCGCGCTCGAATGCGGCCGCAACGTCGGCCGCGATCGGCCGGCCGGGCGGCGCCGCGCAATAGAGGATGCGCCGGCCGCCGAGGTCGCCCTCGGCTCGGGCCGCCTCGATATAGTCGGGAACCGGCAGCCCGATCGACCACGGGTCGCTCTCATCCGCGCCCGCCATGACTTGCAGCATGAGCGCGGTATCGGCCACGGTGCGGGTCATCGGCGTCACGAAAGTGTAGTTGCCGAAGGCGTCGGCGGCCTGGCTGTGGGGGATGACGCCGTTGCTCTGCTTGAGACCCACCACGCCGTTGCAGGCGGCGGGAATGCGCGTCGATCCGCCGCCATCCGTGGCGACGGCGATCGGCGCGATGCCGGCGGCGACCGCGACGGCGGCACCGCCGCTCGAGCCGCCGCTGGTGCGCTCGGGGCTCCAGGCATTGCGGGTGCGGCCGAAGAGCGGCGCGTCGGTCAGGCACTTCGCCCCGAATTCCGGGGTCGTGGTCTTCCCGATCAGGATCGCCCCCGCGCGGCGAAGCCTTGCGACGGCCTCTGCATCCTCAGCGGGCACGTTATCGGCATGGAGGAGCGAGCCGAAGGTGGTGCGCACGCCCTTGGTGTTGACGAGATCCTTTACGCTGAAGGGCACGCCATGCAGCAGCCCGAGCTCATCCCCGCCTAGCATTGCCTGCTCGGCGGCCTTCGCCTCGCGCAAGGCCTCATCGCCACAGATGGTGATGAAGCAGTTGAGCTCAGGGTTCAGGCGCTCGGCTCGATCGAGCACCCCGCGCGTGACCTCGACCGGCGAGACCTCGCGCCTGGCAATGAGGTCACGCAGCGAGGTTGCCGGCAGGAGGCAAAGGTCTTGGCTCATTCTGGACGGCTCCGGCGCTGGTTTATGTAGGGTCGCGCTTTGAATTTTGGCTCTCGAGCCCCCAGCTCGCGCTCCCAAATTCAACAGTGAACGGGCGCGGTAGGCTCAGGAACTGACATTCGCCTTCGTTGTGGCATGATAGTTCCTCGAGTCTGGGAGCGCGATCAGAGGTAAGCAGGCGTGATATGAGACGGCTACTTTCGACGATGCTGCTGGCCATTTCGTTCACGTCAGCGAACGCACAATGTGCACTTTGGGTCGGCCCTCCCGATATCTCAGGCTATTGAGCTAAGCGTCGGCGTCGCCAAAGCATCCACCTTTTCAAGCGTCAGTTTTCGGGCGCGCAAGTCGCTAGGAGGAGCCGAATGTCCAGCGGAGCGCGGCAGCTCGTCTCCCGTCGGACAGCCTTGGCTGGGCTAGCCACAATCACAGCCTGCGGCTCCGTCGTCGGGCAACCAGTCGCCGATACCGCGACGGCAGAGACGAGCGCGGAGCCCGTCTTTTCGCCTTCGGGCCCAAACGCCGAGCTCTACGGCGCCGCAGATGGGTTTCCTGTCCCCAGCCCCTTGCTGGCTCGATTGCAAGGCAACCCTTTTGAGCCGAAATATCGGGTCGGCGCGTTCAGCCACCTCGACCAATTCTTCCCGACGCGGTCGATCAAGCGCGCGGACACGCCATGGGCTTTCAAACGCTCGACGGCGGATATTCGCTATTCGTATCAGGGCAGGCAATCATCCCTGGCGGAATATCTTTCGCGCAATCCCGTCACCGGGCTGCTGATCGCCAAGGATGACCGGATTTTCAGCGAGCACTATCAATATGCGCGAACCGATCGCGATCGGCTGATCTCGCAATCCATGGTCAAGTCGATCATGGGCTTGTTGATCGGCATCGCCGTCTCCGAAGGCGCGATCAAATCCGTCGATGACACGGCCGAAACCTATGTGCCGGGGTTTAGAGGCAGCGAATACGGCAAGACGCCGATCCGCGATCTCCTGCATATGTCCTCGGGCGTCGACTTCGGCGAGGACAGGGACGACGGCCGCGACCTCAACCACCTCTGGCGCGACATGGTGCTCGGCCCTGCCTTCGGCTTTGGCTCGCCTAAGGGCACAATCGCGAGCATCATCCAGTTCAATCAGCGGATCGCTCCGCCGGGCACGCGATTTTACTATGCCAGCATCGAACCCGACGTGCTGGGCATGGTACTCCACGCGACTGTCAACCAGCCAGCGTCCGACTACCTGCGCCGGAAAGTCTGGGAGCCGATCGGCGCGGAAGCTGACGCCACATGGATGGTGGATGCGCAGGGCTTCGAAGTGGCGCATTTCGGCTTCAATGCCGTGCTGCGCGACTATGCGCGGCTCGGGCGCTTGCTCGCCCATGACGGCGCCTGGGATGGTAAGCAGATCATACCGGCGCAATGGATGATCGACGCGACGACCGTTAGGTCCAGCGACGCCTATCTCGCGCCGGGTAGGGCCATGCGGGATTTCGGCTATGGCTATCTGCTGTGGTTGCTTCCGGGGCCGCGGCGGCAATTCGCGCTCGTGGGCGCCCTGGGCCAGCGCGTCTGCATTGACCCGATCTCGAAGCTCGTCATGGTCCAGACCGCCCTCGAGGACACGCCCGAAGTCTGGCGGTTGTGGTCGGCGGTGGTCAAGCAACTGGGCCGCGAATAGCGCTCGGTTCGCGGCTGCAGCTGCATGCATAAATCAAGATTATGCACCTTGCTCTCGACGACGACATTTCAATGGGGTGGGCGCCGCATAAGTAACTGTGCGAAACGCGATCCCGTCGATCCGTTCGTCGACCTGCGCGGCGGATATGTTGAAGGGCGCTTCCCACCCTCCGCGGACATTCAAACTTAGAGGCTGACCCGAGATTCACGAAGACCGCGCATTTCCGTCATCGCGAGCGCAGCGAAGCGATCCACAATGACGGCTGGATTGCTTTGCTTCGTTCCTCGCAACCGGCCGCGGTCGGTTGCATCAGCGCCGGCTCCGCCTCCTCGCAATTGTCCGGCAACGGGCGACGCGTGATTTTCGAGCGAGGCTCTTAAGCACCACCCCGCCCGGCGATACTTGACATCCGTGGCTCGCGCCGTCGACCCTGCGTCATCGGCTCAGCAGCGAGAAAAATGATGGCCGGCGCTCTGGATCGTCTTCGCGTGCTCGATTTCACGACCACGATCGCCGGCCCCCACTGCAGCCGCCTGCTGGCAGATCTGGGTGCCGAGGTGATCAAGATCGAGGCGCCCGAAGGCGACATGATGCGCGCGCGGCCGCCGCTTCGCGACGGCGCCAGCGCGAGCTTCGGACAACTCAACGCCGGCAAGAAAAGCGTGGTGCTCGATTTGAAATCGCCGAGGGCGGTCGAAGCCGCGCGGCGGTTGGTCGCCACCGCCGATATCGTGGTCGAGAATTTCCGGCCGGGCGTGATGCGCCGCTTCGGGCTTGATTACGACCCTCTCAAGGAAATCAGGCCCGAATTGATCTACTGCGCCATCTCGGGCTATGGCCACACCGGGCCCTCGGCCGAATTGCCGGCCTATGCTCCGGTAATCCACGCGGCTTCGGGCTACGATCTGGCGCATATGGCCCACCAGGGCGAAGAGCGACGGCCGGACTACTGTGGCATCTTCATCGCCGATGTGCTGACCGGCACCTATGCGTTCGGCGCGATCATGGCGGCGCTCTATCAACGCGAGATGACCGGCCAGGGGCAGCTGATCGACGTCTCGATGCTCGAGAGCATGCTGAGTCTGACCTTGAATGAAATCCAGGCCGCGCAGTTCGCGGTGGCGCGGCCTCGTCGACCAGCCTTCGGCCCGATCGCGGCCAAGGACGGCTACGTCAATCTGGCGATTGCGAGCGAGAGGACGTTTCAGGCCCTGGCGGTCGCGTCCGGCCACCCTCAGTGGCTGACCGATACGCGCTTTGCCAAATACCCCGACCGGCGCGCCAATTGGGGCGAGTTGATCGACGAGCTCGAGCGCTGGTCGAAGGAGCGCACCAGACAAGAGGTCCAGGCGATTTTCGATCGCCACGGCGTGCCGTGCTCGCCTTACCGCACGGTCAAGGAGGCGATGGCCGATCCGCAATTGGCGCATCGCGGCGCCTTCGCCGAGATACGCGATGCCGGCGGCACGTTCCTTGCGCTCAACCCGCCGTTCCGGATGTCGGCCGCCAGAGCTGCCGCGACCCCCTATGTGGCGGCGCTCGGCGAGCACACCGAGGAGGTGCTGGCCGAGATCGGCTACGCCTCGGCGGAGATCGCCTCCCTGGTCAGCGCTGGCGCGGCAGCGGCTCGCGCCTAAAGCTTTTCCCGGTCCGATTGAATCGAACCGAGGCTCTAGCTGATTGTTTTGCCGCATCTTCTGCGGCGAACCGGAGGCCACCCCCGCCTTCGCGGGGGCATGCTTCGCCGGAAAATGCTCTAACTTACATCACGGCGGCGAGGAGCGGCCAGAGCGAAGCGACGAAGAGCGCCGCCATGGCGACGTTGAAGCGCCGCTTGGCGTCCTGGATCAGACGGCCCAGCTTGTCGGCGGACTTTCCGCCGCCGCCAAGCTATTCGGGCAACCCCAGTATGCGTGCGCCTTCTGCGAACCTGTCGGCGACTGCCCGCACCACGCCGACCTCGAACATCACGCGGAGCCGAAATCCTGGTTCTAGCTCAAACAATCGCAGCACAATCGGCCGTGCTTCCTCCACGCGTCCCGCTAGGGCCAGCGCGATGGCCTGGGCGAAATAAAGAAAGCTGAAGCGGGGATTGGCTTGCACTGCCTTGCCAAAGTGCGATGCCGCCTCGTCGTAGCGCGCCTCCTGCACGGCCGCTACTCCGAGCGCGCTATAAGCCAAGAACGCGAAAGGGTCGAATGGACTGAGCCGCAGCGCGCGATCGGCGTGGGTGGTTGCCGTGGCAGGGTTGCCGCTAATGGCGTGGATATACGCGCCGAAATAGAGCGCCGTGGCGCACGAGGCGTTAAGCGACAAGGCGCGCTCGACGGCGCTCAACGCGGTTGTTTGGTCCTTGCCCAGCATGGTGATCGCAAACGCGGCAATAGCCAACGCGGTCGCGTCATCGGTGCCGCTCGCTATCACAACGCGCACGTGCCCGGCCCCAGCGATTTTGTCGGCCTCGCCGAACCCGGCGCGCGTGAAGATAATCTCATGGCACCAGGCGAGGAGCGCATGGGCGGCGGCGTAGTTCGGGTCCAGCCTGAGCGCGTCCTCCAGAAGCCCCGCTGCGATCCTGGCGTCTGCGGGCATCACAGTTGCCATGTGGGGAACAGCGCGCAGATAGAGATCGTAGGCGTCGAGATTTTCGGGATGCTTTCGCCGTGAGCGTTCGATCTCCGACCGCTGCAGGCTTGGTTCGACGATGCCGACCACTTTGTCGGTGATCTGGTCCTGCAGAACGAAAACATCCTGCAGCGCGCCGTCGTAACGGTCGGCCCACAGATGCGCCCCGGTTTCGGCTTCGAGAAGTTGGGCAGTGATACGGACCTGGGCACCGGCCTTGCGCACGCCCCCCTCCAGAACGTAGCGCACGCCGAGCTCACGTCCCACCTGCCGCACGTCCACAGCCTTACCTTTGTAGACGAAGCTCGAATTGCGCGCGATCACGAACAGCCATTTGATCCGCGACAGCCCGGTGATGATTTCCTCGACCATCCCGTCGGCGAAATATTCCTGCTCCGGGTCGCCGCTCATGTTCTGGAACGGCAACACGGCAATTGAAGGCTTGTCGGGCAGGGCGAGCCGCATCGAAGGCTTTTCCATCCCGGCGGGGTCCGCTGGCGCCGCGGACTTCACCTGAGCGGGGACGCCGACTTGCAGCGAATAAACTCGGACCGGATCGGCGATGTTCTTGAGTTGCACCGCGCCGCGATCGTTGATCGTGAGATCGAGCCTTGCCTTGACCTGCCAATACGCTTGCTCGGAGAGACAGATACTGCCAGGCTCGCAAATGCTTTCGAGACGCGCGGCGATATTGACGCCGTCGCCCATCAGATCGCCGTCGCTCTCCTCGACAACGTCGCCCAGATGGATGCCGACGCGGAACTCGATGCGGCGCTCCGGTGGCAAGCCCGCATTACGCTCGACCATGCCGTTCTGAACTTCGATGGCGCAGCGAACGGCGTCGACCACGCTGCGGAACTCGACGAGAGCCCCGTCGCCTGTGCGTTTCACCACGCGCCCCTTGTGCACGGCGACAGTCGGATCGATCAAGTCGCTGCGCAGCGCCCGCAGCCGCGCCAACGTGCGATCCTCGTCCGCGCCGGTAAGCCGGCTGTATCCGACCACGTCGGCGGCCAGGATCGCCGCGATTTTCCGCGTCTCGCTCATCGCGCCCCTCCCGTTGCGTTCCAGACGTAGCATGAAGGAAGGGGGAGAGGCACAGGTTTTCCTCAATCTGAGCCTAGCGCTCGCTCAAGCTGGTCGGTGACTTCGTCACCGGGAAGCCCGCCTTAGGTCAACTCGCGTTATTTCGCGCGGCCCGCCGAACGACCGCTTTGGTGGACTGCGGACCTTCCGCGTTTCGACGCCGTGCCAGGCCGGTAAGTTTCCGCGTCGGCCGCCAAGGTCGGCAATTTCGCTACTCAAAAGACGAGCAATGCGCGCTCATTTGCCGCCTGGGTTAAACACGGATACTCTCACGCCCCCTTCGCGGATCCTCTGGCGAGGGTACCAGGTAAAAAAGTTTGGGAGGAATGCCAGATGACGATGATGTTCGTAAGACACGCGGTCTCCGATTACAAAGCTTGGCGAAAAGTCTATGACGATTTCGCCCCGATTCAAAAGGCGAAGGGCGTAACGGCCCAAGCCGTATACCAAGCGGCCGACAACCCCAACGACATCACCGTAACTCATAATTTCGCCACGCTCGAGGCCGCGCAAACCTTCGTCAAAAGCGAGGAATTGAAAAAGGCTATGAAGAACGCCGGAGTAGTTGGCGCTCCAACGATCTGGTTTACCAACAAGGTGTGAGCGGCTTCACCGGCTTTTATTTAACTCATCGGAAGTTTGGCGGAAAACAACTGCATCGAGTTGTGCTGGATCACGCCGAAATTGGGTGTTCAGCCATGAGGCCGATTGGCTCGTTGCCTTCAGGGGGGCGCCGAATCAAGCCACCCCTGGGTTTGCCTATCAGCTATTCACGTTGAACGGCCGCTTTGGGTCGATTCCGGCCGTTCGGCTCGCTACGGGGAACTCGACAACTTTTGATGCTATGTTTTTTGTGGCGGTCTGATGCTACAGATAGCGATTGGGGCAATGGAGAAATCGAAATGAGCGAACGGACCAGGCGAGTGGGCCTGCTTGTTCAATCGATGGTCGGCATATTGTTCGGGGTTGCGCTGATCCTGTCGGCTGTGCCTCTTCGCGCCGGTCCAGATGATGATGATGCAGTCATCGCCAAGAGCTTGGCGGACATGCTCCGTGCCGCGCGGCAAGTGATCTCCAGCAATCAGAACCGTATCAACGATCCGAATCTCGGTGATAAAGGCCTCAGCGGCCAAGTTGTGCTGCAACAGGCTGTCGAGATCTACAAGACAACCACCGGGACGGACCTCGCCAGCATCAATCCGGCATCGCGGCATGGCAGGCTATTGCGTGCCCAGATGGACGCGATAGCTGAGGCCACCGACGCCAACCAGGCGACCATCAACGTGAAGGGTGTCGGCTTCAAGGCTTTCATACCGGCGGTATTTGCGCGGCTCGTCAACGAAGCCTTCGAGAGCCACGAGAAGGATGTAGCTCAAATCAAGGTAACGGCCCCGGAATATTTGGTGCGCAACCGCAAAGCCCGCCCCGATGAGTGGGAAGCCGATGTCATCCGGAGCAAATTGCTGCAGGCGGACTGGCCGCGCGGCCAGTCGTTCGCGGCCGTTGCAGACGTCAAGGGCAGGCGGGCCTTCCGAATGATGATGCCCGAATATTATGCAGCCTCATGCCTGAGTTGTCACGGCTCGCCGAAAGGGGAGACGGATATAACGGGCTATCCCAAGGAGGGGGGTAAGGAAGGCGATCTGGGCGCGGTCATCAGCGTCACTCTATTCAAATAGTTGGTCCTGCGATGTCGCGCCTTAAGGCCCCACAGCGATTGGGTTCCGACTGCCAGAGCAGCGGTGGCAGCGGCGTAGCCCAAGTCGCGAAATTTCGACAATGATGTCTCGTCTCACCATCCGCGCCCGGCTTGTCATTTTGTCGGGCGTGCTCTTGTGCATGCTGGTCGCGACGAATGTCTATCTAACGCGCAAGCTCGCTGACAATTCGGCCGCGGTGGCGACCGAGACTGAGCTGAGCGGCGTCATCGAATCCGCCAACGATGCCCGTATCGCCTTCGGAGAGATGCGCTACTGGCTGACCGATCTCGCCGTCAGCCTGCTCACGGTGTCGGAGAGGAACGCCGCGGCGGCACGCGGCCGCATGGACGGATATCTGGACCAGCTTGCGCTGCGCAAGCCCACGCTGGTGGCGGCGGTCCGGGCCGAGCGCGGCGAATTCGAGAAATCCGCCAATGATGCCGTGGACAAATACACGAACGACCAGCGCGTCATCGGCAACTCGCTCCTGGCCCAGGCCCGCGACCACAGCGTCAAGGTCGACGACTTGCTCATCTCGCTGATCGACGAGTTGCGAGGCGAGCTCACGGCCGAGCGGGAACGGATCGTCGACGACGTGACCTCAGCGACGCACTGGACATTGATCGCCGACCTCGCGACCGTCGCGGCCGGCATGCTGCTGACCTTTGTGATCCTGCGATCGATCGCGACTCCGCTTCGGCACCTTGTCGGCGCCATTGACGGCCTGAGTGCCGGTAATCTGTCGGTGCCGATTCCGCCCGCCGGCCCCGACGAGATCGGCGCCATGGCACGCACCCTCGGGCTTTTCCGCGACAGTCTCAAGGAACGCGACCGTTTCGCCGCCGAGGCCGAGAAGCAGCGCAAGACCATAGCGGCGGCGATCGCTACAATTTCCGAGGGCTTCGTGCTCTACGATGCCGAGGACCGGATCGTCCTGTTCAACGAGCAGTTCAGTGCCATCTATCCCGGCCTCGCCGACATCATCAAGCCAGGCACGACCTTCGGCGAGGTGCTGCGGGCGGTAGTCGCGCGCTCCCTCGTCGATCTGGGTAGTCAGAGCCCGCAGGACTGGATCGCCGAGCGAATGGCGCGACGGGCGCATTCGGGTGGCTTCGCCGAATACAATTATGGTGGCCGCTATATCCGTATCAGTGAGCGTCGCATCCAGGGCGGCGGCACGGTCGCTGTCTATTCCGACATCACCGAGCTCAGGCAACGCAATCTCGAGCTTGAGCAGGCGCGTGAACAGTCCGAGGTGGCCAATCGCACCAAGAGCCAATTCCTGGCCAATATGAGCCATGAATTGCGCACCCCCCTCAACGCCATCATCGGCTATAGCGAGATCCTGCAGGAGGATGCCGCCGACTCGGGTCAGGAGGAGCTAGTTCCAGATCTCAAGAAGATCGAGCGCGCCGGCCGTCATCTCCTCGGCCTGATCAACGACATCCTGGACCTCTCGAAGGTCGAGGCCGGCAAGATGGAGGTGTACATCGAGACGGTCGACATCGCGTCCCTCCTCGACGAGGTCAAGTCCATCATCGCGCCCCTGGCGGCCAAGAACGGCAATAGCCTCGAACTCAACCTGCCGGCGGAGATCGGCAGCATGCTGACGGACCGCACCAAGTTGAAGCAGAGCCTTCTCAACGTGCTTAGCAACGCCAGCAAATTCACCCATGACGGCAAGCTCACTCTCGCTGTTGAGCGCTTCCAGGCAGACTGCCCGATGGTCAAGCTGAGCATCTCCGACACCGGGATCGGCATGACTCCCGAACAGCTCGGCCGGCTCTTCCAGGCCTTCAGCCAAGCCGACGCGTCGACGACAAAGAAATTCGGTGGAACCGGCCTCGGCCTGGCCATCACACGGCATTTCTGCCGGATGCTCGGCGGCGACATCACGGTCGCAAGCGAAGTCGGAAAGGGCTCTACCTTCACCATCGCTCTGCCGGACTTACCGCCCGAGCCGAAGCAGGCGATGCCGGCAGAGATCGCTTTCGAGGCATCGCCGGGCGCTCCGGACGAGGCGGCAGGCGCAGCCATGATGGTGCTGGTCGTCGATGACGATGCGGCGGCTCGCGATCTCCTGACCGCCAATCTGCGACGTGAAGGTTACCGTACCATTCAGGCGCGCGGCGGCGACGAGGCGCTGGAGCTGGCGCGCAAGCTTCGTCCGGACGCCATCACGCTCGATGTGCTGATGCCGAAGACGGATGGCTGGGCCGTGCTAAGCGCGCTTAAGGCCGATACCGAGCTCTGCGACATCCCGGTCGTCATGGTTACGGTGGCACCGGATCGCGGCATCGGCCTGTCGCTCGGAGCGGCTGAAGTGATGACCAAACCTATCGACCGTGCCGAGCTCACCTCGCTGTTGCGCCGGCTTTTGTCTCGCGATGGCCCGGTCCTGGTCGTCGAGGACGACGCGGCGACACGCGAGACGGTCCGTCACACGGTCGAGAAAATGGGGCTGACGGTCGCCGAGGCCATAAACGGGCGCCTGGCGCTAGCCTGGCTGGCCGAAAACCCCCCACCCGCGCTCATCCTTCTCGACCTGATGATGCCTGAGATGGATGGCTTCGAGTTCCTGGACACCTTCAACACCCGTGCCGACTGGCGCCATGTTCCAGTGGTCGTCATCACGGCCAAACAATTGACGGCGGCGGAACTCAGCCTTCTTTCTAGTCAGGCTCGAAGCGTCATCGAAAAGAGCGATTCGATACACGGAGATATAGCCGCAGCGATCAGCGAGGCGATAGGCCGGCGGACCGTACGCGACGTGGCCGATATCGAGACGTGATTTTGTTCGTGACGATGTTGGTGGTGAGCGATGGCGAAGATATTGCTGGTCGAGGACAACGAGATGAACCGCGACATGCTCTCGCGTCGCCTCGTCCGCAGGGGCTTCGAGATCGTCATGGCAATTGATGGCGGACAGGCCGTGGCCATGGCGGAGGGCGAGCGACCCAATCTGATCTTAATGGATATGAGCCTGCCGGTCATCGACGGATGGGAGGCGACGCGACGCATCAAGGCCGCCGAGACAACCCGGCATATTCCCATCATCGCGCTGACAGCACACGCCATGTCCGGCGATCGCGAGAAGGCGCTCGGCGCTGGGTGCGACGACTACGACACCAAGCCGATCGAAATGCCGCGCCTGCTCGAGAAGATCGACGCCCTCCTCGCGCGACCGCCTCAGCCGGGAGGATAGAGCGTCATGGCCGCCGTGACGACCGAGCCCGAAAAACGACTTGAACGTGCGCTGGCCGCCTTCGTGCGACAGGAATTTGGGGCTCCGATCGCGACTATTATCGGCCTAACCGAAATCCTGCTCGAGGATGCTCGCCGAGGCGAGGACCCGCTCGCATCGGACCTGGATCGGATCCACTCGGCGGGCCTGCTGCTCCAAGACCAGCTTGACCGACTGGTCGGCCTCGCCCTGCCGGCCTCATTCGGCAACGAGGCCGATCTCACCGAATTCAAAGCCAAGCTGCGGCACGATTTGCGGACGCCGCTAAACGCCGTCAAAGGCTATAGCGAATTGATAATGGATGAGGTGCGCGATACCGACCGTACACAGTTGATCGCCGATGTCGGAAAGCTGCTCGCCGCCGCCCAGCAATTGCTCGGCCAGGTCGACAAGTTAGTCAGCCTGACCGACGCCGCGGCGCCGCGATCGCCGGACATGTTCCCGCTCGCCGGGACGCCTTCGCGTGATCTAGTCGGGCAGATCATGCAGTCGATACAGCCCATCGCGCCGACGCATCGACGCGATCAGGGCATTTCGAGCCGCATCCTTGTGGTCGACGACATGGCCGCCAATCGCGAGCTCCTGTCGCGCAGGCTCACTCGCAACGGCCATTTCGTCGAGGTAGCGGATAGTGGAAGATCGGCGCTGGAGTTTCTGGCGACAGGGGCATTCGATATGGTCCTGCTCGATCTGATGATGCCGGACATGAACGGCTTCGAGGTCCTGCTCCGGCTCAAGGCCGATCCTGTCGTCCGTCATATTCCGGTGATTATGATCTCGGCGCTCGACGAGATCGACAGCATAGTGCGCTGCATCGAGGCAGGGGCCGAAGACTACCTGCCGAAACCATTCGATCCGGTGCTGCTGGGCGCGCGCATCGACGCGGCCTTGGAGAGAAAGCGGCTGCGCGATCGCGAGCAAGCTTTTCTAGACCAACTGCAGGTGGAGAAGAGCAAATCCGACGCGCTGCTCCTAAACATCCTGCCTGCGACCATCGTAGAGCGCATCCGTCAAGGTGAGGTCGTGATAGCCGACCGCTTTCCTGAAGCCACCATCCTGTTTTCGGATCTCGTCGGATTCACTGGCCTTGCGGCCAGATCTTCACCTGGGCGAATCATCGAGATCCTTAACCACCTGTTCTCGGCATTCGATGCCTTGGCGAAAGAGCTTGGGCTCGAAAAGATCAAAACCATCGGCGATTCTTATATGGTGGCCGGCGGCCTGCCGGAGGAGCAACCCGATCATGCACTCGCGGTCTCCGACATGGCGCTCGGCATGATACAAGCGGTCAGCAAGATCGGGGCAGGATTCGGCGAAACTCTCAAGGTCCGCATCGGCATTCATTCGGGAGATGTGATTGCAGGCATCATCGGCCAGCACCGATTCATTTATGATGTCTGGGGCGATACGGTGAACACGGCGAGCCGCCTTGAATCGTCCGGGTTGCCCGATCGAATTCAAATATCAGAGGCCACCTATCAGCGAGTAAAGAGCACATTCCGTTGCGAACTACGCGGTCCCGTCGAGCTCAAGGGCAAAGGCACGATGGTGACCTATTTCCTCGGTGCTCGCTACGACTGAAGCGTTCCCGGAAAGGACGGCCTTATTACTCTCTGATAGTATACACCGGGCTGGCGGCCGATATCGAGGGCAGCGCAATGTGGCCTGACATCCCTTACGAGCCTTGGCGCGAGACATGCGAGGCCCTCCATCTCTACAGCCAGATCGTGGGCAAGTACAGGCTCGCGCATACGCCGTGGCTGAACCACTCATGGCACGCTACACTCTATGTCGGCGCGCAAGGCCTGAGCACGGGCCTCATTCCCGATGGTCCGGGCGGAATCGAGGTCACGATCGACCTTTCCGGCCACCATATCCGCGGCGCAGCCGGAGATGGACGGTCCGCGAGCTTTCGCCTCGAGCCCATGTCGGTGGCCGAATTCCATGAGCGCTTTCTCGCGCTCATCGGCTTTCTCGGCGGCACGCCGAAGCTCGACGGCAGGCCCAACGAGGTGGCCGAACCGATCCCGTTCGCCGACGATCGCGAAGCGCGCCCCTACGATGCGCGAGCCGTGGAGCGATTCCTCGGAGCCCTCCTGGCAAGCAATCGCGTGCTCAGCCTCTTTCGGACCGGATTTCTCGGCAAGGCGAGCCCGGTGCATTTGTTCTGGGGAAGCTTCGATCTCGCCACAACCCGCTTTTCCGGGCGCAGGGCTCCGCGGCATCGAGGGGGCATTCCGGCTCTTCCCGACGCCGTGACCCGCGAAGCCTACAGCCATGAGGTCTCCTCGGCGGGGTTCTGGCCGGGCGGGGGCGGCATCATCGACTATCCGGCCTTCTACTCATACGCATACCCGGCCCCCGTGGGCTTCGCGCAAGCCCAGGTCGAGCCCGATGGCGCCTTCTTTCATGACGAGCTCGGCGAGTTCTTGCTGCCTTACGAGGCCGTTCGCGCCGCCGGCGACCCGCAGCATGCGTTGATCCGCTTCCTCGAGACGACCTACGAGGCGGCAGCCGAGCTCGGGGCCTGGGACCGCGATGCCCTCGAATGCGCGCTCGGCGAGCCGCTTCACCCAAGACCTGTCTGAACAAGATCTGTCTGAACAAGACCTGTCTGAAGGCGTGCGGGGCGCCGGTCCGCGCCAGGCCTTCCGCGCCGGGCCGCGTTCCTGCCTCGTCCCTTTGCGGCTATCGGCCTATATCGCGGCGGCGAAGAGCGGCCAGAGCGAAGCGACGAGGAGCGCCGCCATGGCGACGTTGAAGCGCCGCAACCACACCGGATCGGCGAGAAAGCGGCGCAAGCTCGCACCGAACAGAGCCCAGACGCCGATGGAGGGCAAATTGATGAGGCCGCAGACGAGGGTGACGAGCAGCAAGTCGCGGGTGAACTCGTCCGGCGCCACATAGGTCGCGGCGGCGGTCACCACGATCACCCAGGCCTTGGGATTGACCCATTGGAAGGCGACTGCCCCGAGGAAGCTCATCGGCCGGCGCCCCGGCGATGCCGCGGGCGAAGCCAGTCCATGCTCCGATTCGACGCCGCGAGGCGGGGCGGAGCGCGCGATCTGCCAGGCAAGCCACAGCATATAGGCGCCGCCGGCGATCTTCAGCGCCAGGAATGCGCCCGGCACGGCGCCGACGGCCTCGCCGAGACCGAAACCGACGGCGAGCATCAGCACCACATAGCCGATCGAGACGCCGAGCATATGCGGGACGGTGCGCCGCACCCCGAAGTTCAGCCCGGATGCGAGCAGCATCATGTTGTTCGGTCCGGGCGTGATCGAGGTGACGAAACCGAACATGGCGGCGGCCGAGAGGATGGCGGGCGACATCGCAGGCACCGTCACAGCATTTGCACCATCACATCCCTTCGGGCCCCCGGCTCATGGCCGCAACGCCGGTGCGCGACACCTCGACGAGGCCGACCACCGCCATCATGGCGATGAAACGCTCGATCTCGTCGCTCGAGCCGGTCAGCTCGAAGACGAAGGAGGTGAGCGTCGCGTCGAGCGTGCGTGCCCCGAATGCCGAAGCCAGCCGCAGCGCCTCGACCCGGTGCTCGCCCTTGCCGGCGACCTTGACGAGGGCCAGCTCGCGCTCGATCGCCTCGCCCTCGACGGTGAGGTCGCGGACGCCGTGCACGGGAACGAGCCGCTCGAGCTGGCTCTTGATCTGCTCGATCACATGGGCGGTACCCGAGGTCACGATGGTGATGCGCGAGACATGGGCCGCATGCTCCGTCTCCGACACTGTGAGGCTTTCGATGTTGTAGCCGCGGCCCGAGAACATGCCGGCGATGCGGGCCAAGACGCCGGGCTCGTTGTCGACGGTGACGGCGAGCGTGTGGCGCGCCTCGGGTTCCGCCTTGGGCGCGCTGGGGTAGTGGGATGTGCTCGAGGGTTCCATGGGCTCATTCTTCACGAGTTCGACGGGGTTCAGGCCGCAAGTGCGAAGTCGAGCGCCGCTTGCGCGTGGATCATCGCGGTATTTCTCAAGCGGGGCCCTCGCTCAAACCAGCGCCTTGCCCTTTTCATCGATGACGCTGCCGATATCCTGCGCGGCCTCGCCGAGCAGCATCTCGTTATGCGCCTTGCCGGAGGGGATCATCGGGAAGCAATTCTCTTCCTTCGACACCACGCAATCGAAGATCACCGGTTTCGGCGTCGCGATCATCTCGGCGATGGCGTCATCGATCTCCGCCGGCTCCGAGCAGCGTATGCCGTGAGCCCCATAAGCCTCGGCGAGCTTGACGAAATCGGGCAGCGCCGCCGTGTAGCTCTCGGCGTAACGGCCGCCATGCAGCAGCTCCTGCCATTGGCGCACCATCCCCATATATTCATTGTTGAGGATGAAGACCTTCACCGGCGCCCGGTGCTGGATCGCCGTCGACATCTCCTGCATGTTCATGAGGATCGAGGCTTCGCCGGCGATGTCGATGACCAGCGATTGCGGATGGGCGACCTGCACGCCGATGGCGGCCGGCAGGCCGTAGCCCATGGTGCCGAGACCGCCGGAGGTCATCCAGCGGTTCGGCTCCTGGAAATGGAAGAACTGCGCCGCCCACATCTGATGCTGGCCGACCTCGGTCGTGATGTAGTGGTCACGGTCCTTGACGGCGGCATAGAGCCGCTCCAGCGCGTATTGCGGCTTGATGATGTCCTTCGAAGGCCGGTAGCTGAAGCTCTTCTTGGCGCGCCAGCCATCGATGGCGCGCCACCAGGCTGCGAGCCTGCCCTTATCCGGGCGTTGCGCCTTCTCGCGCCACAGCCGCACCATGTCTTCCAGCACATGGGCGCAGTCGCCGATGATGCCGATCTCGACCTTGACGTTCTTGTTGATCGAGGAGGGGTCGATGTCGATATGGATCTTGCGCGAATGCGGCGAGAAGGCGTCGAGGCGGCCGGTGATGCGGTCGTCGAAGCGGGCGCCGACGCAGATCATCACGTCGCAATCATGCATGGCGAGGTTCGCCTCGTAGGAGCCGTGCATGCCCAGCATGCCGAGCCATTGCTTGTCGGAGGCCGGATAGGCGCCGAGCCCCATCAAGGTCGAGGTCACCGGAAAGCCCGTGAGATGGGCGAGGTCGCGCAGCAGCGCCGAGGCCCGCGGGCCGGAATTGACGACGCCGCCCCCCGTATAGAAGACGGGCTTCCTGGCGCCGGCCATCAGCTCGATCGCGGCCATGATCTTGGCGGGGTCGCCCTTGATCCGCGGGCGATAGGTCTTGTGCTGGTTGTCGCGCGGACGGGAATAGGTTCCCCTGGCGAACTGGATGTCCTTGGGGATATCGACCACCACCGGCCCGGGCCGCCCGGTGCGCGCCACCAGAAAGGCCTCGTGCAGGATGCGCGGCAGCTCGGCGACGCTCTTCACCAGATAATTGTGCTTGGTGCAGTGGCGGGTGATGCCGACCGTGTCGCATTCCTGGAAGGCGTCGGAGCCGATGAGATGGGTCGGCACCTGGCCGGTGATGCACACGATCGGGATCGAATCCATGAGGGCGTCGGTGAGACCCGTCACGGCGTTGGTGGCGCCGGGGCCGGAGGTGACGAGGAGGCAGCCGACCTTGCCGGTCGAACGCGCATAGCCCTCGGCCGCATGGGCTGCTCCTTGCTCATGACGGACCAGGATGTGGCGCAGGCCCTCCTGATGGAAAAGCGCGTCGTAGATCGGCAGCACGGCTCCGCCCGGATAGCCGAAGAGATGCTCCACCCCCTGGTCCTTCAGCGCCCGCACCACCATCTCGGCGCCTGTCATCTCGTCTTGCATGGCCCTTCTCCGTCGTTCAGACCTAGTCTCTTGTTTTGTCGCATTTTCTTCACGCAAACCGGCATCCACTTTGCTCGAAAATGCTCCAATGGCCACCGTGGCGGCCGAATTTCGGCAATAAAAAAGGCCCACTCGGGGGCCTGTCACGCGCTGGCTCTCGGGCCGGTCGTCGAGGACCGTCCGTTACCAGCGCCACCTTACGAGAATCAAACCGAACATGTCGCAAGTCTCCCAAGCGATTGCGCGGCAAGTTAGCCGAGGCGGCGCGCAAGGTCAAGAAGCGATCGCGTGAGGTAGTGGGTCAGTCTGAAATTTGGGGGCCTTGACACCTTGGCGTCAAGCATCATCTTAGCCATGCCGTCTTGGGGCGCATTCACCAAGCGCTTCGCGTTACTCCCGCGATGGCGGCTGGCATCACGACGAAGCTTTGGGAGGTTTCGGATATCGTCGCGCTTTGGTAGGCGGTCGAGCCGAAGTCCGGCAAGCGCGGGCCGTATAAGAAGCGGGCAGCCTAAGATGTCCTCGTCCTGCACGCCGCGAATAGCGAGCGCCGACGATAAGCGGGTAATGACGGTCGAATTGCAACCGAACGGCACGTATCGGTTTACCGAATGGACGCGACAGGAGGGCGACGAATATACCGGCGCCCATTGGGCCGTAACTCACTGGTCCGGTATCTATGAGACGGCAGCGGATGCCGAGCTAGATGCCCGGCGCATGTTACCTTGGCTGCGAGACAAGATTTCAGACTGACCCACTACCGCCGGATGCGAGTCTGCCGGATGCGCGCGATGCGGTGCCGGACGTTCCGTTCATAGTTGTTGTTTGCCAGCAAGACGGCGTCGGCGAGGGTCGCGCCGACATGGCCGTAGTTGCCCGTCCATCAGCGGCGCATGATCAAGCAAATCGACAATGCCGCCGCGAACTCGCCGCGGATTCCTGACGGGCGCTACGCAGCCTCGGCGGCACGGCGCAGCGCCTCTTCCGCCCATTGATTGAGGCTCTTGCCGGCGAGTTCGGCCGCTCGAGCCGCGCGGGCATGAACCTCCGGATCGACCCGAAACATCATCTTCCCGGAATATGGCTTCTGAGGATCCTTGCCGATCTTGGCGCACATCTCGATGTAATCGTCGACCGCCTCACGAAAGGCCGCCCTTAGGCCTGCCACACTATCGGAGTGGAAGCCTACTCCATCCCGGATGCCGGCGATTCGGCCGAAGAAGATGCCGTCGTCGTCGTCGAATTCAACGCGGGCCATATAGCCCTTGTAGGACATCGTGCTCATGGTTTCACTCCGATCCGGTCAAGAAATGCACGGGCTGCCCTGATCTGATAGCGCTTGGCTTCCTTGACAGGATGCGGGCGATGAAAGGTCTCGGCCTCGCTGCCATGGATGAAGCGCACACGCGATCCCGAACCTTCAACTACCCGGCATCCCACTGCAATCAGCAGACCCTCGACAGCCTTCCATTCGATCGCTGGCGACACCGGATCAGTGAAGATCGCCGCGAGGGTCTTGCGTTGCTTGCTGTTCATGCAAGCATATTGGGGTTCGCGTCAATGAGCGCAAGCGCTTTTTGATATCAGTCCGAATGTACCAACGAAGCAGAGAAACATTAATTCGTTCCCGCTAAGCCGTGGGACGACGCCATGATCCCACCCTTTCCCACGCGCGATATTCTGGGCGTCAAGGTCGCGCTCTGCAGCCGCGACGAGGCGATCGCCTTTCTCATGCATAGGCTCCGCCGCCGGGAGACGATACGGGTCGCCTTCGCCAACGCCAATCTGTTGACGATCCTCGCCGGCAGACCCGATGGGGCGAAGCTTCTCGACGGCTTCCTGGTGCTCAACGATGGCATCGGGCTCGACATCGCCTCGAGAATTCTCGATGGCGAGCCCTTTCCCGACAATGTCAACGGGTCCGATCTTACTCCCGCGCTCCTCGCCGCCGTGCCGAAGGATACGCGGATCTTCCTGTTCGGCGCCCTGCCCGGCGTTGCCGAGAAGGCCGGCGCAATTCTCACGCAACGCTTCGGCGCGGCGATTTGCGGCACGCGCGACGGCTATGAGGGCGCACGCGATGCCTCGCGCCTCTTGGCGAGCATCCGCGCTGCGCGCCCCGATATCCTGCTGGTGGCGCTCGGAAATCCACGCCAGGAAGAATGGCTCGCGGAGAATGCCGGCAGGCTCGGCGTGCCGATCGCGATGGGGATCGGCGCGCTCTTCGACTATCTCACCGACACCGTACCCAGGGCCCCCCGCTTCATCCAGCGCGCGCGGCTCGAATGGCTGTGGCGCGTCGCACTCGAGCCACGGCGCCTGGGCAAGCGCTACACGGTCGACTTCATCCGTTTCCTGTGGCTTGTCAGGAAGCAGAAATCGAAGAGAGCGTCGCGCGATGCCGCTTGAGGCGGTTTCGAGCGCCGGCGCCTCACCTCTCCCGGCTCGCCCGTAAGCGCGCGCGTCCGACCCCCGCCTTCGCGGGGGCAGGCTCTGTCCCACAAGGGGAGAGCTGGGCGCCTGCTCTTCGTCCGACCGCGCCGCGACCACCTTCCGCGCGAGCGGAAAACCGAGTATTGAAATCGCGCTCGTGAAAACAAATGACGAACCTATCCGGCGGCCGCCCGACGGACCGCCGACCAAGGGAGGATTGCGTGACCGAGCGGCGGATGATGTCCCTGGCTCTGCTCATCGACCAGGCGACGGGCTCCCACCCGGCCTCGTGGCTGCACCCCGAGACCAACGCCGCGGCCTCGACCGACATCGCGCATTTCCGCAGCCTCGCGGAGCTCGCGGAACGCGGCAAGTTCGACCTGTTCTTCGTCGCCGACACGCCCGCGGCGCGCACCGAGAACCTGCACGCCTGGAGCCGCTTCCCGATGTACATGAACGCGCTGGAGCCGGTGACCTTGCTGACGGCGCTCGCCGGCTCGACGATGCGCATCGGGCTCGGGGGGACCGTGTCGACCAGCTTCTCCGAGCCCTACAACGTCGCCCGTCAGTTCGCCTCGCTCGACCATGTGACGCAAGGGCGCGCGGCCTGGAACGTCGTCACCTCGGCCAACGACTACGCGGCCCGCAATTTCGGCCACGCGGCCTTGCCGCCGCATGCGCTGCGCTATGAACGGGCCGGCGAGTTCGTCGATGTCGTGCGCGAATTGTGGAACACATGGGACGACGACGCCTTCATCCGCGACCGCGAGCGCGGCCTGTATTTCGATCCGGCGCGCATGCATGTCGTCCACCACGAAGGCAAGTTCTTCAAGGTGGACGGCGCCCTCAACATCGCCCGCACCCCGCAGGGGCATCCGGTGATCATCCAGGCCGGCGCTTCCGACACCGGGCGTGAGCTCGCTGCCCGCACCGCCGAGGTCGTCTTCGCCAGCGACTCGAACCCGCAAAGCGCCAAGTCCGGCTACGACGATCTCAAGAGCCGCATGGCGAAATACGGCCGCGAGGCCGAAACGCTCAAGATCCTCGCCGGGCTGCCCGTGGTCATCGGCCGCACCAAGGACGAGGCGGAGGAGAAGGCACGGCGCTTGCAGGAGATGATCCATCCCGATGTCGGGCGCTTCCGCCTCGGCACCGACCTCGAGGTGGACCTGTCGGACCTGCCCCTCGACGAGCCGATCCCCCAAGACCGGCTGCCGAAGAGCGCGAACTTCCACAAGGCCTTCTTCGACGGCATCATCAAGATGATCCGCGAGGACAACCCCACCCTGCGGCAGCTCTATCTGCGCTACGAGCGCGGCCGCAAGACGATCAAGGGCACGGCGACCGAGATCGCCGACGTGATGGAGCAATGGTTCGCCATGGGCGCCTGCGACGGCTTCATGATGCAGTTCCACACGCTCCCGGGCGGGCTCGACGATTTCGTCGCGGGCGTGGTTCCCGAGCTGCAGCGGCGAGGCCTGTTCCGTTCCGATTACCAGGGTCCGACGCTGCGCGACCATCTCGGCCTGCGGCGGCCGGAAAACCCGCATACCCATCGCGCCGCCTGACACCCCCACTCAGAAGGAAACGATCCGATGTTCCGACGCGCCCTCGCCCTCACCTTGCTCCTGTTGCCCGCCATCGCCTTGCCGGTCGCCGCCTCGGCCGACGAGCTGCAGCTCGTCGAGCCCGGGAAGCTGACCTTTGGCTCATCGCCCACCTTCACCCCGTTCGAGTTCATGCGCGACGGCAAGCCTGCCGGTTTCGACGTGGACCTGATGGAGGTTCTCGCCAAGCGCATCGACCTTTCCTCCAACATGATGGGGATGGAGTTCAAGGGCGTCATTCCCGCCTTGCTCGGCCATCGCATCGATGTGGGCGTGAGCGGTCTCTACGTCACCGCCGAGCGGCTGCAGGTCGCGGACTTCATCCCCTATGTGATCGTCGGCAACCAACTCGTGGTGCAGAAGGGCAATCCCAAGGGACTGACCGACCGCGCCTCGCTATGCGGCTTCAAGGTCGCCGTGCCGGTCAGCACCGCCTTCGAGGCTTCCGCCAAGAGGGCGAGCGAGGATTGCAAGGCGAGGGGCAAGCCCGAGATCGACTTGCTGTCGCTGCCCGGCAGCAACAACGTCGCCCTAGCCCTCTCCCAGGGGCGGGTCGATGCCGCGCTGAACTCGACCGCCACCATCGCGGCCATGATGAGCGAGAGCCCGGACACTTATGAGCTCGCGGGCGAGCCGTTCGACGCCGACACCAAGGTGGGCATCGCCCTGCGCAAGGACGCCGGCGCGCTGAAGGCGCGGCTCGAGCAGGCGATGCAGTCGATCGTCAAGGACGGCACCTATGCCTCGCTCTTGAAGAAGTGGAGCCTGCCGGCCAAGGCCTCGGCATTCTGAACCCGCCGCATGCCCCTGTTCCAGCCGGCGACGTTCTTCCGCTACTTGCTGAGCATCGATTACGCCGCGGCCGCCGGCAACACGCTCTGGATCAGCCTCGCCTCCCTCATCCTCGGCCTGGCGGTGGGCCTGCTGCTGGCCGTGGCCCAGGAGGCTAGGCTCGCCCCGATCCGCGCGGCCGTGACGCTGTATCTGTGGCTGTTCCGCGGCACGCCCGTGCTGCTGCAGATCGTCTTCGCCTTCAACGTCCTGCCGTCATTCGGCATCGTGCTGCCGGGCTATGCTTGCGCCGTGCTGGCGCTCGGGTTGAACGAGGGCGCCTACATGGCCGAGATCATGCGCGCCGGCATTCGGGCGGTCGGGTTCGGGCAGCGCGAGGCCGCGCGGGCGCTCGGGCTGCGGGAACGCCAGATCATGCGTTTGATCGTGCTGCCCCAGGCCTTTCGCATCATCATCCCGCCGATCGGCAACCAGTTCATCGGCATGCTGAAGCTCTCGGCGCTGGTCTCGGTGATCGGGGTGCGCGAGCTGCTGCTGATCGCCGACCAGGCCGCCTCGTCGAATTTCCGTTATATGGAGGCGCTGTCCGCGGCCGGCATCTACTACCTCGCCCTCACCACCCTGTTCATGGCGGTGCAGAACCGCATCGAATGGGCGCTCAGCCGGCAAAGCAATCAAGGCACGCTCAGGGAGGATCGAAGACGATGACCCATACGGCGCTCCGACACGAATTCGAGGAATTGATCGACGTCTCGGCGCCGGTCGTGCAGCTCGGCACCGGCTTTACCTTCACGGAAGGGCCGATCTGGCATCCGCTCGACCACTATCTCCTGTTCTCGGACATGCCAGCCGATGTGAGGCGGCGTTGGGATTCGCGGCACGGCGTTACCGAGATGCGTCGGCCGTCGAACAAATGCAACGGCATGACCTACGACGCAGACCTCAACCTGATCGTCTGCGAGCACGCGACATCGAGCCTCGTGCGCGAGCGCCCGGATGGCCGCCGCGACATCCTCGCGTCGCATTACGATACGCTGGAGCTCAACAGCCCGAACGATGTCTGCGTGCGTTCCGACGGCTCGATCTACTTCTCCGATCCCTGGTATGGACGCATGCCGGTCTTCGGCGTGGAACGGCCGCGGCAGCTCGGCTTCCAGGGCGTCTATCGGATACCGCCGGGCGGAGGCGGCCCGCAGCTTCTGGTCGACCGCGGCGAGTTCGACCAGCCGAACGGCCTGTGCTTCTCGCCCGACGAGAAGCTGCTCTACGTCAACGACACCGGCAGAACGCTGATCCGCGTATTCGAGGTCGCGCCCGACGGTTCGGTGTCGAAGGGAAGGATGTTCGCGACCGCGATCCGATCCGAGACCGAACCCGGCATGCCCGACGGCATGAAATGCGACGCTGGCGGCAATGTCTGGGTGACGGCGCCGGGCGGCATCTGGGTCTACGCTCCCGCCGGCGATCTCATCGGCAAGCTCCGCGTGCCCGAACCCGTCGCCAATCTGGCTTGGGGCGGTCCGGACTTCCACACCCTCTTCATCGCCGCGACGCACTCGGTCTACAGCGTGAAGACGAAGGTCGGCCCGCGTCTCGAACCCTATATGCTGGCGGCCGCCCCTGCGTCTTCGTCCGCCGCCGGTTCGCGGACGGCGCCCAAAACCGCCAAACCTGAGACTGCCAAGCCCGAGACCGCCAAGCCCGAGGCCCTGCGGCTCGATCCGCGCCGCTGCGCGCTGATCGTCCAGGACCTCCAGAACGACGTCGTCTCCGAGGGCGGCGCCTTCGCCTCCTCGGGCGCGCCCGCGCATGCGCGCGAGCAGCGCCTGGTCGAGAATGTCGGTCGCCTCGCGGCGGCCGCGCGGGCGCGCGGCGTCATGGTCATCCATGTGTGGTTCATCGTCGAGCCTGGCGCGCCCGGCCTCACGCTCAACTGCCCGCTGTTCCAGGGCGTCGTCGACGGCAACGCCATGCTGCGCGGCACCTGGGGCGCGGCTCCGGTCGGCGGGCTCGAGCCGAAGCCCGGCGACTTCGTCGTCGAGAAGATGCGCATGAGCGCCTGGGAGGGCACGCGGCTCGAGACCGTCCTGAAGAGCGGCGGGCGCGACATCATCATCAATACGGGGGCATGGACCAACATGTCGGTCGAGCACACGGCCCGCACGGCCGCGGATAAGGGATATTTCGTCGTCGTGCCGCAGGATTGCTGCTCGACCATGAACGCCGAATGGCAAAAGGCGTCCGTCGATTTCGCGCTGCAGAACGTCTCGGTCGTCACGCATGCCGACGCGGTGATCGCGGCGCTCGGGCGACGGCGTCCGCCGGAGCCCTCGCTTCAACGCCCCGTGAAGCGCGGCGGGCGCTTCTCGAAGTAATGGGCGACGCCCTCCTTGAAGTCCTCGCTCTTGAAGGAGGCCTGCATCTCCTCGTCGGCGACCTTCCAGGATTCGGCGAGGTTGCGGAACAGGTCGTCATAGACCTGGCGCTTGATCACCGCCGTCGAGCGCGGCGAGGAGCCGGATGCGAGGTCGCGCGCGAGGCGGCGCACCTCTTCGGCGAAGTTCTCCCCGACCAGCAGATTGGCGATGCCGAGCCGCGCGGCTTCCCTCCCGTCGATGATGCGCGCCGAATAGAGGAGGTCGAGCGCCGGCATCAGGCCGATAAGCCGCGGCAGCATGAAGGACATGCCGTGCTCGGCGATCAAGCCGCGCTTGGCGAAGGCGGTCGTCACCTTGGCGGCAGGCGCGATGTAGCGCAGATCGGTGAAGAGCACGAAGCAGAGGCCGATGCCGGCGACCGGGCCGTTGATGCCGGCGATGATCGGCTTCGGCACGCGCAACAGGTAGCTGAAACGCTGCCGGTAGTTGACATCGATGCCGGCCGCGCCGTCGGCCGCCGCCGGATGCTGCACCAAGGTGCCGCGCTTTCCGCTTTCGAGCGAGGCCTTCATCTTGTCGAGATCGGCGCCGGCGCAGAAGCCGCGCCCGGCCCCGGTCACCAGGATCACGCGCACCGCCTCGTCCGCCGCGGACTTCTCCATGGCGGACCGGACCTCTGCCTCCATGACGTGCGTCCAGGCGTTGAGCTTCTCGGGACGGTTCAGCGTAATGGTCGCGACATGGTCGGCGACCTCGTAGAGGATCTCGGTCGTCTGCATTGCCAACCTCTGCGTTGGAGCCTTTCATTCGTGACGCGAGCGCTGGACGCACCTCTCCCACAAGGGGAAGGGTGAAGCACGTCCGCGCTCTAAATCGTGCGCACGGTCGGATCGCCGCCGCTGCGATGCGCGTCCTGGGCGCCGTATTTGCGCAGCTCGAGCTTGGCGATCTGGTTGCGATGCACCTCGTCGGGACCGTCGACCATGCGCACCGTGCGCGCATAGGCATAGGCGCGCGCCATGACCCGGTCGGTGAAGCCGCCCCCACCGAAGCCCTGGATCGCCCAGTCGATCACCTGGCAGGCCATGTTGCCGGCCACCACCTTGATCATGGCGATCTCGGCGCGCGCCTCCTTGTTGCCGACCGTGTCCATCTTATAGGCGGCGTGCAAGGTCAGGAGCCGCGCCTGGTCGATCAGGCAGCGCGATTCGGCAATGCGCTCGTGCCACACCGTCTGCGTGGCGATCGGGGCGCCGAAGGCGACGCGCTCCTTCAGGCGCCGGCAGAGCCGCTCCAGCGCCCGCTCGGCCGCCCCGATGATGCGCATGCAGTGATGGATGCGTCCGGGTCCGAGCCGCCCTTGCGCGATCTCGAAGCCGCGCCCCTCGCCGAGCAGCATGTTCGAGGCGGGCACCCGCACATTATCGAACTCGACCTCCATATGGCCGTGCGGGGCATCGTCGAAGCCGAAGATCGTCAAGGGGCGGATGATGGTCACGCCCGGATGGGGGAGGGGGCAGAGGATCATCGATTGCCGCTTATGGACGCTCGGATTCTCGGGGTCGGTCTGGCCCATCACGATCAAGATGCGGCAGCGCGGATCGCCGGCCCCCGAGGTCCACCATTTGCGGCCGCTGATCACGTAAGCATCGCCGTCGCGGGTGATCGAGGTGGCGATGTTGGTCGCGTCCGAGGAGGCGACGGCGGGCTCGGTCATGGCGAAGGCCGAGCGGATCTCGCCCCTCAGCAAGGGCTCGAGCCATTGCTGCTTCTGGGCTTTGGTCCCGTAGCGCTCCAGCACCTCCATGTTGCCGGTGTCGGGGGCGCTGCAGTTGAAGATTTCCGAGGCGACCGGCGAGCGGCCCATGATCTCGGAGAGCGGCGCGTATTCGAGATTGGTGAGGCCAGCGCCCAGCTCGCTCTCGGGCAGGAAGAGGTTCCACAAGCCGGCCTCGCGCGCCTTGGCCTTCAGCTCGTCCATCAGCGGCGGGATCTCGGTCCAGCGCGCCTTCCCCTCATGCTGGGGATGGAGCTTGTCTTCATTGGGATAGATATGCTCCTCCATGAAGGCGAGGAGCTTGGCCTGGAGTTCCTTGGTCTTCGGCGAGTATTCGAAATCCATGATGCGTTCCTGTCGCTCTGGTGCAGCCTAATCTTTCGCCTTGGAGGCGATCCCCCATCCGATCTCGGCCATCATGCGCACGCGCGCGCCTTGCTCCACGGCCGACCGGTCGGCCGCATTGCCGGCGAGGCCGCGCGCATAGACGCCCTGCACGATCGCGGCGATGCGGAAGAAGGCAAGCGCCTTGTAGAAGCCCCAATGCGGTATCTCGAGGCGCGAGGTGGCGCCCGCATAGGCCGAGAGCATCTGCGTCTCGGTCGGTATGCCGAGCGCCTTCAGGTCCACGCCCTCCAGGCCGCCGCTGACGCCGGGTCCGCCCGGCGGCATGCTGTAGGCCATGCTGAGATAAGCGAGATCGGCGAGCGGATCGCCGATGGTCGCGAGCTCCCAGTCGAGCACGGCGGCGAGGCGCGGCTCGCGGGGGTGGATGATGGTATTGCCCACCCGGTAATCGCCATGCACGATCGAGGCGTCGGCGCTCGCCGGCACGCGCGCCGCAAGCCAGGCCGACAGCGCCTCCATCTCCTTGATGTCGTCGGTCTTCGAGGCCGCGTATTGCTTCGACCAGCGGTCGATCTGACGGGCCGCGTAATTGTCCGGCCGGCCGAAATCGCTCAAACTCGCGGCGCGCCAATCGACCTGGTGGAGGTGGGCGAGCGTCTCGATCAAGGATCGATAGACGGCGCCTCGTTCCGAGGGCGCAAGCTGCGGAAGATCGGCGGTTGCGATGACGCGCCCGGCCACGTGGCTCATCAGGTAGAAGGGCGTGCCGATGATGCTCGCGTCCTCGCACAGCACGAGCATGCGCGCCACCGGCACGGCCGAGCCGGCGAGCGCCTTCTGCACCTTGTACTCGCGCTCGACCATATGCGCCGAGGCGAGGAGCTTGCCCGGCGGCTTCTTGCGCAGCACGTAGGTTTCAGCCTGCGTCTCGACGAGGAAGGTCGGGTTCGACTGGCCGCCCTGGAATTGGCGGATCGCCGCCGGGCCGCGATAGCCCTCGACATGTTCGCCGAGATAGCGGTCGAGCGCCGCCTCGTCGAAGCGATGCTGCGGCAAAGGCTCGACGAGCGTCGGCTGCCCGCTCATCGCCAAGCTCAGCCCCCCGACCCGATGGTCACTCCGCCATCGGCGACGAGCACCTGCCCGGTGACGAAGCGCGCGGCGCGCGAGGCGAGGAAAACGGCGACGCCGGCGATGTCGATCGGCGCGCCGAGCCGCTTCAGCGGCGTCTCGGCTTCGCGCCTCTTCCTCGCGGCCTCGTTCTCCCACAAGGCACGGGCGAAATCCGTCTTGACGAGGCCGGGCGCGATGGCGTTCACGCAAACGCCCGACGGGCCCCACTCCACCGCCAGATTGCGCACCAGCGCGGTCTCGGCGGCCTTCGAGATGCCGTAGACGCCGAGCGTGGGTGTGCCGCGGATGGCGGCGATCGAGGAGATGACGATGAACGACCCCTCTCCGCAGGCGACGAGATGGGGCCTCGCCAATTGCGACAGCCACCACACCGCCTTCACGTTGGTCGCCATCGTCTTGTCGAAGGCATCGTCCGGAGCGTCCATGAGCGAGCCGTAGTACGGATTGACCGCGGCATTGGCCACGCAGATGTCGAGGCGCCCGTAATGAGCGACCGTCTTCTCGACCAGCGCCTTGAGCTCCGCCTTCGAGCCGGCATGCGCCTCCATGGCGATGGCGTCATGGCCTTCCGCGACCAGGAGCTTGCGTACCTCCTCGCAAGCTTCGAGCTTGCGGGAGGAGATTGCGACCTTGGCGCCGGCGCGCGCGAATTCCTCGGCGATCGAGCGTCCGATGCCGCGCGAGGAGCCGGTGACGATCGCCACCTTGCCGGAAAGGTCGAAGAGCTTGCTGGAGGCTTGCTTGCTGGAGACTTGCTTGCTGGAGACTTGCTTGCTCATGACCGGCTGCTCCAAACTCTTGCTCTGGTCCCGCTCAGGCGATCTCGAAGAGGCCGGCCGCGCCCTGGCCGCCGCCCACGCACATGGTGACGACGACATGCTTCGCCTTGCGCCGCCTCCCCTCGATGAGGGCATGGCCGGTGAGGCGCGCGCCCGACATGCCGTAAGGGTGGCCGATGGAAATGGCGCCGCCATCGACATTGAGCTTCTCGGGATCGATGCCGAGCTTGTCGCGGCAATAGATCACTTGCACCGCGAAGGCCTCGTTCAACTCCCACAGATCGATGTCCCCGATGCTCAGGCCGTGGCGTTCCAGCAGCCGCGGCACGGCGAAGATCGGCCCGACGCCCATCTCGTCGGGCTCGCAGCCCGCCGCCACGAAGCCCTTGAAGATGCCGAGCGGGGCGAGGCCACGCTGCTCGGCGAGCTTTTCGTCCATCAGGATCGAGACCGAGGCGCCGTCCGAGAGCTGGCTCGCATTGCCGGCCGTGATGGTCTTGCCTTCGCCGCGCACGGGTTTGAGCGAAGCGAGGCCCTCGGGCGTCGTGTCGGGGCGGTTGCCCTCGTCCTTGCCGAGCGTGACCTTCTCCTTGCGGGTCGCGCCGGTCGCCTTGTCGGTGACGACCATCTGCGTCTCGACCGCGATGATCTCGTCGTTGAAGCGCCCGCCCTGCTGGCCGGCCGCGGTGCGGCGCTGGCTCTCGAGCCCGTAGGCGTCCTGCGCCTCGCGCGAGATGCGGTAGCGCTCGGCCACCACCTCGGCCGTGTCGATCATCGGCAGATAGAGCGCGGGCTTGGTCGCCAGGATCGTCTCGTCGCGATTGCGATAGCTGTTGGCGTGATCGTTCTGGACGAGGCTGATCGATTCACCCCCGCCCGCCGCCGCGATCGGCACGCCGTCATACATGATGGAGCGCGCCGCGACCGCGATGGCCTGCAAGCCCGAGCCGCATTGCCGGTCGATGGTGGTGCCGGCGATGCTCACCGGAAACCCGGCGCGAATGGCGGTCTGGCGGGCGAAATTGCCGCCCGTCGTGCCTTGCTGCATGGCGCAGCCCATGACCACATCCTCGATCTCGCCGGGATCGACCTTGGCGCGCCGCGTGGCGTGCTGCAGCGCCAGCGCCGCGAGCGTCGGCCCCGAGGTGTCGTTGAAGGCGCCCCGATAGGCCTTGCCGATCGGGGTGCGGGCAGTCGAGACGATAACGGCGCGGCGCATGTCTGTCTTCCTTCGTTGAAGCCTGTCTTCCTTCGTTGAAGCTATCTTCCTTCGTTGAAGCTCTTGCCTTCGGCGGCGAGCCGCGCGAGCAGAGGCGCCGGCGTGAAGCGCGGCCCGTGAGCCTTCTCGTAGACGTGCATCTTCTCGACTACGGGCTTGAGGCCGATCGCATCGACGGACCACATCGGTCCGCCGCGCCAGGCCGGGAAGCCGTAGCCATTGACATAGACGGTATCGATGTCGCCGGCGCGCAGCGCGATGCCTTCCTCGAGCAGTTGCGCCCCGACATTGGCGAGCTGGAACAGCAGGCGCTCGACGATCTCCTCATCGGAGACGGCGCGCCGCGCGATGCCCTGGCGCTTCGCTTCCTCGACATACATCGCTTCGACCTCGGGGTCGGGCTTTCCGGTGCGCTCGCCCTTGGCGTAGAGATAAAAGCCGCGTCCGGTCTTCTGGCCGAAGCGGCCGAGCTCCGCGATCCTGTCGTTCACCGCGTAGCGCATCCTCTGCTCGTTGGTCAGCGGACGCTCCTGGCGGATGCGCCAGCCGACATCGATGCCGGCGAGATCGCTCATGGCGAAGGGGCCCATGGCGAGCCCCCAAGCGGCGATCGCCTTGTCGACCTGCGCGGGCGTCGCGCCCTCGAGCGCCAGCGCCTGCGCTTCGGAGCCATAAGCCGCGACCATGCGGTTGCCGATGAAGCCGTCGCAGACGCCCGCCAGCACCGCGATCTTGCCGATGCGCTTGGCGAGCCCCATCGCGGTCGCCACCACATCCTTGCCGGATTTTGCGCCGCGCACCACCTCGAGCAGACGCATGATGTTGGCGGGGCTGAAGAAGTGCATGCCCAGCACGTCGCCCGGACGCGAGGTCGCGAGCGCGATCTCGTCGACATCGAGGGTCGAGGTGTTGGTGGCGAGGACGGCGCCTGGCTTGGCCAGCGCATCGAGCTTGCCGAACACCTCCTTCTTGATCTTCATGTTCTCGAACACGGCCTCGATGATCAGATCCTTGTCCTTGAGGTCGTCGAGGGTGAGCGAGGGCGACAGCCGCGCGAAGCGTCCCTTGGCATCCGCTTCGCTCATCCGGCCGCGTGCCGCAGCCGACTCATAGGTCTCGCGCATCTTGGCGAAGCCGCGATCGAGCGCCTCTTGCGCCGTCTCGACCACGGTGACCGGGATGCCCGCATTGACGAAGCTCATGGCGATGCCTTGGCCCATGGTGCCGGCGCCGATCACGCCGACGCTCTCGACCTTCCTCACCTTCACCTCGGGTCCGATATCGGGGATCACGGCCGCTGCGCGCTCGGCGAAGAACACATGCCAGAGCGCTCTCGCCTCCGGGCTCTTGTAGCAATGCATGAACAATTCGAGCTCGCGCTTCATGCCGTCCATGAAGGGCAGCTCGGTCGCGGCTTCCACGGCATCGATGCAGGCATTGGGCGCGACCTTGCCGCTCGGATGGCGGCCGAGCGAGGCGCGCTTCTTGGCGAAGGCGTCGGCCGGGGCGCCTGCCTTGTCGATCGTCTTCTCCGACAGGCGACGCGGCTTCGCGCCGGAAGCGACGAGCTCGCGCGCATAGGCGATCGCCTCATCGACCAGATTGGCCTTGGCGATGCGGTCGACGAGGCCGCCTTTTCGCGCCGTCTCGGCGTCGATCGGGTTGCCCGAGACGATCATGTCGAGGGCGGGCTGAACGCCGACGGCGCGCGGCAGGCGCTGCGTGCCGCCCGCGCCCGGGATGATGCCGATCTTCACCTCGGGCAGGCCCATCCTCGCCTGAGCGTCGGCGATGCGATAATGGCAGCCGAGCGCGATCTCGAAGCCGCCTCCGAGCGAGGTGCCGTGCATGGCCGCGATGACCGGCTTCGGCAAGGCCTCGATCTCGTGGATCAGCTGGTAGAGCCGCGGCTCGCGCGGCGCCCCGCCGAATTCGGTGATGTCGGCGCCCGCCGAGAAGCAGCGGCCCGCCCCGGTGATCACAATGGCGCGAACGGCGCTATCCGCGCCGAGCGACTTGGCGGCGCCCTCCAATCCGCTTCTGACCGCTTGCGACAAGGCGTTGACGGGAGGATGGTCGATCGTCACCAGGGCGACATCGCCCATGCGCTTCACCTCGACGACGGCCATGTGATCCTCCTTGTGGCCGCCATCGCCGGCCGGGGCGCGGTCACCTCGGTGACGGGCGTCGCTGACCGGCGTCGGCAGCCCTCGGAGCGGCTGCCATGGCGGCTCTCATTTGCCTGCGCATATGTGCTTCATAGCCGGGCCGAAGGCTCGGCGTCACCCATTCGACTTATCAGCGCGGGCCGCGACGCGCCAGAGCCGGGCTTGCATGCAGGGGCTGGCGGGAAATCCATTTCCGCTCATCCCCGCGCAAAGCAGGGATCCGGCAAGACTTCGCGAAGACCTCTGTCCCCGCTTGCGCGGGGATGAGCGCCGAGCGGATTCGATTGCTATTCGGTGGCCGCGAAGCCCAGCGAATGCAAGGGCTCGACCGCCTTGCCGGAGAAATGATTGACGATCGGCTGCGGCGAGGAGGCCGAGAAATGTCCGGCGGCGGAGGCAGGCCGGGCAATCACGTCCTGAGCGACCCGCGGGAGGGTGGCATGCACGACCGCATTCGCCACCTTGATGGGCGCGGGGGACAAGCGATGCACCGGCACGAGCGCCGAGGTGTCGAAGAGCGAAGCGAGACCATCCCTTGCCGGGTCGCGCCGAGCCGGCTGCGGGCTCGCCGCGGCCGTCGGTTGATCGGTGCCGATCGCCTCCACATGAGACGCCGCCAAGGCGAACTGGACCGGGCGGGCCGGCGGCAGCGGATGATCGAGGCGCACGACCTCGCCGGAAGAGGAGGGCTGCGCCCCCGCCGAGCCGGCGTCGCTCGCGGCCTCGGCAGGCTTTTGCGGAACATCGAGGCCGGCGGCCGGGGCGGCGATCGATCCGGTCGTCAGCTCGTCCGCCGCCGCGCCGAGCGGCTGGGATGCGAGCGCGAACGCCTGCGGGCGGGCGGGCGGCAACGGATGGTCGATCGAGACGAGCGTTCCGGCTTCGTCCGACCGAGGCGCGTCCGCCGGCGCGCTGGTGGCCAGGCGAGGCTCGGCTGCGTCGAGATTGGTCGGTCGCACCGGCGGCAGCGGGATATCCACCAGGGAGGCGATATCGGCGAGCGTCTTCGGGCGACGCGGGGGCAGCGGCGCGTAGGCCGCGATGATCGATGCCGCGGCCGGCTTGCCGCCATCCTCATCGGTCGCGGCCGGGGAACGCGTCGCAATCGTCGTGCCCGTCTGCGCCTGGGCGTTGGAGCGCACCGCCACGGTCGTCCCGGTATCGGCCGCGCCGGTCGCGGTGGGTGCCGTATCGCCGTGCAGCGCACTGAGGAAGCTTGGAACCCCGGGGCTCGGCGCGGCGCTGGCGACCGCGACGGGCGCGGGCTTCGCCGGTTCGGCCGGCGTCGTCGACCGCAAGGTCGCTCCACGCAGCTGCGGCGAGGGGGAAGCCGCTACGGGCTGGGCGCTCGCGGAGGTTTGGTTCTGCGCCATGATGAGCGCATGGGCGCCATTGTCGTCGCCGTTCATCGGCAACAAGGAGGCGACCTGGGTCGGCTGCCTCGCCGCCGCCGACCGCGACAGGCTGCTGCGTCCGCCGCTCGCCATCGCCGCGTCTTCGTCTTCGTCCGCGCCGCCGAACAGCGCCGCCCACAAGCTCTTATGATGCCCGCCGCCAAGCTGGGGCTCCGCATCCGCATAGGCAGAGTAGCCGGCAACCGTGCCGCCCGCCGCCAATATCTGGGCCTTGGCTAGGTCGTAGCCCGCGAAGGGATGTCCATCGGCCGGGATATGGACGGTCCGGCCGTCGGGGAACAGCCGCGCCAGTTGATCGCGCGTCATGCGCGGCCAGGCGCGCACGCTGCCGGCGTCGATATGAACGAAGGGCGAGCCCGAAGTCGGGTAGTAGCCGACACCGCCGCGCTGCAGCCGCATGGCGATCTCGCGCATGGTCGAGACGGGCACGTCCGGCAGGAAGGAATCCATCGCCTTGCCGAGCATGTGCTGGCTGTGCTCGGCGACGGCGCGCGAGCTGCGGCGCAGCATGGCGTTGGTCGCCGGCGAGCGATAGCCCGAGACCGCATGGAAGGGCTCTTGGGAACCGGTTTCCTGATGCACTTCCCAGAGGATGTCGAACAGCCTCGGGCTCATCGAGGTCGGTTCGTCGCGGCGCCAGTCGCGCAACAGCCAGCTCAGCTGCTTGATGCCTTCGGCGTCATAGACGCCGCTGCGTTTGAAGGTGACGGTCGCGCTCTCATTGGTATGGACGTTCAGGATCGAGATGGCGCGCGTATCGCCATTGGCGTCGGCCCCCTCCAGGGCAGCCGGAATCAGGGCAAACGCCGCCGAGAGCGCGAGGACCATGCCCGAAATGCGCGACGGCACGACGAAAGCGGTTGATCTCGGTCGCGAGGTCCTTGGCAAAACGTATCCCGCCGAATTTGCGTTTTCGCCGCAGCGGTTCTCAGCCCGCCGCGACTAACATTTAGCGTGATTAGTTAACGGATTGCAAATCCGCCGGAGACTGTCCTCATTGTGTCGACCTACGAAGCAATCATGACGAAAGCGTGTCGAGGCCGCCCCATTTGCGCCGTGGCTCACTTGCGCGGGGAGAGCATCGCCTCGAGACGCGCATCGAGGTCGTAGAGGTCGCCGAACCGATGCAGCGTGCCGTCGGCGTCGGCGGCGAGGGTGAAATAGGCGAGGTGGACGGGAAGCTGCCTTGCGAGGTTGATGGTGCGTTCGGCGCCGCCGATCATCTTCTCGATGCGCCGCTCCGGCCAAGTCGTGCGATCGTTCAGCACATATTCGGCGAGCTTGAAGGGCTGGTCGACGCGCACGCAGCCATGGCTGAAGGCCCGCTGCGCCTTGGCGAACAGGCCGCGCGTCGGCGTGTCGTGCAGATAGACCGAATGCTGGTTCGGGAACATGAACTTGATCCGTCCGAGCGCATTGCGTTCGCCTGGAGGCTGGCGGATCGAGATCTGGCTTCCGTGCCGCACCACCACATAGCCCTGCCGCTCGGCATAGAGCGGGTCGACGGCGAGCTTCGGCAGGAACTCCTGCTTCAAGATGGTCGGCGGGATGTACCAGGACGGGTTCACCACCAGGAACTTCATCTCTCCGGAGAAGATAGGCGTGGGCGAGGCCGGCTTGCCGACGATCACGCGCGCCTCATGCGCGAGCATGCCGCTATCGACATAGCGAAGCGCGAATTCGGGCAGATTGACCAGAATATAGCGGTCGCCGAGATCCGGAGGCAGCCAGCGCCAGCGCTCCATATTGGCGATGATGTCGGCTTCGACGCGCTTCGCCGAGAGCGCGGAGACGACGCGCCTGGCGGTCTGATCGACGACCGAGCCGCGCCGCCCCTTGATCGTTTCGGGCGCAACGGAGGCGAGCTGCGTCTCGCTTGCGCTATCGGTCTTGGCGGGCGAGGGCGCGACCATCTCGGCGCGCAGCTTGGCGAGCCCGGTGCGCAGATTGACATAGCCGTCGGCATGCGGGTTGAAGGCCTGGAGAGCGGAGCTCGCATCGGCTGCCCTGATCAGCGTATCGAGCACGGATTCCGCGTTCGGCAGAAAGAGCTGCGGCGTGATCAATACGGAAAGGCGGCTCGGGTTGACCCTGGCGCCGCGCGCGTCGCGCGCATAGGCCAGCGCCGCCGCCGAGATGCGCCATTCGGCTTCGGCCACGTCTTCCGGGCGGGCCGAGGCGGCGGGCGTCGCGGCGGCCGCATAATCGTCGGGGTCGAGCCCCTCTTCCGCCGCATGCGCCAGCCGGTCGAGCAGCGCGAGCGAGGCTTCGGTCGGCGCGCCGTCGGCGTGCCAGATCGGCTTGAAGGCGCGCTTGTCGTAATAGGCCGCGAGCGCCAGGCGCTCGGGCTTGCCGAGGCGTGGGAACAAGGCGCTGGCGGAAGCTTTCGCGAAGGCGGCCCGCATGATGTCGGGGGTATGGTCCTCGACCGCGACCGGCGCGGGTGTCGGGACGGGCACGGACTCGCCCGCGGCTGGAGCGACGGGTGGCGAGGGCGCGGAGGCCACGGCGGGTGCCGACGATGCGGGCGGTGTCGGTGGGACGGCGGGCGCGGAGGCGGTTGCGCTCGAGCTCGGCGGGGCTTGCGGCGGCCGAGGATCGACGGGCGGCGCCGGCGTGCCGGCCGCTGCCTTGACCTCGGCCGCAGGCTTGGGCGATGCCGCTTCCGCCGTCGAGGCCGCTGCGGAAGCCGAGGTCTCGACGGATCCGCGGGGCGCGCCAGCGTCGAGGCCGAAGACCGGCGGCGGATAAGGGGGCAGCGGCACGTCGATCTCGAAAGGCGCCGGAGCGGAGGCCGGCGAAGCAACGGCGCCGCCGGCCGCCCGCTCGCCGAGCACCGACTCGCCGATCCAGCGCGCGGTTTGCGACCAGTCGCGCGCATGCGAGGGAAGGATCGCGGCGAGCAGGACGGCGAGGCTGAGCCACGCCGGGGCCAAACCTCTACGAGGCGCCGGACGACGACAGTCGATCTCGCGCGGCAGCATCTTGAATCGGTGTCCATCCGATGGCGGTCAGCGCAGCAGCATCAGCACGGATCGTGTCGATTACAAGGGGATAGCGGTCATTTTTCGTCACATTGGCGCGATTTTGCGCGACTGTTGCTTTCATGCCGCGTCGGAGACGTCCGGCGGCGAGGCGCCATCATCGAGCCCATATTGCTTGAGCTTGCGATACAGCGTGGAACGGCCGATCTTCAACCGGCGAGCCACTTCCGTGAGATGTCCGCGATAGTGGGACTTGGCGAAACGGATGATCTCGGCTTCGAGCTCTTCGATGTCGCGCACATCGCCGTGCTCGTCGAGCAGCTTGAGCACATTGGGATCGCGGACCTCGATTCGCACCGCATCGGGAGCGCGTTCGGGAAAGGCGGGGGCCGCTTCGGTCCGGATGGGAGGAACCCTGACCGGAAATCCGGCCACTTGCGCCGCGATCTGCGGCAGTTCGGCAACGGTTATCTCGTCCGAATCGCTCAGCACGACGGCGCGAAACACGGCGTTCTCGAGCTGGCGGACATTGCCCGGCCATTCGAAGCTCGTGATCAGCGCCATGGCCTCGGCCGAGAAGCCGCGAATGCGCTTTTTCTCGCTCGCCGCGAAATGGGCGAGGAAAGCGCGAGCCAGGTCGGGCACGTCCTCGCGCCTCGCCCGCAGCGGTGGAATGCCGATCGGGAACACGTTCAACCGGTAGAACAGATCTTCGCGGAAGCGCCCGTGCCTGACGAGTTCGATGAGGTTGCGGTTGGTGGCGGAGATGATGCGGACATCGACCTTCACGGTCTTGCGGCCGCCCACCGGATCGACCTCGCCGTGCTGGATGGCGCGCAGCAGCTTGGCTTGAGCGGCAAGCGGCAATTCGCCGACCTCGTCGAGGAACAGCGTGCCGCCATTCGCCTCGACGAACTTGCCGGCGTGCTTTTCGGTGGCGCCGGTGAAGGCGCCCTTCTCATGGCCGAAGAGCAGGGATTCGACGAGGTTTTCCGGGATCGCTCCGCAATTGACCGTGACGAACGCCTTGCCCCGCCGGTCGCTGGCGCCCTGGATGGCGCGCGCCACGAGCTCCTTGCCGACACCTGATTCGCCTTCGATGAGCACGGGGATCGACGATTTCGCGGTCCGCTCGCCCAGGCGGATGACGCGCTCCATCTCCGGGCTCTTGGTGACCAAGTCCTTGAAGGTGAGATTGTTGCTCGCCTGGCGGCTGATGCGTCGAACCTCGCTCTCCAGCGCGTCGATGCGCAGCGCATTCTTGATCGAGACCTGCAGGCGCTCCGCGCCGACCGGCTTCACCACGAAATCGGCCGCGCCTGCCCGCATCGCCGAGATGACGGTGTCGATCGAGCCATGCGCCGTCTGCACGATGACCGGCTTGCCGATGCCGCGCTCGCGCATCTGAGCCAGCACGCCCATGCCGTCGAGATCCGGCATGACGAGATCGAGCACGACGATATCGATGTCGCCGCCTTGCGCGCCGGTGAGCCGCGCCAGCGCCTCGGCGCCGTCGGCCGCGATCACGGGATCATAGCCGAGCCGGCGGACCATCGCCTCGAGCAGGCGTCGCTGGACGGGGTCGTCGTCCACAAGCAGAATTGTGTGAGGCATCGGGCTCCGCAGCGCCAGGCTGTTGTGCATTCCGTTTCGGGACGATCCTGCTACGTGGCGGTAAAGTCGCGGTTAACGCTAACGGTCGCAGTCGCCCCGATCCGGCGCGCGCGACTGTATGTTGAATAGCCGAGCCCGGTCGGCGTATGTGGGCCGACGCCGCCCCGATGCCGAATGAGGTGATGATCGTGCCGAGATCGAGTCCGACGAGTGAGGAAGCATCAAACGTGCGTGCGCGTGATGCAGCGCCGGCTTCGGCGAAGGCCGGCTTCGGCGCCCTGCCGGAATGGAACCTCGCCGATCTCTACCCGGCGATGGATGCACCGGAACTGCGGCGCGACCTCGCGCATGCGGAAGAGGAGTGCAAGGCATTCGCGGCGGCTTATCGGGGCAAGCTCGCGGATCTGCTCGCCGGCAAGAAGGCGAGCGCCGCGCTGCATGCGGCGATCGCGCGTTACGAGAAGCTCGACGAGGTCATGAACCGCGTGATGTCCTATGTCGGGCTCGTCTATGCCGGCGACACCGGCGACCCCATCCGCGCCAAGCTCTATGGCGACACGCAGGAGCGGTTGACGGCCGCGGGCTCCGATATCCTGTTCTTCCAGCTCGAGCTCAATCAATTGGACGACAAGGCGCTGATGAAGGCCGGCGCGAAAGCGCCGCTGTCGCGGTATCGCCCTTGGCTCGAGGATATCAGGCGCGAAAAGCCCTACCAGCTCGAGGACAAGCTGGAGCGCCTCTTCCTCGAGAAATCGGTGAGCGGGGCCTCGGCCTGGAACCGGCTGTTCGACGAGACCATGGCCGCCTTGCGCTTCGACGTCGAGGGCGAGGAGCTGACGCTCGAGCCGACCCTCAACAAGCTCCAGAGCACGGACGCCAAGGTGCGCAAGCGCGCCGCCGAGGCGCTGGCCAAGGTGTTCAAGGAGAATCTGCGGGTCTTCACCCTCATCACCAACACGCTCGCCAAGGACAAGGATATCTCCGATCGGTGGCGCGGCTTCAAGGACGTGGCCGATGCCCGCCATTTGTCGAATCGCGTCGAGCCCGAAGTGGTCGAGGGGCTGGTCGCCTCGGTGCGCGCCGCCTATCCGCGCCTGTCCCACCGCTATTACAAGCTGAAAGCCCGCTGGTTCGGCGAGGCGGCGCTCGAATTCTGGGACCGCAACGCGCCGCTTCCGAAAGTCGAGAGCCGCATCATCCGCTGGGACGAGGCGAAGCACATGGTGCTTTCCGCCTACGGCGATTTCGCGCCGCAAATGGCAAAGATCGCCGAGCGCTTCTTCGACGAACGCTGGATCGACGCGCCGGTGCGCCCGGGCAAGGCGCCGGGCGCCTTCTCGCATCCGACCGTGCCTTCCGCGCACCCCTATGTGCTGCTCAACTACCAGGGCAAGCCGCGCGACGTGATGACGCTCGCTCACGAGCTCGGCCACGGCGTGCATCAGGTGCTCAGCGCGCCGAACGGCGCGCTGATGGCGAATGCGCCGCTGACGCTCGCCGAGACGGCCTCCGTGTTCGCCGAGATGCTGACCTTCCGCAAGCTCCTGGGCGAGACCAGGAGCGTCGCCCAGCGCAAGGTGATGCTGGCCCAGAAGGTCGAGGACATGATCAATACGGTGGTGCGCCAGATCGCCTTCTATTCGTTCGAGCGCGAGGTCCATAACAGGCGCAAGGCGGGCGAGCTCACCGCCGATCAGCTCTGCGCCACCTGGATGCGAGTGCAGGGCGAGAGTCTCGGCCCCGCCATCCGCCTGGGATCGGGCTACGAGACCTTCTGGACCTACGTCTCCCACTTCATCCATGCGCCCTTTTATGTCTACGCCTACGCCTTCGGGGATTGCCTCGTGAACTCGCTTTTCGCCATCTACGAGAAGGCGCATGCGGGTTTCGCCGAGGCTTATTTCGACATGCTCAAGGCGGGCGGGACCAAGCACCATGGCGAGCTTCTCGCGCCCTTCGGGCTCGATGCGCGGGATCCCTCTTTCTGGGAGGCGGGCTTGTCCCTGATCGAGCGCATGATCGTCGAGCTCGAGGCGATGGAGTGAGGGGGACCGGATCTGAAGGGCGTTCGCCCAGTTGAAGGTTTTCAGTCTAAACTGCTGTCAGCGGCCCTTGGGCGCTGGCGGCGGCAAGTCCTTTTCGTCGGCAAACAGAGAGACAGGCGCGCGTTGCCACAGAACACGCACTCAAGACAAGGAATCCCCTCGCCGTGTTTCCACGACGAGGGTAATCCTTCAGTGATATAAAGCCACGGCCTGAACTATCGCTGCTCCCCTTTACATGTTATACATTTCGTATAACCGGAGGGGGGGTCTTGAGAGTCGTTGAAAGGAGCTTCCCATGAACGAAGCCACGCGCGACGTCGAAGCAGCCTCGACAGTCCTGCAGATCAGGCGGATCGGGAATTCGGTTGGCCTGATCCTGCCGAAGGAGCTCCTCGCACGGCTCAAGCTCAAGGAGGGCGACAAGCTGCACGTCGTCGAGCAGCCGGAGCGCGCCTTCAAGCTCAGCCCCTACGACGAGAAGCACGCCAAGGCGATGGAGATCGCACGGCGGGCCTTTCGCACTTATGCCAATACCTTCCGAGAGCTCGCCAAATGAACGAGCCGATTTGGCTCGATTTGGATATCGTTCTTGACATTCATGCGGAGCAACTAGCGCTTTTCGGCGGCAAGGATGGGCTGAGAGATGCCGGTTTGCTGCAATCGGCATTGGCGCGACCGCAAAACAAGTTCACCTATGCTGAAAACGACCTTGCGCCGCTCGCCGCGGCTTACGCATTCGGCATCGCTCGCAACCACGCCTTCATCGACGGTAACAAGCGCGCCGCATTCGCCGCCCTCATCGTGTTCCTCGGCCTCAACGGGGTCGAATTCCTCGTGGAGGAAGCGCAGGCAACCGCCATGATGCTCGCCCTTGCCGCCGGGGAAGTGGACGAAGAGGGTCTGGCGCGCTGGATCGGGGATAGTTGGCCGAAGGGCTGAGCGTGAAACGGATAGCGCGCTGCCTATGGCCGATATGATCTCGCCACCCCATCTTCCTGCGGCGCGTCCGTAACCGGCATCATCATGAGCGAATGACCGATAGAGAAGCCAATCGATTCTCGGCCCGCGCCGCGCGCTATGCCCGCGTCGGCGCGAATGTCGGCGGCGTCGCCGCCCGCATCGCCGGCGGGCGCCTGTTCGGCATGAAGGGCCGCGGCGCGGGCAATGCCGCGGCGCTGACGCGCGCGCTGGGCGGCCTCAAGGGGCCCATCATGAAGGTGGCGCAGCTGATGGCCACCATCCCCGAGGCGCTGCCGGCGGATTACGCCGCCGAGCTTCAGAAGCTGCAGTCGGAAGCCCCGCCGATGGGGGCGGCTTTCGTCAAGCGGCGCATGCAGGCCGAGCTCGGCGCCGGATGGCGGGCGCGCTTCGCGGAGTTCGATCTCAAGCCCGCGGCCGCTGCCTCGCTCGGGCAGGTGCACCGCGCCACTTCTCTCGATGGCGCGCCGCTCGCCTGCAAGCTGCAATATCCGGACATGCAGTCGGCCGTCGAGGCCGATCTGGCGCAGCTCGAATTCCTGTTCGCCATCCATCGCCGCATGGAGCCGGCGATCGATACGCGCGAAATCGTGAAGGAGATCGGCGCGCGCATCCGCGAAGAGCTCGACTATCGGCTCGAGGCGCGCCATGCCGCCGCCTACGCGGTGATGCTCGCCGATGTCGACGAAGTGCGCGTGCCGCGCATCTGGCCGGAGCTCTCGACGGCGCGCTTGCTGACGCTCGACTGGCTCGACGGCACCAAGCTCCTCGCCCATGTGAAGGCGGATCTGGAGACGCGCAACCGGCTGGCGGTCGCGATGTTCAAGGCCTGGTGGCTGCCCTTCTCGCGCTTCGCCATCATCCATGGGGATCCCCATCTCGGGAACTACACAGTGTTCGAAGCGAAGGGGCGAGGGCGCGCGGCGCGGCCGCAAGGCATCAACCTCCTCGACTATGGCTGCGTCCGCATTTTCCCGCCGAGCTTCGTCGGAGGCGTGGTCGATCTCTATCGTGGCCTGATCGAAGACGATGAGGCGCGCATCGTGCATGCCTACGAGACCTGGGGGTTCAAGGGTCTCAGGCGCGACCTCATCGAGGTCCTCAATATCTGGGCGCGCTTCATCTACGGACCCTTGACCGAGGACCGGGTCCGCTCGATCGCCGACGGCGTGAAGCCGGGCCAATATGGGCGGCGCGAGGCCTATCGGGTGCATGTGGCCTTGAAGCAGAAGGGGCCGGTGACGGTGCCGCGCGAGTTCGTCTTCATGGATCGGGCCGCCATCGGGCTCGGCGCCGTGTTCCTGCATCTTGCGGCCGAGCTCAACTTCCACCGCTTGTTCGAGGCGGCGATCGAGGAGTTCTCGGTTGCCAAGGTCGCGGCCGAGCAGGCGCGGGTGCTCGAGGCGAGCGGGTTTACGAGCTGAGACGTACCCCCTTGCGTGTCCCGAGCGCCGGCCAAGCCGAATGCCGTTCAGCGTCATCTTGGCGAATTGCGCTCCGGCACGCGTGTTGCTAAGTCCTCTGTCGCATTTTTCGGGTTTCGAGGATCAGCGATGGCAACGGCGACGGACGATATTCCGGGGATGGACTATGCGGAGCATGAGCGCACCTTTCGGGGTTTCACGCGCTTCACTGAAATCGCGATCGTGAATGTGTTGTGCATCGTCCTCGTCGTCGCGATCTGGGGCGTCAAGCATTCGGGCGGCTGGGCGCTGATCGGTTTCCTGCTGACCATCGTCACCACGGCGATCGGCGCCTTCTCGCCCGCCCTCGCTTGGCGTCCACTGGCGCCGGTCCTGCTGCTGCTGCTCCTCATCCTCGCATTGGCGTGAGCCCGACATGATCGTCGCGACGACGCGTGAGGACCCCGCCGTCGAAACGCGCGTGGCCATCTCACCGGAAACCGCGAAGAAATATTCCACACTCGGCGCCTCCGTGATGGTCGAAGCGGGAGCGGGTCTGGCATCCGGCTTCGCCGACAAGGATTACGAAGCCGCCGGCGCCACGATCGTGACATCGGCGCGAGAGGCGCTGTCGGGCGCCGATATCGTCGTGAAAGTGCGCCGCCCCTCCGCGGGCGAGCTCGCCGACATGAAGAAGGGCGCGCTCGTCATCGCCGTCATGGACCCTCATGGCCATCAAGACGCGTTGCAGGGGATGGCTGGAGCTGGTGTCGACGCCTTCGCCATGGAGCTCTTGCCGCGCATCACCCGAGCCCAGGTGATGGACGTCTTGTCGAGCCAGGCGAACCTCGCCGGCTACCGCGCCGTCATCGACGCCGCCGCCGAATATGGAAGGGCGCTGCCGATGATGATGACGGCTGCCGGGACGGTGCCCGCCGCGCGCATCTTCATCATGGGGGCCGGCGTCGCCGGTCTCCAGGCCGTCGCCACGGCGCGTCGCCTCGGCGGCGTCGTCACGGCGACCGATGTGCGCCCGGCCGCCAAGGAACAGGTGGAATCGCTCGGCGCCAAGTTCGTCGCGGTCGAGGACGAAGAGTTCAAGCAAGCCGAGACGGCCGGAGGCTACGCCAAGGAAATGTCCGATGCCTACAAGGCGAAGCAGGCCGAGCTCGTCGCCTCCCATATCGCCAAGCAGGATATCGTGGTGACGACCGCGCTCATCCCCGGCCGGCCGGCGCCGAAGCTGGTCTCGGCCGCCATGGTCGCGAGCATGAAGCAGGGCTCCATCGTCGTCGACCTCGCGGTCGAGCGCGGCGGCAATGTCGAGGGCGCGAAGTTCGGGGAGACCGTCGTCACCGCGAACGGCGTCAAGATCGTCGGCTACGCCAATATGCCCGGACGCCTCGCGGCCAGCTCCTCGGCGCTCTATGCCAAGAACCTTTACGCCTTCGTCGAGACGCTGATCGACAAGGCGTCGAGGTCGCTCGCCGTGAAATGGGATGACGAGCTCGTCAAGGCGACCCTTTTGACGAAAGACGGTGCCGTGGTGCATCCGAGCTTCGCGCCGAAGCCAGCCGAAGCGGCCGCTGGGGCATGAGGCTCGTGCACCGCGCCTTCAGGCTCTTGGCGGCCTTCCCGGCTGCCGGACTGCTGGCATTCGGTGCGCCGGTCTATACGGTCCCGCCCGGCCAATATTTCATGCTGGGTGACAACCGCGAGAATTCACTCGACAGCCGCTCGCTCTCCAATTTCGGCTATGTGCCTGCCGACCTGCTCATGGGCCGGGCGGTGGTCCAATGAGCTTGCGAGCCGCGGCGCGCCGGTCATGGGCTCGTCTTCCCCGTCGTCGCGGTCAGCGTCGTCGAAGCGGTGGCTCCGTGACGGCTACATCGATGCAAATCTTGGGAGCTGCCTATGGCTACATTGTCGCCCGCTGAGGCCCTCGAGCGGGCCAAGGTCGCCGCGGACGCCGCCCGCCAGGCCGCCGAAGCGGCGCAAGGCTATGCAAGCCAAGCCTCCGAGGCGCTCGGCCAGGCGCTCGCCGCGACCACGGGCGGGGCGGTCGATCCGACCGTGTTCCGCCTGGCGATCTTCGTGCTGGCGATCTGCGTCGGCTACTATGTGGTCTGGTCGGTGACGCCCGCGCTGCACACCCCGTTGATGTCGGTGACCAACGCCATCTCCTCGGTGATCGTGGTCGGCGCGCTGCTCGCGGTCGGCGTCAACCTCGCCGCCGAGGAAGGGACGAGCTCCTGGGCGCGTATCTTCGGCTTCGTGGCGCTGACGCTGGCGAGCGTGAACATCTTCGGCGGCTTCCTGGTCACCGAGCGCATGCTCGCCATGTACAAGAAGAAGGGCTGAGGACAACCCCTTATGAGCGCCTCCTTCGCCGCCATCCTCTATCTCGTCGCCGGCGTACTGTTCATCCTGGCGCTGCGCGGGCTGTCGCATCCGACGACGTCGCGCCAAGGCAACCGCTTCGGCATGATCGGCATGGGCATCGCGGTCGTCACCACGCTGTTCATCGCCCCTCCTTCCGGGTTCTCCGGCTGGTTCCTGGTGATCCTCGGCGTGGCCATCGGCGGCAGCGTCGGCGCGACCGTGGCGCAGCGCGTGCCGATGACCGCAATGCCGCAGCTCGTCGCCGCCTTCCATTCGCTGGTCGGCCTCGCGGCGGTGCTGGTGGCCGCCGGCGCGCTCAACGCGCCCTCGGCCTTCGGCATCGGGGAAGCCGGACACATCCATGCCGAGGCGCTGATCGAGATGACGATCGGCGTCGCCATCGGCGCCATCACCTTCACCGGCTCGATCATCGCCTTCCTGAAGCTCGACGGACGCATGTCGGGCAAGCCGATCATGCTGCCGCGGCGGCATATGATCAATATCGGCCTTGCCGTGGCGCTGCTCTTGCTCGCGGTGATTTTCGTCGCGACCACGAGTCAATTCGTATTCTGGCTGATCGTCGCCATCTCCTTCGCGCTCGGCGTGCTGCTCATCATCCCGATCGGCGGGGCGGACATGCCGGTCGTGATCTCGATGCTGAATTCCTATTCGGGATGGGCCGCGGCCGGTATCGGCTTCACCCTCGGCAATCTGGCCTTGATCATCACCGGGGCGCTCGTCGGCTCGTCCGGCGCGATCCTCTCCTACATCATGTGCAAGGGGATGAACCGCTCCTTCATCTCCGTCATCCTCGGCGGCTTCGGCGGCGAGACGGCGGGCCCTGCGGCCGGCAGCGCCGAGGCGCGTCCGGTGAAGCAGGGCTCGGCGGAGGATGCGGCCTTCATCATGAAGAACGCCGCCAGGGTGATCGTGGTGCCGGGCTACGGCATGGCGGTGGCCCAGGCGCAACACGCGCTGCGCGAGATGGCCGACCTCCTGAAGAAGGAGGGCGTCGATGTCTCCTACGCCATCCATCCGGTCGCCGGCCGCATGCCGGGCCATATGAACGTGCTGCTCGCCGAGGCCAATGTCCCCTATGACGAGGTCTTCGAGCTCGAGGACATCAACTCGGAATTTGCGCAGGCCGACGTAGCCTATGTGATCGGGGCGAACGACGTGACCAATCCCGCCGCCAAGACCGATCCGAAATCGCCGATCTACGGCATGCCGATCCTGGACGTGGCCAACGCCAAGACCGTCCTGTTCGTCAAGCGCGGCATGGGGTCGGGCTATGCGGGCGTCGAGAACGAGCTGTTCTTCCGTGACAACACCATGATGCTGTTCGGCGACGCCAAGAAGGTCACCGAAGCGATCGTCAAGGCCATGGGGCATTGAGGCTGACGCAGTGGCTGCCTAATCGTGACCACGACCCATCGCGGACGCGGCGTCGGACAATGCCTGCTGGCAGAGGCGGAGCGACTCACTCGTGACAAGGGGTTGAAACGCTTGGCGATCGGGGTGCTGTGCGGCAATGACGGGGCGCTCGAAGCCTATCGGCGCTTCGGCTTCGAGCGACACGCGACCGAGATGTTGAAGGCGCTCGATTGAGCAAGTTCCGGACCCTCAGCGAGGTGAACGGGTGCCCGCCGTGGATAATGTGAGATGGCTCGCGCTGGCGGCTGCCGCGCTCTACGGCGTCGTCATCGGCGCCATGTACATCTACCAGCGCGATCTGGTCTTTCCCGTCCGCCCCGAGCATACGGCGCCTGCCGCCGCCGGCTTTGCGGAGGCGCGAGAGCATATCCTGACGACCGATGACGGCGAGCATATCGTTACCTGGCTGCGCCGCCCAGCCGAGCCGCGGCGGCCGCTCGTCTTGATGCTCCTCGGCAATGGCGACAATCTCGGGATCGTCGCGCCCCGCCTGCGCGAAATCACCGAGGACGGCTCGGGCGTGCTCGCGGTGGGATATCGCGGCTATTCGGGCTCGACCGGGCAGCCCAGCGAAACCGGCCTCGAGCAGGACGCCGAGGCGGCCTATCGCTTCGCGGCGAGCATCGTGCCGCCGAACCGCATCGTGCTGTTCGGCTATTCGCTCGGCAGCGGCGTCGCCGTGCCGCTGGCCGCGCGCCATGAAATCGCGGCCCTCGTCCTGTTCGCCCCCTTCACCTCCGCGGTCGCGATCGCGTCCGTGGACTATCCCTTTCTCCCAGTGCGCCTCCTCATGAAGGACCAGTTCCGCTCGATCGACCTGATCGGCGAGGTGAAGGTCCCCATCCTCATGGTGCATGGCGAGCGCGACGAGGTCATTCCGATCAGCTTCGGGCGTGAGCTCTATGCGGCCGCTCCCGAGCCCAAGCGCTTCGTGGCGCTGCCCGAAGCCAGTCATTTCACTCTCTTCCAGAGCGGCGGCGTCTCGGCCATTCACGCCTTCCTCGACGAGTTCCGCTTGCGTTGAACGCGGGGGCCGTCAAGCCTTCATCCGCCGCAAGGCCAGGAACACCAAGGCTGCCGCGAGCGCCACGGCCGACATGGTCAGCGGCAGCGGCAGCGCCGAACCTCCGAGCGTCGCCCCGAGGCCGGCGCTGACCAGGGCCGAGAAGGTCATCTGCACGACGCCGAGGCAGGAAGAGGCGGCGCCCGCCCGATCGGGAAAGGGCGCCATCGCAGCCGCCAGGGCTTGCGGCAGGACGAGGCCGACCCCCGCCATGTAGATCATGGCCGGGACGACCACCTCGGCCGCGGAGCGCGGACCGAGCAGAACGCAGGCCAGCATGAGCAAGGCTCCGATGACGAGCAGCGGCACGCCGACCGCGATCGTCCCGTCCAGGCCGCGCGACACGGCAAAGCGCGATGCCAGCATCGAGCCCGCGACGAAGCCGATGACGTTCAGCGCGAAAACGAGCGCGAAGACGATCTCGGAGAGACCGTAGACACCCTGGAGGATGAAGGAGCTCGCGGAGATGAAACAGAATAATCCCGCATAGACGAGCGAGACGAGGCCGACATAGGCGCGATAGATGCGGCTTCCGACAAGGTCGCCGAAACTGCGCAGGATGCCGAGCGGCGAGACGGGATGGGGCGAGCGTGCCTTCAAGCTCTCGGGCATGCGCGTCGCCACCACATAGGCAAGGCCGAGCCCGACCAGGATCATCACCGCGAAGATCGACCGCCAGCTCGCGAGATCGTGCATGATGCCGCCGAGCACCGGCGCGACCGCCGGCACCACGGCCATGATCATGCCCATGCGCGCCATCTCGCGGCCGGCGCGCGGCCCTTCATAGAGGTCGCGCACGATGGCGCGCGCGATGACGATCGGTCCGCAAGCCGCGACCGCCTGGACGAAACGGGCGAGGATCAGCAGCTCGATCGACCGCGTGAAGGCGCAGATGGCGGAGGCGACCACGTAGCAGGCGAGCCCCACGAGCAGCGTGGGCTTGCGCCCAAAGCGGTCCGAGAGCGGCCCGTGGAAGAACTGGCCGACGGCAAAGCCGACGAGAAAGATCGACAATGTCAGTTGCACATGGGCGGCATCGGTGCCGAGCTCGCGTGCGATCGCCGGCATGGACGGCAGGTACATGTCGACCGACAATGGGCCCATGGCCGTCAGCAGCGCGAGGACCGCCGTCAGGGCGAGTGAGTTCGGGCGCAGTTGCATCGTCGGTTCTCGCCGATGGATCGGTTCGGGCGACGCATCCGCGCCGCCGACGGGACCGGCCCATGGCTTCTGGAGGAATCGTGGTCAGGATACCGAGGCTCGCCGCTCGGCGAACGCCATCGCTAAAGATGCCGGGTGCGCCTGTCGAGTGCGTCGCGGCGAAGCGGCCGCGCGCGGCGGCCGACCTCAGCCGTAGCGGTGCAAATGCATCCCGTGGCGTTTCATCCAGGCCTCCGCATCGTCGGTGCGGCGGCACAGCACGCGCGTGAGACGCCAGAATCGATGCGAGTGATTGAGCTCGCGCAGATGCGCGACCTCATGGGCGGCGAGATAGTCGAGCACGAAAGACGGAGCGAGAATGAGCCGCCAGGAGAAGGACAAGGTCCCGTTCGCGGAGCATGAGCCCCAGCGGCTCTTAGTATCCTTGATCGAGATCCGACGAGCCTCCGCCTTTGCTGCGGCCAAATGACGCGCCACTGCAGTTTCGAGGTCCCGGCGCGCTTCGCGCTTCAGGAACTCCGTGACGCGGCGGGCCACATGCTCGGGCGAGCCGGGCACTTCGAGGATGCGCACCTCGCCGATGCGCTTGGCGCGCACCAGCCCACGCAACGCTCCGGTCTCGATGATGTGATGATCGAGCCCCCGGATCGGCACCGTCTTGCCTGCCCGGAAGGGAATCTGCGCCGGAAGCCGCGCCAGGCGGGTCGCGAGCCAGCCGGCATGCCGGGCGGCGAAATCGGTGGCGATCGCCAGATTGCCGCGAGCCGGAAGGGTGAGGATGGGATCCGATGTTCCGGCCCTGATTCGCAGCGTTATCCGCCGCGCCCGTGACGAGCGCGTCACCGCGACCCGATAGGTCACCCCCTCATGGGCGATGTCGATGAAACCTGGCGCTGCGGGCGGCAGCCTGAATTGCTTGGTCGTTGCCATGCGCCGAGCATGCCCGAGCTTTCACGATTCGTCAGCCTATTTTTGAACGAAAAGGGAACATTTTTTGAGTCCCGGCCGACTGGTAAGCCATTGCCGGTTTTGCTATGATGTTTGGTTAAGGTCCGGCTCAGGAGACCCGTCTCAGGCGCGGAACGCTTGGCTTTTCAGCCACTTGCCCTTCCTCCATGGCGAGGATGAACTCTTCGATCCTCGGCACGATCTCACCCCGAAAGCGCGAACCGTTGAAGACGCCGTAATGGCCGACCCGCTTCTGCAAGTAATGGACGCGCTTGGCCTCCGGGACATTGACGCATAGCCGCTGTGCGGCCTGGGTCTGCCCGACCCCGGAGATATCGTCATTCTCGCCTTCGATGGTCATCAGGCCGGTGCGCCGAATATCGGCGAGGGTGACGTTCTTGCCGCGATGCGTCATCTCGCCTTTTGGGAGGAGATGCTTGACGAAGACGCGGTCGACCGTCTCGAGATAGAATTCGGCGGTCAGGTCCATGACCGCGAGATATTCGTCGTAGAATTCGCGATGCTTCTCGGCCGAGTCGCCATTGTTCTGGACGAGATTCTTGTAATAATCCCAATGAGCTGACAGATGGCGATCGAGATTCATCGCCATGAAGCCGGAAAGCTGCAGGAAGCCCGGATAGACCTCGCGCATCACGCCCGGATAGGGGAAGGGCACCCGGGTGATGCAGTGGCGGCGAAACCACGCGATGCCGCGCTCCTGGGCCAGGAGATTGACCGCCGTCGGGCTTTCGCGCGTATCGATCGGCCCGCCCATGAGGATCATGGAGGCGGGTGAAGCCGGATCTTCCAGCCCCTCCATGCAAGCGACGGCGACCGATACGGGCACCGAAGGCTGGCAGACCGCCATCACATGCGTCTTAGGCCCGAGATCGCGCAGAATGGCGATGACGTAGTCCACATAATCGTCGAAACCGAGATTTCCCGCCGTCAAGGGCACCATGCGCGCATCCGCCCAGTCCGTGATGTAGACATCGTGCTTGGGCAGGAAGGCTTCGACCGTGCCTCGCAGCAGCGTCGCGTAGTGGCCCGACATCGGCGCGACGACCAGAAGTCTCGGCTGCTTCGGTGCAGCGGCCGGGAGCGCGCGCGCGAAGTGGATCAATCGGCAGAATGGCCGCTCCCAGACGATTTCCTCGGTCACCGCGACGGTCTCGCCGTCCACGACCGTGCTCGCGAGGCCGAATTCCGGCTTCTCGTAGCGGCGCGTGGTGCGCTCGAACACGTCGCATGCGGCCGTCATCGAGCGGCCGAAAGGCGTCCACGACGCTGGATTCGCGGGGTTTTTGAAGAAAAGCCTCGTCGCCTCGGAGGCCGCACGCGCCGGCGCGACCAAGGCTAATGAGGCCTCATGCAGGAAATAGGAAAATTCCATGGCCGACCCTTCTGCGTGTCCGCGGACGAAATCGCCGCGTCCGGGTGCGCGGAGGCCGCCAGCAAGAAGACAAGATAGCGCCTCGATGCCGCATTGCAACATCGAGTTCTGCGCCTGGCACGGGGCGGACCTGCATTATTGTGGCACGCCAGTGGCTAAAGAATGTTCAACGGCCTTCATTCTCCCATCGCCAGAAGCGATCCCGCCCGTCTCGCGCTCGCCAACAGCGCCCGGAAGGCGACGGCGCCGAGGACGATCCAGACGAGGTTGAGAGCGAAGGATTCGAGCAGGAGATCGACCCGGAACACATGCCCGACGAGCATGGCCCGCATGGCCTCGAACACATAGGTCGGTGGCAGCGCCCAAGCGATCGGCTGCAGGAAACCCGGCAAGGTCGCGACGGGATAGGAGACGCAGGCGAAGGGCATCATCGCGAACATGGCGCTCCAAGCGATGGTCTCGGCGGCGAGCCCGTTGCGCAGGATCAGCCCCGAGGTGACGAGGCCGACGCTCCAGCTCGTCAACATCAGATTGGCGAACAGGAACGGGATCGCCAGGCTCAAGGCCGCAAGGTCGAAGCCGAAGAACATCGTGGCGAGCAGCACGGCGGGGACAAGCCCGATCATCAGGCGCAGCACGCTCATGATCATGAGCGACGCCACGAACTCGCTCGGGCGCAGCGGGCTCATCAGGAGATGGCCGAGATTGCGCGACCATACCTCCTCGAGGAAGGACATGGAGAAGCCGAGCTGGCCGCGAAACAATATGTCCCACAGGAGAATGCCGCCGATCAACGTTCCCGCCGCCAGCACCGGCAGTTGCGAGGTGCGTCCGACATAGAGCTGCAGGAAGCTCCAGGTGAGCAACTGCACCGTCGGCCAATAGACGAGGTCGATGACGCGTACCGGCGATGCGCTCAAGAGATAGAGATGCCGCTCGACCATGGCGAGGACCCTCGCGACCGAGAAGCGCGGCCGGACGATCGGATCGGTCATGGAGCAGCGCCTGCTGCTCTTGCCTTCGCGCCGCGTCCGCGCGCCACGTCGAGGAACACCTCTTCCAGCGTTTCCCGTCCATAGCGCGCGATCAGCGTCACTGGCGGCTCGTCATGCACGATGTGCCCGGTGCGCATGATGATGACGCGATCGCAGAGTCGCTCGACCTCGCCCATATTGTGCGAGGCGAGCAGGATCGTCGCTCCGCCGCGGCGGAATCGTTCGAGATGGCCGCGCACCCAATCGGCCGTGTCGGGATCGAGCGAGGCGGTGGGCTCGTCGAGCAGCAAGAGATCGGGCGCGTTGATGAGCGCCTTCGCCAAGGCGGCGCGGGTCTTCTGCCCGGCCGAGAGCTGGCCGGTCCGGCGGTCCAGGAGGTCCTCGAGGTCGAGCGCCTGGGAGAGCTCGCCGATGCGCGCCTTCAGATCCCGCACCCCGTAGAGCTTGCCGAACACCGTGAGGTTCTGGCGCACCGTGAGCCGATGCGGCAGGTCGGCATAGGGGCTTTCGAAATTGATCCGATGCAGCACCTTGGCGCGCTCATGGGCCATGTCCGCGCCGAACACCCGCACCGAGCCCGCCGTCGGGGTCGTCAACCCCATGATCATCGACAACGTGGTGGTCTTGCCGGCGCCGTTGCCGCCGAGCAATCCGACGACGCTGCCGGTTTCGAGGCGAAAGCTCAGCCCATCGACCGCCGGAGTGCTGTCATAGGTCTTGGTCAGGTTGTCGGCTAGGATCGCCGGCGGCGATGATGGCGTCATGCGGGTCGAGGGGTTCGGGATGGCGTCGGTCGGGGCTATGGTCTCCATGGGAGCGCCGGAAAGCTAGCGGATATGCGCAACGAGGGCCACGCCATGTTCAGGCTCGCCGAGATCGAGGAAGCGGCGGCGTTGGTGCACCGTCACATGCCGCCGACGCCGCAATATGCTTGGCCGCTGCTCGCCGCGCGCTATGGATGCGAGGTCGTCGTCAAGCACGAGAACCATACCCCGGTCGGCGCCTTCAAGTTGCGCGGCGGCATCGTCTATGTCGAGCGCCTCACGCGCGAGCGTCCTCGCGTCAAGGGTATCGCTTCGGCGACGCGCGGCAATCACGGCCAGAGCCTCGCCTTCGCCGGCCGGCTCTTCGGGATGCCGGTGGCGATCGTGGCGCCGCATGGGAATTCGGTCGAGAAGAACGCCGCCATGCGGGCGCTCGGGGCGGAGCTGCTCGAGATCGGCGACGATTTCGACGATGCCAAGGAAGCCGCGGCGAAGATCGCCGCTGAACGCGGCTTCGAGTTCGTGCCCTCCTTCGCGCCGGATCTCGTCCGAGGCGTCTCGACCTACGCGCTCGAGCTCTTGTGTGCCCATGCGGATATCGACACGCTCTACGCGCCCATCGGCCTCGGCTCCGGCATTTGCGGCTTGATCGCGGTGCGCGACGCCATGGCGCTGAAGACCCGGATCGTCGGGGTCGTTGCCGAGCGCGCCAACGCCTACCGTCTCTCGTTCGATGCGGGGCGGGTGGTGCCCGCGAATCATGCGTCGACCTTCGCCGACGGCATCGCCGTTCGCGTCCCCGATGCGCGGGCCTTCGAGATCATTCGCAAGGGCGCCGACCGCATCGTCGAGGTCCGCGAAGACGAGATCGCCGAGGCGATCCGCGTTCTCCACGAGGACACGCACAACCTGGCCGAAGGCGCGGGCGCGGCGGCCATCGCCGCCCTTGCCAAGGACAAGCACCGCCGCAAGGGTGCGAAGGCTGCCGTCATCCTCTCGGGCGGCAATATCGATCGCGCGCTCGCCGCCGAGGTACTGGCCGGCGGGACGCCCCAACAGGGATGACACCATGAGGCGCCTGTATCTCCTGCGTCACGCGAAATCGGCGAGGCCCGCGGGCGTCGCCGATCATGAACGGCCGCTCGCCCCGCGCGGGCTCGACGACGCGCGCGCCATCGGATCCTATCTGAAGCAGGAGATGCTTTTGCCGGATCTCGTGCTGGTCTCGACCGCGACCCGGACGCGGCAAACCTGGGATATCGTGATCCAAGGGCTCGGCGTGGTGCCGAGCGTGCACTTCGAGCCGGGGCTCTACGATGCTCCGGCCGCGCGCCTCTCGACCGCGGTCGCCCAGACGCCGGACGGCATAAAGTCGCTGCTGCTGATCGGGCATAATCCCGGCATCGCGGATCTCGCCCTCCGCTTGGCCGGCCATGGCGACCGCTATGCACTCGCCAGGATGCGGGCCAAATTTCCCACCTGCGCTCTCGCGGTGATCGATTTTCCGGGAGACCATTGGCGGGTTCTCGCCGCGGGGTCGGCGAGGCTCGATCGTTTCGTCACGCCGAAGAGCCTCGGCGCCGGCGCCGACGACTGAGCCTCGAGGAGTGTCCGCCACCGGAGTGTTCGACGACGCCGTTTCGGCCGCCCGCTCGCTCGCGGAAGCGGCGGCGAACTGGTGGTCGCCGAGGCTGCGGCTCGGCGTGACGGGGCTGTCGCGCTCGGGCAAGACGATCTTCATTACGGCCTTCGTGCATGCTCTCGTTGCCGGAGGCCGCCTGCCGATGTTCGCGGCGCAGGCGCAAGGGAGGATCCGCCGGATCGGCCTCACCCCGCAGCCCGACGACGCCGTGCCGCGCTTCGCCTATGAGCAGAACCTCGCCACCATGGCGGGCGCGATGCGACGCTGGCCGGAATCGACGCGCCGCATCAGCGAATTGTCGATCGAGATCGACTATGAAAAGAGCGCCTCCTGGTTCGGCAGGGCGCGCAGGCTCTCGGTCGACATCGTCGATTATCCGGGCGAATGGCTGCTCGACCTGCCTCTGATCGAGCAGAGCTACGCGGAATTCTGTCGCTCGAGCCTCGCCTCGGCGCGGGAGCCGGCAAGGGCGGCGCTGTCGGCTAAGTGGCGCTCCCGACTAGCCGGGCTCGATCCGGGGGGGCGGGCCTCCGAGGCCGAGGCGATGGCGGTCGCCGACGAATTTCGCAATTATCTCGCCGCGGCGCGCGCCGAGCCGCACGCGCTATCGCTCTTGCCGCCCGGGCGCTTCCTGATGCCCGGCGATCTCGAAGGGTCGCCAGCCCTCACCTTCGCGCCCCTCGATCTCGGCGAGGGCATGGTGGTTCAGGGCTCGCTCGCCGCGCTGATGGAGAAGCGCTTCGAAGCCTATAAGACGCATGTGGCATTGCCCTTCTTTCGCGATCATTTCGCCAGGCTCGACCGGCAGATCGTGCTCGTCGATCTGTTGACGCCGCTGAACGCCGGCGCCGGCGCGGTGGCCGACCTCGAAGCAGCGCTCGATCATGTCCTGGCGGCCTTCCGGGTCGGCCGCAACTCGATGCTGACCTCGCTGTTCGCGCCTCGCATCGAACGCGTGCTGTTCGCCGCCACCAAGGCGGACCTCCTGCACCATACGAGCCATGATCGCCTGCAGGCGATCCTCGCCCTCCTGGTCGAGCGGGCCTTTCGCCGCGCCGAGGATAGCGGCGCCACGACGCATGTGCTCGCGCTTGCCGCCTTGCGCTCGACCCGCGAGGCCACGGTGCGCGACGGAAGCTCGCTCCTGCCGGCCGTCCTCGGCGTGCCCGAGGCCGGCGAGAAGATCGGCGGCGATGCCTTCGATGGGGTCGCCGAAGCCGCGATCTATCCCGGCGACTTGCCGGTCGACCCGAAAGCCGCGCTCGATATGGCGGCCGGGCTCGACCTGCGCTTCGTGCGCTTCCGTCCGCCGCTCGTCGAGCGGGACGGATTGGGAAAGATGCGAGCTGCTCCCCATATCCGTCTCGATCGGGCTATCGAGTTTCTGATCGGCGACCGATTGGCGTGAGGAGCGCGTGAGCCTTGACCTCCAACCGCCCCCGCGCCTTCCGTCTTCCTCCGGCCGAGACGGCGCCCGCCCAGGCGGCGGAAGGCCAACGGCCGCCGCGAGCCGTGGTGATTTCTCCCGATACCTCGCTCGAAGCCCTGCTCGACGGGGATGGCGGGCCCTCCGCCGTGCCGCCGGCGCCCCCGCCACGTCGGCGCCTGCTCGGTTTCGGGCGCCTGTTGCTCCTGGCGCTCGGCGGCCTTGCCTTGATCGCCGTCTCGACCGGCATCGAACGCTATGTCGTGTCGCTGTTCGAGGACAGCGCCTGGTTGGGAGGTCTCGCGCTCGCGCTCGCGGGCTTGGCGGCGCTCGCGCTCATCGGCCTCATGGGGCGCGAGACGGCTTCCATACTGCGCCAGCGCCGTATCGTCGCCTTGCGGGAGCGAGCCACGCGGCTTCGGGAAAGCCGTGACCTTGCCGGCGCCGCCGCGCTCGTCGCCGCTCTCGGCGCCCTTTACGCGCGCCGGCCCGATACGGCGCGCGCCCGTGCCCTCCTTGCCGATCTCGACCGCGACGTGCTCGACCCGGCCGATCGGCTCGCCGTCGCCGAACGCGAGCTGGTCGCGCCGCTCGATGCGCAAGCGCGCCAAGTCGTCGCCGCGGCGGCTCAGAGGGTGTCGATCGTCACCGCGCTTGCGCCGCGCGCACTGTTCGATGTGCTGTTCGTCGCTGGGCAGTCGCTGTGGCTCATCCGTCGCGTGAGCGAGATCTACGGTTCGCGGCCCGGC
>JBIOEJ010000018.1:0-61161 GCA_044445965.1 Hyphomicrobiales bacterium
GAACGCCATGAGCACGAAGACCTGCCCGACCATCGGATAGGCCGGATAGAAAGGCATCAGCAGCGACCCCGCGGCGCCGGCGAGCGCCAGCGCCACGCCGAGCGCGACGCAAAACACGCGATCGGGATTGATGCCCATCAGCATCGCCACCTCGCGGTTCTGAGCCGCGGCGCGCATCGCCTTGCCGAGGTCGGTGGCGTGCAAGAACGCCCATAGCGCCCCGCTCAGCGCCATCGCCAGGACGAAGGCGAAGAGTTTCGCCAAGGGGATGTAGAGCCCCGCCATATGAATGGCTTCGTCCGAGTACCAAGTGTGCACGGTCCGATAATTCGCCGTGAGCAGCATGAGCGAAAGGTTCAAGATGAGCATCGACAGCGCGAAGGTCAGAAAGATCTGGGCATGTCGTTGAGCCCCAGCACCCTTCGGATGAGGAAGTGTTGGATCAGGACACCCACCACGAACAGCACCGGCATCGAAACGACGAGGGAGACGATCGGATCGATGCCGAATTGCGTGGCCAGGAAGAAGCTGATGTACATCCCGATCATCACGAATTCGCCTTGGGCGAAATTGACGATTTTCACGACGCCGAAGATCAGCGTGACGCCGATGCTGACAAGCGCGTAGATGCCGCCGATCAGCAGGCCGTTGATGACGGCCTGGGCAACTGTTTCCAGCATCGCTTCGGGTGGCGCCTTCAGGGTTTCATCAGCGGGGCGCGCGCGTCTGCCTTGGGGAAGATGCTCGCCAGATCACCGTTCTGCCACTGCACCCCGACCGGATGGGCGTAAATGTTCTTGCCGTCAGGGCCGAACTTCACTTTCCCGCCAGGGCACATCGCGGCGTAGCCGCTCGAGACGTCGAGCGACGCGATGGCGTCGCGCAGCTTTTGCGGATCGGCCGACCCCGCCCGCTCGAGCGCGTCGGCGATCATGAAGGTTTGCGCGACGAGGCCGCCGGCATATTCGAAGAGGAACTCGCCGGTGCGCTTCTTGTATTCGGCGTTCACTTTCTGGGCGTTGTCGTCCATGTCGTGGTTCCAGTGCGCCACGCCCTGCAGGCCTTCGGCAAGCTTCCCGACATTCTTGTAGAAATCCGGAATGACGAAGCCGCCGGATCCGCCGTTGATGGCGACGTCGAGGCCGACCTGCTTGATCGTACGCACGATCAAGATGAGGTCGTTCAGGTAGGATACCGGGAACAGCGCATTCGCGCCCGACGCCTTGACCTTGTTGATGAGGGGGCTCGCGTCGGTGAAGCCAGCCGAATAGGGCTCGAACAGCACGATTTCCACCCCCTCGCCCGGCGCCAACTCGCGCAAGCCGTTGGATGTCGAGGTTCCGAACGCCGTATTCTCGAATATCACCGCCACCTTCGGCTTATCGCCCACGAGCTTCGACATCTGCAATTGCGCCTGCGCGAATTGCGAAGCGCGCGCGAAAGGCGTGAAGGTATAGTGGCGGCCCTTATTGAGCTGGTCGGTGCTCGATCCGGTCAAAAGCGGCACCTTGGCGCGTTCCGCCACTTCGCTCGCGATCAGCGTCAAGGCGCTGGCAAAGCAGCCATGGATGGCGGACAGCTTGTTGCCGGAGATCAAGCGGTCGGTCTCGGTGCGGGTGACGGTCGTGTCGCTTTGCACATCGGAGATGATCAGGTTGAGCTTGGCGCCGCCCAGCGACTTGATGCCGCCGGCATCGTTGACCATCTCGACCGCGAGCTTGGCGGCATTGACGCACCCCACGCCGATTTGCGCGAGGCTGCCGGTGACCGGGTAAAGCCCGCCGATATTCACGGACTCGGCCGCCCAGCCTCTGAGCGGGTAGGCGCCGAACGCGCCGGCCGCAATCGCGCCGCCCGCGGCTTTCTTGAGGAAGTCTCTGCGGCTTTTCCGCCTTCGCGATGACGGGTCTTGCGATGTCGGACTTTGTGATGTCGGACTTTGTGATGCCAGACCCTTGCCGTTCTTCATCTCCACCTCCCTTATGACGCTGAAAGCGCCCGCGCTCTCCGGCGCGACCTCTGCAAAAGCTTGTTCGCGCGAGCGACTATCGCGCCGGTTTCCCCCCGCGACAAGGGCGTGGTCGGCTGATGACTCAACGAACCCAGTTCTGAACCTTCAGGCCGGCGACGCGCCTGAACTCCCGCTCATTGTTGGTGACGATGATGAGTCCCGCGGACTTGGCATGCGCCGCAATCCAAAGATCGTTATTTCCGATGATTTCGCCCTTGGCCTCCAGCGTGGCACGGATGGCGCCATAGGCGTGGCCAGCCTCCTGCGGCAAGGGCATGACCGGCATCAATGCGGCGAGCTCCTCCAATTGCCGCAGCGCCTGCGCCCGGTGTCGGCTTTTCTCTGCCCCATAGAGCAATTCGCCATAAGTGATGACCGACAGGACGGCCTGGCCCGGCTTCAGGCGCTGAAAGCGGGCCAATACCTCCGGCGGCTGATGACGTCGGATGTGGATACAGATGTTGGTATCCAGCAAATAGCGAGCGCTCATCATAGTCCTTCGCGGGATTGCGCGGGACTATCTTGACGACCAGCGGCCATGAAATCGTCCGGAAGCGCGGCCAGCAGCTCGAAAGCGCGCCCCATGCCGCGTGCTCTTTCACGCAGGACGACCTCATCTCCGCGACGGAAAATCTCCACTTCCCGACTGCTCAGGCGAAACTGCTTCGGCAGCCGGACAGCCTGGCTGTTGCCGGACCTGAATACGCGGGCGATTGCCATGGCAAATTTCCTCATTGTATATACTGTGTTGTATATGCTTCCGGAGGCATTGATACAATAAGCCGCTATCTGGCTCCCAAGCCAGGCACCCCTGCGACGCTGCTCCAAAAACGTGGAAGCCATCCGGAAATCGGAGCATGCGTGCGATCGCCTGCGGCGATTTCGCCTGTTCGGGATGCGCTGCATGTCCGGAGCTCGCCCAGGCGCCTCCATGACAGCGCCACGGGCATGGGCTATTAAGCCGCATGCGCCGCTTCCGCCGTATCCTCTGGACGATCGTCGCGCTGATCTTCCTCGGCCTGTCCTGGCTATGGGACCATCTGCACCCGATAATCGCCTTCATCATCAGGCTCATTCCGCTGGAGGGGCTGAAGGAGGCGGTGCGCCGCTTCATGGCGCGCCTTGCGCCTTATCCGACGCTCGTCGTGTTCCTGATCCCGGCCGTGGTGCATGAGCTGATGAAGGTCGCGGCCATTTTCCTGTTCCGCAAGCATCAATGGGTCGCCGGCATCGCCATGTATATCGCGGCCGATATCATCGGCATCGCGCTCGTCGCCTTCCTGTTCGAGACCTGCAAGGAGAAGCTGCTCTCGATCCCCTGGTTCGCCTGGTGCTATGCGCGGTTCGAGGCCGCCCATGTCTGGGCGCGCGCCCAGGTCGCCCCCATCAAGGCGCATATCCATCAGGCCCTGGTGGAGGCGGGCCTCGCCGGCGGCCGCGCCGGGATATGGGCGAAGCTCGTGGCGCTATGGCGCTATGCGCGCCGGCGGCGCAGGGCGCCCCGCGCCGCGTAGAGGTCCCCCGATCCAAGAAAATGCTCCAGGTCATGCCCGCGGATGGGCGTTGCGATAGGCGTCGATGAGACGGTGCGTATCGACGGCCGTGTAAACCTGCGTCGTCGACAGCGAGGCATGGCCGAGCAGCTCCTGGATGGCGCGCAGATCGCCGCCTCGCCCCAGGAGATGAGTGGCGAAGGCGTGGCGCAGCGCATGCGGGGTCGCGCTGTCCGGCAGGCCGAGCGCGCCGCGCAGCCGCGCCACCGTCGCCTGGATGAGGCGCGCCGCAAGCGGCCCGCCTCGCGCGCCGCGGAAGATGGGTTCATCCGATTTTGGAGCGTAGGGGCATTGCGCGAGATATGAGCGCACCGCCTCGCCCACCGGCGCGATCACCGGAAGGCTGCGGGCCCGCCCGCCTTTGCCGATGACGGTCAAACTCCCCGAATCGAGGGCTGCGAGGTCGCGCCCGCGAAGCGACAGCGCTTCGGAGATGCGCAGGCCGCAGCCATAGAGCAAGGCCAGCACCGCCGCGTCGCGCACCGCGATCCAGGGCTCGCGCACCCCGTCCTCGAGCGTTCGAGGCTCGCACATGGCGCGCGCCGGCGCAGCGGCGACCGGACGGGGCAATGAGCGTGGCGCCTTCGGCGCGCGAATGGTGAAAAGAACGCCGCAGCGCATCCCGGTCTCGCGCTCGAGGAAGCGGGCAAAGCCGCGCAGCGCCGCGATCTGGCGGGCGAGCGAGCGGTTGCCGACGCCCTTGTCGCGACGCTCCGCGAGGAAGGCGCGGATCTCGGCGGCGGACAACGCCGCGAACTCGTCGATATCCGGGGCCAATGATCGTTCGGCCAAGAAGGTGAAGAATTGGCGCAGATCCCGTCCATAGGCCTCGACCGTCTTCGGGGAGGCTCGCCGCTCATGGGCGAGCGACGCGAGCCATCGCGCAAGCAACGCCTGAGTCCCGAGACTCGGTGCTGTTTCTACCGATTCCACGGCGGCCATCGCATTCTCCGGCGAAAAGAGGGGTGACTCTGGCAGGCAAAGGCTAATGCGAGGTTCTCGTTCGGAACAGCCCTTTTTCACCTCCCGAGCACGAGATTGGGCAGCCATAGGGTCAGAGGCGGCCACAGCGTGATCGCGAGCAACACGATCAGCAAGGGCACGAGCCAGGGCATGATGGCGCGCGACATGGTCTCGAAGCTGATCTCGGCGATCCTCGCGGTCACGAACAGCACGACGCCGATCGGCGGATGAATGGTCCCGAGGATCAGATTGAAGATCATGATCAGGCCGAATTGGACGGGGTCGACGCCGAAGCTCATGGCCGCGGGAACCATGATCGGGATCAGGATCAGGAGGGCGGCGAGCGTCTCCATGAAGCAACCGACGAACAGGAGGATCAGGTTGCAGACGAGGAGAAACACGACCGGCGAGTGGATCGTCGCGACGATGATCGGCGTGATCGTCTGAGGAATGCGCGAGACGGACATGCACCAGCCGAGCGCGGCCGCCGCCATGACGAGCGCCATGACGACGCCGGTCATCTCAGCCGATTCGATGAGGAGGCCGGGCAGCATCTCGAGGTCCAAGGTACGATAGACGAGGAGGCCGAGGATGAACGCGTAGAAGGCGGCGACGCCTGCTGCTTCGGTCGGCGTGAACAAGCCCGAGAACATGCCGCCGAGCAGGATGACAGGCGCGAGCAGCGCCCAGAACCCTTGCTTGAACGCAGTCCAGATGCCGCGCAGCCCGGCGAAGGGCTGGCTCGGAAGGCCTTGACGCTTGGCGATGACGGCGACCATCGCCATCAGCGACAGCGACATCAACGCGCCCGGGATGAAGCCCGCGAGGAACAGCCGGCCGATCGAGACATCGGCGCTCACGCCGTAGATGACCATCGGCAGGCTCGGCGGGATGATGGGACCGATGGTCGCGGCGGCGGCCGTGATGGAGGCGGCGGTCTCCGGCCGATAGCCGACCCGCTTCATCGACCTGATCTCGATCGCGCCGACGCCCGCGGCGTCGGCGACCGCAGATCCGACCATGCCGGCGAAGATCGTGCTCGCCACGATGCTGGCATGGGCATAGCCGCCCCTCAGCCAGCCGACGAGAGAGCTCGCGAAGGCGACGATGCGATCATTGATGCGCGCGGCGGCAAGGATGTTGCCCATCAGGATGTAGAGCGGCGCGGCGACGATCGGGAAGGAGTTCATCGCCTGCGACATCTTCTGCGGCACGATGGTCTGCGACAGACCACCGATGAAAACAAAGGCGAAGCTCGCCAAGCCCATGGCGGCGAAAAGCGGCAGGCCGGCGAGAATGGCGAGAAGCCAGATACCGGCGATCTCGAACATGAGCTGCGTCATTCGACCGGACTTTCTTCGCCCGGCGACGGCAACGGACGCGGCGTTCTCAGATGCTCGCGGATTTCGCCGACCGCCTGGGCGGCCGTCACCAATCCGGCAAGGCAGATCGGCGCGTACAGCCATGACATGGAGATCGGCACCGTCGTCGCCTGGAGGTCGATATTGCGGATGACGAGCTGCACGCCGAACCAGACGATGAGGACGCCGAAAAGCATGACCGCGAGCTGCATGAGGATCTCGGCGATGCGCCGGGCGCGCTCGGGAAGCAGATCGCGAAAGAAGCGGACGCGGATATGTCCCCGCCGGCGGCAGGCGAGAACCCAACCGAAGACCGCGAGCCAGACCATCAGCAACCGCGAGACTTCGTCGGTCCAGATCAACGGCTCATCGAGGGCGCGCGTGACCACGCCGGCAAGCACCGTGCCGAGCAGCGCGACCATGAGGGCGAGCGCCATGAGCGCGCTCGCCCGGTCAGCCCATCCCCGCGCCGGCTTCAGCATGCCGCCCTAGCTTGCGCGCGCATTTATCTGATGCGGAGTAGGTGAAGGAATACCGATTATGCGCTCCATCCCTCCTCCACAAAGCGGAGGAGGGTGCAAAGGACGCGCTCCGTGCGTCCGCCCGTATTTCGACGCTCGACGCAAAGCGTCGAGCTTTGCAGGCTCTTGCCAAGCGGACGGGTGGGGGTTTTTTCCGGCATCGGACCCTACCCGGCCGCCTCGCGGCCGCCCTCCCCTGCAAGTGCACCTGCAAGTGCCTGGGAGGGATCGGCGCCGTTGCCAAAGATAAGAGCCAGGCATGCCGGAAGCGCGCAAGCGGCCGGGCAAGAGCGACTAAGGCGCCGAAATCAGATCGCCTGGATACGCTCCCACAAACCTTTGCCCCATTTTACCTCGAATTTCGCCGGCACCGTCGCGAGCACCGGCTTGCGGAAGCTTTCGACATCCGGATCGATCACGACCATGCCGCCCTTCCTGAACGTGTCGGCGAGGGTCGCCTCCTGCTTCATGATCTCCTGGTCCTGCCAGTCGGTCGCCGCGTCGATCGCTGCCTTGACGATAGCCCGATCGGGCTCGGCGATCTTGCTCCAGGCAGCGTCATTGATGATGACGAGACGCGGCGTGATGATATGGCCGGTCAGCACCAGGTATTTCTGCACCTCGAAGAGCTTGCCGGACTGGATGGTCGGCAGTGGATTCTCCTGGCCGTCGATGGCGCCTTGCGACAGGGCGAGATAGAGCTCGGCGAAGTTGAGCGGCGTCGGCCGCGCGCCCCAGGCCTCGGCCATGGCCTTGTAGACATCGACCTCCGGCACGCGCAGCTTGAAGCCCTTCATATCGGCGACGCTATGCACCTCGCGAGAGCCGGTCGTCAGATGCCGCTTGCCGTAATAGGTCGAGCCGATGACGCGCATATTGCGGCTGGAGATCGAAAGCTTGTTGAGCTCTTCGAGCAATGGCGACTTGACGACCCTCTGGATGTGGGCGGCATCCTTCCAGACATAGGGCGCCTCCATGATGATGAAGGGAGGCACGAATTGGCCGAGCGTCGCCGCACCTTCGGTGACCATGGTCATCGCGCCCGAGCTTACGGCCTCGACCATGTCGCGCGAACCGCCGAGCTGGCTCGCCGGGAAGCTCTGGATGTCGATGCGCCCGCCGGTCTTCTCCTTGACCTCCTTGGCGGCGCGCTCGGTGGCCATGACCGAAGGATGCGTCGGCGCGGCCGTATCGCCCCAGCGCAGCGCCATCGACTGGGCGCGCCCTGTGATCGCCGGCATAAGGACACCTGTGAGCGCCGCGACGCCGCCCGCGGCGAATTGCCGTTTCGTGAGCTTGATCGACATCATTCCTCCCCTCGAAGCTTTTCTTTCACCGGCGGAGAGGCTAGCGCCAACAGGCTGAAAGTCCAATCGCGCCGCGTGCCGGCCTTCCGCCGGCGCGGCGGTACCACGTTGCTGGCCTTGGCGTCGCGGCCGCCTCGACCGATTCCTGATTGTCACCGGACGCTTTGATATCCTCCCCGAACGCCGTGAGGCGAGAGAACGAGCTGACCCACGCTGATCCGCCGCGAACGGAAGCCGCCAGCGCAGGAGAGAAGATAATATTCCCACATGCGGCAGAAGCGCTCCCCGTCTCGGCCCCTCCCCTCCATCAGTGTGGCCACGGCGGCGCGATTGGATTGGAATTTGTCGTTCCAAGCCATGAGCGTCCTGTCATAGTCCGCACCGAAATTATGCACATCCTCGACGGTGAACAGCGCGTGTATAGCCGTGCCGATCTGCCCCAAGGTCGGCAGCGCTCCATTGGGGAAGATATATTTGTCGATCCATGGATCGAGGGCATACGGCTCGTTTGCCCAGATGGTATGGAGCAGGAATAATCCATCCTCCCGCAGCAGGCGTCGGATCGTTTCGAAATAGACCCGATAATTCTTCGGCCCGACATGTTCGAACATGCCCATGGAGACGATGTGATCGAAGGGGCCCGAGGCGCAATCGCGGTAATCCTCGAGACGCGGCTCCACAGGAAGTCCGGCATAGCGTCTGCGGCCATACTCGACTTGCTCCTTCGAGATGGTGACGCCCGTGCAATTTGCCCCGTAGCGCTCAGCGGCGAAGCCCATGAAGGCACTCCATCCGCAGCCGATGTCGAGCACACGCTCTCCGGCGCGCAATCCAATCTTCCGGCAGATGAGGTCGAGCTTGCGGTCTTGCGCTTCATCGAGCGTGCGCGCGTCCCGCCAATAGGCACAGCTTCCGGTGAGACGGCTGTCGAAGGTGGCTTCGAAGACCTCGACGGGGAGGTCATAATGGACATCGGCCACTTGCCGTGCCCGCCGCCTGGTCTGCCTGTTCTGCAGCTTCGACTTGGCGACCAGCAGCGCCAAATTCATCGAAAGCGGGAGCCGATCTCCCAGGTGCGCTTCGACGGCGCGGGCGAAGAACTCGTCCAGCCGCTCGCAGCTGAACCAGCCGTCCATATAGGCCTCTCCGAGGCCCATCGAGCCGTTCGCGAGAACGCGGGCATACAGCGCCTCGTTGTGAACCCGGATATCCCAGGGATTGCGGCCATTGATTTCGATGCGCGCCCGCGAAAGCAAGTCGCGAACGACCGATTCGGTTTTCATCGCTGAACGGCCCGACACCGCACCATGTTCCCGTGCCGCGACAAGCGGTTCGAGGCCGTCCAGGATTCAATCGTCAGATTGCCGCGACTCAATTCCGCCTCCTTCCGGGAGACAGCTTCGAACCAGCAAGGCTGCCCCGATAACCATTTGGTCGAAAGGAGCCAGCAATTCAATTCCCAAATCGGGCGGATGATCGTTCCGAGCGAGGCCCTCCGACCCGAGCCGCAAATGCCCTTTTTCCCTATCCCGCCCGCCATGCGATTCGGCCTCGCCCCCACATCCCCCGTGCGGGCGCAAGCGCGACATGCTCGAGCTTGCGCCGAATCGTGTCAATGTGAAGCATGATCTCGATCGCAAAACGTTGGCCTCTCATCGCCGATATCATCGCCGACCGTCGTCTGGCGCTGATGCTGGCGTTCGGCTTCAGCTCAGGCTTGCCGTTCCTGCTCGTGTTCTCGACACAGTCCGCCTGGCTGCGCGAGGCCGGCGTCTCACGAACCGAGATCGGGCTTTTGAGCTATGTCGCGCTTGCCTATACGTTCAAGTTCCTCTGGGCGCCCGTCATCGATACCCTCGATCTGCCGGTTCTGGCGCGGCTTCTCGGCCGCCGCCGCGCTTGGATGCTCGCCGCCCAGCTCGGCGTCGCCGGCGGGCTTGCGAGCCTGGCCTTCGCGGATCCTGCCCATTCGCTCACCTGGACGATCGTCTGTGCCTTCTGCGTCGCCTTCACCTCGGCGACGCAGGATGTCGTGGTCGATGGCTGGCGGATCGATGCGGCGCCCGCCGAGCGCCAAGGTCTCATGTCGGCGACCTACCAGCTCGGTTACCGCCTCGCACTCCTGTGCGCCGGCGCGGGCGCCCTCTACATCGCGGATTTCGTGAGCTGGCGAAGCGCCTATCTCGCCATGGCGGCGCTGATGGCGGTCGGCGTGACAGCCTGTCTGCTGGCGCCTCGCCAAGCACGAGACAAAGCGCCGCTCACCGCGACCGCGGCCCCGGGCCGGCGATCGGCCCTTGGCTCTTCCTTCGTCGAACCGCTCGCCGATCTTGTTCGTCGCAACGGGCGAATGCTCATCCTGATCCTGGCGCTCGTGGCGCTCTATCGGCTGCCGGACTTCGTCTCCGGCGTAATGGCGAACCCGCTCTATATCGACCTCGGCTTCTCCAAATCCGATATCGCGACGGTCTCGAAGATCTATGGCGTCTGGGTCGGCATGGCCGGCGCTTTCGCAGGCGGGCTTGCGGTGTCGCGCCTCGGCTTGATGCCGGCGCTCCTTTGCGGGGGCATCGCCGCCTCCTTGTCGCATCTCACACTGGCTTGGCTCGCCGCCAGCGGCGCGAGGCTCGACCTCCTGACGCTCGCCATCAGCGTCGAGAACTTCGCCTCCGGCTTCGCAGGGACTGCGTTGATCGCCTATATGTCGTCCTTGACCTCACCCCTCTACGCCGCGACCCAATACGCCCTGCTCTCCTCGCTTTATGCGCTGCCCGGAAAGCTCGTCGGCGGCTTGTCCGGCCTGATGGTCGACAGCTTCGGCTACCCGACCTTCTTCGTCATGACCTCGACCATCGGCATTCCGGTCGTGCTGCTGTGCCTCGTCGTCTGGCGCGGTCTTGCGGCTTTCGGCCCCTCGCGGAAGGTGGCTGAAGGAACGTGAGCGAGACCGACGCTTCTCGCGATTGCGTCATCAACCCCCCTGCGCCCGGTTCCAGCCTCGGCCCGTATCGCCGAAGCCTTCACAGCCCTCCTCGGTCACCATGACCGTATCCTCGAGCTTGATGAAGCCGCGCTTGGGATGGGCCATGGTGGTCTCGATGGAAATCACCATGTCCGCCTCGAGCGGCCGGGTTTCGTCGTATCCGGGATAGGGTACCGGCCCACGGCTCGTCAGGCGCGGCGCCTCGTGGCTGACGAGGCCCATCCCATGCGCCACGAACTCGAGATACGGCTTGTGGGGCGAGGTCTCCAGAAGCGCGTGCGCCGCAGCGAAGATCTCCCCGCCCGCAGCGCCGCGGCGGATCGGGCGGCGCACCCGACGCTGGATCTGGTCGATCACGCCGAGAAGCTCCTCGAGCTCGGCGTCCGGCTCGCCGAGAATCCCCATCCGGCACAGATCGCCGATATAGCCTTTATAATTCCCCCCGGAATCGAGGGAGAAGATGTCGCCTCGCTCGAGGCGCTGGTCGGAAGGCGCGCGGTTGAGGCTCGTGCCGGCGGTGATCAGGCAATATTCGAAGGTGAGCCCGCGCCCGACCTCCTCGCGCCGCAGCCGGTCGACAAGCTCGTTCTTCGTTACACCCGGCGCGCAGCCCCCGAATACGGCGAGCATCGACGCCACGACCCGCTCCGACGCCTCCCGCAGCAGCGCGAGCTCGGCCTTCGTCTTCCGCGCCCTCAGCCTTTCCAACGGAAAATGGGCGTCGACGATCTCGCAATTGCCGAGCCCATCCTCCAAGGTCTTGGCGCAGTCCCAAGGCAGGAATGCCGCCTCGACCCCGACCTTGCCGACGGGAACGCCCAAGCCCTTGATGTGCTCGACGGCACGCCGCATCGCCTGCGTGCTCGAACCGGTCGTCGTGTCCACGACTTTCGGCCAGAATCTGCCGAGTTGCTTCTCGTAGCTCTCCAGCCTGTAGCCGATATAGGCGGAATTGTCGGGGCGGCCCTTCTGATAGATCAGCACCGGCAGGTAGCGGCTGACCCCGATCGCGTCCATGTAGTCGAAGAAGAAGAAGCGATATCCGCCGAGCAGATATTGCACATTGTGCTTGGAGGTGGCGACGAGGACGTCGATGCCCTCATCATCGAGCAGAGCATCGAGCCGCGCCGTATCGAAGGGCGCTTCTTTCGCGACATCGTGTCGGGCTTCGGGCATTTCATCACTCCTCTCGAGGGATCGATTTGACGTGGGGCGCGCGCGAGGTCGCCCTCCGGACTCAATTGAATCGCATAAGGCGGCGCGCCCTGGTCAGAGCCAAGCGGTCAACCCACGCCCCTTTATCACATCTATTTCGTCGACGAGACAGGCCGCATAGTCGCCGGGGAGGATCACGAGTGCGACAATGACGCGTCGGCCGTCAAGGTCGCGCGGACCGCTCTCAAGCGATCAAGTCGCCGATCCAGCAACGCCGTTCGGCCTCGATATGCCAAGCCATGGCTTCGGCTGCGCCCGGGGCGGGATCAGGCACGTCCTTGAGGACTTCGCGGCCGTTCTCCCACCCCCGGCTATGCGAGTATCTCGCTCTGGCGCTCAGCCGAAGCGTTCCGGCCGGGCCTTCGAGATGCACATATCCTTCGGCAGGAAAAAAGATTCCGGCAAGGTGCACCGATTGCAAGCGCTGCCGCACGAGCAGGAAAGCGCTCGTCGGCGTGTCAGGGCATTCGGATACGAGAATGCCGAGCAGCGTATTGTGCGGCTTGAGGCCGCCCGGGGCCAAATCCGCATTTTCGTCGCACTCGCCCGTGGTGGAGATGCTGAGATACTCGCCATCCCCTCCCCAACGGGATACGACGATCCATTCGCGGGTCCTTGTATGAATGGCGGCCGGCTTGGCATAATCCGACAAGGCGATATTCGCGGACATCGCAAGGACGAATCCCCTCTCGAGCATGGTTCTGTCCTCACCGATGCTGCACTGCCTATCGATGGTTCATGGCGCTCACCGGCGTTACTTATCCGTGAAACAAGCTTTCGGTGCCCTCGGTCGCTGAGGAGGCTGACCATTGGAGATCCCGGCGGAACTGTGGGAGCGGGCCGCGTCGGCGCTGCTGGCACAAGACGGCGCGCAGGATCGCGAGGCGGAGGCGTTGCTCGCCGCCCTCGACTACAGGCGCTCGGCTGCCGACGCGCTGGACCCACCGCATGCGAAGCTGATGCGCGAGCACCGCGCGACGCTTTTGAAAATCGCGGGGAAATTCAAGCGTGTCTTCCAACTTCATGCCCCGGCCGCGCCCGGATTGGCATGCTTCGGGGCACAGTTCAGCCCGGAATTGACCGGAGCCCTGCATGAGGGAGCGCCGGACATGTCCGTTTCCGGGGTCGGAACGACGCTCCAGGATGGCTTTCAAGCCTGCATCGGGGAGGGCATCGAATTCCTGTCGCATCTCGAGACCGGTGGTGAATCCCTCGAGACGGCCGATCCGGCAGAGCAACTCGCAACGTTCAGCGCGGGCTCGCGGGCTTTCCTCGCCGAGTTGATCGAAGGAAACATCCCGGCCGGGGCGAAGATGACCTGGTGCCGAGGCAGGAGGCTCGCCGATGGGGGCGAGGTCCTTCTGCCGGCCGATATCTGCTTGCGGCGCCCGCAGGCCCGTCGAGAGTTGTCGCCCCCCTTCCTGCTCGGGACCGGCACGGCCGCGGGCGAAAGCTTCGAGGCGGCAGCGCTGCACGGCCTCCTCGAGCTTATCGAGCGAGACGCGGCCGGAGTGTGGTGGCGCGGCGGCCGGCGCGCCAGGATGATCGGCCTCGATGACGAGGGCTGGCAGACGGCGAACAAGCTGCTCATCGATCTGAGGCGCGGGGCGAGCGGGCGCCGAAGCTGGCTCCTCGACATCACGACGGATGTCGCAGTGCCCTGCGCGGCCGCCATATCATGCTCGCCTGACGGCTTCGGCTTCGCTTTCGGTCTGGCTGCCCGCCTGACGATGCGCGAGGCGATGCGCTCGGCGATATTGGAAATGTGTCAGATCGAACTCGCCGACGCAGTCGTCGAGGCCAAGCGGCGAGCGAGGGGCGCAAGCTCGCTCAACGGTCGCGATCTCGCTCATTTGCGCCGCGCAACCTCCATCGACGCCGAGCGCTGCGAGTTGCTGCACCCCCTCCCACCCAGGCCTGCCTCGGTTGGTGAAAGCTTCGTGGGTTCCCCTCCCCTTCAAGCTATCGTGCACCGCTTGGCGGCGCTCGACATCGAGGTGTTCGCAGTCGATCTCCGGCGTGCATCCTTGAACGTGCCGGCGGCTCGCATCATCGCTCCGGGCCTTCAGTTGGAGCCGTCCGAGATGACGACGCCACGGCTCCAAGCCGCGATCCTGGAAACGGGTGGAGGGGCGCGGCATACGAAGGGCGAGCGGTTGTTGTAGCATCTCGCCTCAGCCTTCTCCCATTGGACGACGCCTGAGCGGTATCCAATTCGCTTGAAAAAGCTTAGAAGTTCTCGGGGCCAATGCTTCGGCAGGACGTAATTTATGCTGGATAGGCGGGCCGGCGAGCCCAAGCCACGCAGCAAGCGGAGCGGGCGAGATCCGGCGGACGGGCGTGCGACCCTGTCGATCTCGATCATCGGCCCGTTCTCGGCGAGTTGCGGCAAAAGAGCGATCAAGTTCAAGACCCGCAAGGCCGGCGCGGTGCTCGCCTACCTCGCTCTGTCCGAAACCAAGCAGGAGAACCGCGAAAGGCTGGTCGGCTTTCTGTGGAGCCTTTCGGAGGAGGCGAAGGCGCGAACATCGCTGCGCCAGATCCTTTACGATATGCGCCGAGCCCTCTCGAAAGCCGGCTTCGACGGGCTGCAGACCGGCAAGCTCACGGTCGCGCTCGACGGCGCGAACGTCGATGTCGACCTTTTGCAGGTCATCGCTCAGGCCGACGCATTTCGGGCCCACCCGCTTCTGCTGCATACGCCCCAATTGACGGACAGGCTGTTCGAAGGCTTGGAAGACCTCGATCCATCGTTTCGCGTCTGGATTCGCGCCAAGCGGCAGACGATCCAGGACCGCTTGCTGCGCAGCCTGAATGCGGGGTTGGCGAGCCGCGACGTCCGGCCCGCGATCAAGCAGGAGCTCGCCGCCGCCATCCTCAATCTCGACCCGACCCATGAGGAGGCGTGCCGCTACGCCATGGAGGCTCGTGCGGTCGCTGGCGACGTCGCCGGCGCCGTGCGTCTCTACAAATCGCTTTGGGACCTGCTCGACGAGGAATACGGCATGGAGCCGAGCCCCGAGACACAGGTCCTCGTGGCCCGCATCAAGCTCGGAGAGTTCGAGCGCCAGGCGGAGCAGCGAACCTCCGAGGGGATTGACGAGGAAAGCTCACCCCAAGCATCTGCATTCCCCCCAACACCAAGGCGTGCCTTGCAGATGGCGCTGCTGCTCGCCCCCTTCGAAATGAACGGCGTTGGCCCGGACAAGCTCCATCTCGTGAGCGGCTTTCGCCACCATCTTGCGGCTTGCCTGGTACGATTTCGCGAGTGGAGTGTCGTCGACAACAGTTCAGCCTTGATCCATTCACCTCCTGGATCTTCGGCCGCTGCCGAGTACACGCTCGACGCCACGGCTTACCAGGCTGGTTCCACGATCAATATGGTACTGACCCTACACCAAACGGCTGAGGGGCTGTACGTGTGGAGTGACAGCTTCGAGCTCACTCTTGAAACTTGGTTCGAGGCTCAGCAACGGGTTATCCGCGGCCTGACATCATCCCTCAACGTGCAACTATCGACGGAGCGTCTCAAGAGACTAGCGGCACAGCCGGATGTTTCCCTCGAGACCTATGATCGGTGGCTACGCGGGCATGTACTCATCTTGCGATTTGACCCGGATAGCTGGAAGCGGGCCGAAACAATATTTGCGGACGCAACGCGCGACAGCCCCGATTTCTCGCCTCTCCACTCGAGCATCGTGCAAATGGCCAATACGGAGCATTTTGCTTTTCCGGGCTTGATCCGCGCACTCGCCAAAGCAAAGGCAACCGTCGAGCGCGCGAAGCTTGCTGTCCAACTCGATCCTGTCGACTCGCGCGCCCATTTGTGCCTCGGTTGGGCGCATGCTTTTGCCCATGATTACGATGAGGCGGCCCCGCATATGGAGATGGCGCGAGAGCTGAACTCAAACGATCCGGTGACGCTCGCCTCGTCCGCAGCCTATTGGGCCTTTTGCGGCGATGCGGAAAAGTCCGTCGCGCTGGCGCGGGAGGCCATGCTGCTGGCGTTCTCTCCCGCGCCGATTCACTGGGCCTACTACGCGTTCGCACACTTCCTTCACGGAGATTGGAATAGCGCGCTGCAAGCTACCGAACGCGCCCAAGACCTGGGAAGTACGGTACCAGCATGGCGAGCGGCCGCATTATTCCACCTCGGCAGGCGGGAGGAAGCGGCGAGCGAAGGTCGTCGCTTCCTCAACAACATCCGCTCGCGCTGGTTCGGCTCGGAACGACCTTCGGATCTTGCCATCGCACGGTGGGTCTTGCAGGCGCATCCGATCAGATGGCGGGCCCAATGGGAACTTTTGCGCGACGGTATTCGTGGAGCATCCATTCCCACGCATGGCATCGAGCACGGCGTCTGGTGACCTCTCGTCCTAGTAGCAGAGGCTGAGGGTGTAGTCTCCGATGCGCTCGGCATGAAGCTTCAGCCTGTCTGCGAAGGGAACGACCGGGTCCATGCCATTGAAGATGCGTTTGTAGAAATCCGGGATAGGATAGGTCCAACCCGGCTGATCAATCAGCGATTCCGTATCTTCGATCATGTGCTTCGGCGGCAGGCGCACGACGATCTCGTCGATCTCAGGGTTCACGAACCTGATGGACTTCGCCCATTCGGGGACATTGGCGAAGATTTGCGCCGTCGCCAGCTGCTCCTTGAACTCCTCGATCGTCTTCGGCACCGGATAGTCATTGCCGTCTTCGAGATAGTTCTTCCCGGTGGCCCAGGTTTTCACGAGCTTGCCCCACACTTCATGGTTGGTCACGCGCAAACGGTCGATAGCCATATCCCAATCTCCCCTGTTTCAGTTGTCGGGTTTTCCCCTCTCACACGAACGCCGGTTCGGCGTTATGCAAGCTCGCGATGTCGGCGGTGAAGGTGATCAGCTCGCTCATCGTCCTGATCTCGGGAACCGCCTCCAAAAGATTGACCCCGTAAAGCGCGACCGAATGCCGGCGCAACGCATCGGCCAGCCCCGTCGCTCCGACTTCGGCGGGCAGCGGGTCGCGAACCAGCGCGCCGAACACCACTTCGGCGACAATGATGGAGCCGAGGACGCCGAGCGTGAGACCCTCGGTTCCTGGATCGAAAGCGGCTTCGAAAAGGAAGAAGAGCGGCAAGGGCGGATCATTCGACAGCGTGGCGATATCCTCCGGGCTGAGCCTTCCGTAAGCCCGCTCTTCGCCAAGCCAGGCAGCGAGACGCCTGACCCGCCAATCGCGATTGGCAAGCAGCGGCGAAAGGCCGATGAGGTCGGGACGACGGGCGCGCAGCTTCTCGATAAGGGGATCGAGAGACCACAAGCCGGCCATCGAGCTGCTGATGAGGTCCCGGTAGGCGAGCCCGACGCGGTTCGTCTCATCGATCGCCGGAAAGATCTGATCGCTGCCGAGCGCGTCGCTGAATTTGGGGCCGATTCGCCGGCTCAGATTCGGTTTGCTCCCGTTGATCTCGAAGAACTGCGACCACTGGACGATCCAGCCTTCGTTGAGCGGCATGTTGATGGGATCGCTGAGCGAGGTCTTTTGCAAGTTCTCGGAAAGCTCGTTGGTCATGATGTGGTTGATGCGGTACTGGTTGCGGACCAGCGCATGACCGAAGCGGAACACGCCGTGGGAGAATTCGAAGGGGATGCGCCAATCCTCGTCCTTTTCGGGGAACCGGTTGCTGCGCAAGCGCGACAGATCGAGGTCGTCCCCGTCGACAAAGGCGGGCGCTGTCCCGCAATAGGCTCGATACACGGCCGGATGCAGCAAGCGCCGCATCAGGTCGTGACGCAGGACGCTACGGTAGATGAGCGTCGTCGCGCCATGCGCGCAGAGGAAGCGCCGATGCGCCGCCTCGAGCGATAGCTGCGCGGGCATACTGGGTTCGGTGCGTGCCGCGAGATCGACCAGCCCGTTATGGAGAAGCACGAAGAGCGCCGTCAGTTGCGACAAGATGGCGTGGTCGTCATTACGCGGATCGACGATGAGGGCGTCGGTCAGCGCCGGCCGGCCGGGCATGCCTCGATTGATCCCGGTCTGGTTCTCCGCGGCGGCACGGGCAATGTCCCTGAACGGACAAGCATCGTCCGAGGTGCGATCGTCCCGTTGAATTCGCCCGAGACGCAACTTGGTCCGGCTGCGATCCCCGCCATCGTCCAGCGCATAGGCGAAGGGGCAGCCCATCGGGCCCGAGCCATAGAGCGTCTCGAGCTTGAGACCCGACCGCCTGACATTGCGCGCGCCCGGCGACATGCCGGCGACGAGCGACAGCGGAACGGCTGTCTGGACGAGGTCGTGGCTGATGAATTGCAGCAGATAGGTGTAGCCTGAGGGGATATGCGGATTCTCCCAAGCCCGGCATGTGGCGGTGTCATGAGGCGGCCAATCGATATCGGCGTCCATGCGCCTCGAAAGGCGGCTCATCAGACCGCGCAGACGCTGCAAATTCTCAGGTGAAGCCGTAGGATCGAGGCCGTGGATCCGAAAGCGCTGCTCAGGCTTAGGATCGCCCAGGAAATGGCGGAAGCCTGGAATGGGCGAAGGTTCCTCGGCGCCTACCGCACTCTGAAACGACAACGCGAGATTGCCCGCATGCGTCCCCATTCCAAGCATCCTCCAGCGACGTTTGAAAGTCGCGGCCGATGCCCCGGAGCGGACCTTGGATAGCCCTGCGTGAAACTATCGTGATTTTCAGTCAAAGATCGCCGAAAGCAACTCGCATGGGCTTGCCCGTCAAAGCCGCGAGGATCCTCTCAATTGAACCATTTCGCGTAGATCGCACCATAGGCGCCGCTCTCGATCGACTGGTGCAGCCATTGATCGACGAATGCCTTCAACGCCCCGTCGCGCTGCACCCAATAGGCCTTCTCCGCGAAGTCGAAAGGTTGGTCGGGGTGGATGGCGCAGAGCACGCCGGCATGCAGCTTCTGCTGGTAGCGGGTCTCCGAGGCGTCGGTGATCATCAGATCGGCCTTGCCGGCGGCGAGCTCGTCGAAAATCTTCGTATTGTCGGAGAAGACGACGATCTCCGCCGCCTTGAAGTTGGCGCGATCGAATTTCTCGTTGGTGCCGCCTGGGTTGGTGATGACCTTGACGCCCGGCTTGTCGATGTCGGCGATGGTCGCGAACTTGTCCTTGTCGCCGCAACGGGCGATCGGTGTCTTGCCTTCATGCATATAGGGGATCGAGAACAGGCCCTTCTTCTGGCGGTCCATGGTGATCGAGACGCCGCCCATGGCGATGTCGAACTTGCCAGCCTCGAAATCCTTCATGAGGTCGGGCCAGGCCGTCGGCACCATCTCGACCTTGACGCCGAGCGCCGCGCCGAGGCTCTGCGCCTGATCGATATCGAAGCCGGAGAAGGCGCCGGTCGCCGGGTCCTTGGAGGTGAAGGGCTTATAGTCGCCCGTCGAGCCGACCTTGAGGACGCCTGAGGCGATGACCGCGTCGAGCCTCGAAGGCATATTCCCCTGCTGCGCGGCCGCAGGGCCGATCCAAAGGACGAGCGCCGCCACCCAGAAACCCATTGCACGTACCATGACGCATCCCACTCCCTGATTGATCTTGACCCAGATTGATCTCGACGCATGTCAGCATGACCCGGCGCCGGCCGCAACGGCGCGCGGCCGACGGCCGAGCGCGAACCGAGCTTGGCGGTCGAGGCTGCGGCATTTCGACAAGGCGCGCCCGAAAGACTTTGCCGTCGACGGTCTTTGATTTGAGAGGGCGAATTCAAACCCGGCCGACGAGGGCTCGCCCTGCCCTTCCGCGATCCGGCCGCGATGCAGCGTCGCTGATAACCGCGGAAATACAGCGAGGGCGGGCTCGCGCGCCGGGGTTGCCCGCAAGAGCCTGTCGCGGCGTCGAGCTCGCAGCCCGCCCATTTCTTGATGCGGTGCAACATCTGTTATTAACAGATGATTTACAGTTGAAACGGGCCAACGGCCTCGCTCGCCACAAAGTTCTTGCTGCATCGCAACGGGGGAGCCACAGCCGTCATCAATGCCTCTCCCGTGGTCGTGCTCGCCCAACGCCGGCCTTTCCAGATTCGTCCATCGCATCAGAGGGTGTTTCCCCTTTAGGGGATGGTTGTGAACAGAGCAAGGCCGAAATGACCAAAGGGGCCTGACTTCGATCAGGAGGTCGAGCTGAGCGTGAATGTGCGGCCGCGGCGTGCGGCCGCCGCGCCCTCAGCCGCCTGACGATGCGCTCATTCGATGTTGCCATCGGGGCAGCTCGCACGCTGTTCTCGCATATAGCCATCTGAATTCGTGGGCAGCTGCCCACTTCACGTCCCACAATCCGAGTGGGACCGTTTGTGGTTGACGCGGAAGGGCGGCTTTGCTCCTTTCCCCTAAATCGGGCTGACGACATTCGATCGACTTCCTCGGGATGGAAACCAGGGCCAGCGAGCTACTCCAGGAGATCGCCGATTTCTGCCGGGCGAGCGGCCTCGCGGAATCGACCTTCGGCCGCGCCGCCATCAATGACGGCAAGCTGGTGTCGCGGCTGCGTAACGGCGGACGGATCACCACCCACACCTTGGACCGCCTGAGGGAGTTCATGGCGAGCAATCACGCGATCGAGCACGCGACCCGGCCGCTGGTCATGGCGCGCGCCACCTCCCACGCCGCGCCATCCCGCCTCGCCGCACCCTTCGCCGCGCCGGGCCATGCGGGAGCGCCCATGCCCGATCCGCAGCGCAATTTCCGCTTCTTCGACAACCGCCAGAAATACCTCCTCTTCGTCAATACCTGCAGCGAGAAATGGGTGGTCGCGAACCGCGTCTCGCTCGAGCTCGCCAATATCCATCCCCGCCCACCGGCCGTGCGCATCTTCGACGCGGGGATGGGCGACGGCACCGTGCTCGCCCGCGTGATGCGCGCCGCCCATGATCGCTTTCCGACCATGCCGTTCTACATCGTCGGCAAGGAGATCAGCCTCGAGGATATCCGCCTGACGCTGCAGAAGATGGCGGATCGCTTTTTTGAGCATCCGGCGACGGTGCTGGTGCTCACCAATCTCGCCTATGCGGATGCCCCATGGCTCGCCGTGAAATCGCTGAGCGCGGCCTCGAGCCTCGTCTGGCACGAGGCCGTGCTGTCGGGGAATTCTTCCCATAGCTTCGAGCAGCAGATCACGGGTCTCGAGCCCTTCCTCAGCGAGAACTGGAAGGCTGGCGTCAGCCCCAAGACCGGCAACCCCATCTATGAGCGCCCCGTGGTGCTCGTCCTCTACCGGCAAGACCATAAATTCCTTCTCGATTCGGTCATTCCCCGTCCGGGCGGCACGGTCGCGAATTACGACCTCGTCATCGCTTCGCAGCCTTACCGGGCGCGAGCCCCGCTGGAGTTCAAGGCGCGGCGCGTGATCGCGCCTCTCGCCAAGGCGCTGGGGCCCGGCGGGCGGCTGATCGGCATCCACTCCCACGGCCATGATCCGGGCATGGAGATCATCCGGCGCGTGTGGCCTGACGATAATCCCTTCACGACCGACCGCCACGCCCTGCTCAAGGCCGTCAAACACGAGCTCGGCGCCGCAGGGCGCCAGTTGAACTTCAACGCCTATGCCGATGCGCGCTCCTTGTTCCGCTACGACATGCACACCCTGCCCTCGGAGATCGGCGGCGGCTCGATCGGCACTTCGACGCTGTTCGCGGCCTGGAACGCCGCGATCTATGTGGCGCAGGTCGAGGATGATCGGCTGGGGCCGGTCGTCGCCAACAGGCAATATCTCGAAGCGACGCAGGCCGTGCTGCAAGAGCATAACGGCCTGTGGTTCAACGATGAATCCTACGTGATCTCGCGCCGGCGCGATTGACGGCCAGCGAGGACGAGGAGACCGCCATGATGCTAGGCTCGAGCGTCCCGACCGACAGCGTTGCCGCCCCGGCGGGTGATGCGGTCTCGAGGATCGCGGCCTTCATGCGGCGCTGCTCGATGGAGGCCACGCGCCCGACGCAGGCCGACGCCGAGATGCTGCGCCACATGCTCCCCGCCGGGACGGAGATCTTCTTGTCGGCGGTACCGAAGCGCCCGCGCGACGAGGTGGTCGCCGCGGCGCGGGCGATCCGCTCGGCCGGCCTCGAGCCCGTTCCCCATTTGGCGGCGCGCGGCTTCCCCGATATCGGCGCGTTCGCGGAGCTCCTGGCCCGCCTGCGCGGCGAGGCCGATGTCAGAGCGGTGCTGGCTATCGGCGGCGACATCGCCGAGCCCGCGGGCGACATCCACGATGCCCGCCAGCTCATCGACAGCGGGGCCTTACGAAAGGCTGGGATCGAGCGCGTCGGCATCGCGGGCCATCCCGACGGCCATCCGAGCATGAGCGATGAGGAGCTCGAATCGACCTTGGTGACCAAGATCGCCGCCGCCCAGAGCTCGGGGCTCGAAGTGCACATCGTCACCCAGTTCTGCTTCGAGCCCGCAACCATCATCCGCTGGATCGAATGGCTGCGCGGGCGCGGCGTCAACTTGCCCCTCAAGATCGGGCTCGCCGGACCGACGAGCCTGATGACCTGGCTGAACTATGCGCGCCGCTGCGGCGTGCGAGCCTCGGCCGAGGCGCTGGCGCGGCGCAGCGGCCTCGTCAAGCATTTCTTCAATGCGGTGGCGCCCGATCCGATCATTCGCGCCTTAGCGGATGCGGCCAGCGGGGACCGCCTCGGCGAGATCTCGCCGCATCTGTTCTCGTTCGGTGGGACAGGTCCCACGGCGCGCTGGGCGGCGGGGGCCATGCGAGGGGCAATCACCCTCGACAAGGAGGGCGGGTTCCATGTGGACGCGCTGGAGCCGGGGCGGCGCTGAGGGGTCGAGGCTTGGAGAGCGTTGACGCGTACGACACGTCGCAATGACCCACTCGGCAGAAAGAGCGCCGCCGCCCAGCCCCGCTCCGGGAACGATCCTGGTTTGCTAGCTCGCTCTCCGCAATCGGCAACGAATTCTATTGCATGAATCATGCAATTCACATATAATCCATAACCATGAAAAATGGCGTGACAAGTATGATCAGGGTTACGGCGGCTGAGTTTCAGCGCAACATCGGCCGATATCAGGACATGGCCCTTGTTCAGCCGGTGGCGGTCACCCGTAATGGCCGCGAGCGCACCGTGATGATCTCCGTCGAGGAATATCATCGCCTCAAGCGGCGTGATCGTCACGTGCTCGGGCTTGAGGATTTCACGGATGCGGACGTTACGGCCTTGGAGCAGGCCAGGGCACCGGAGTCCTCGAAGGCCTTCGACCACGAACTAAAATCGTAAGCATGTGGCGTTCCCCGAACCAATCTCTGGCCTCGTCATTCGTTACAGCTACCTGTGGGCCGAGGAACACAAGCGCGGGCAGGAAGAAGGGGTAAAGGAGCGCCCCTGTGCCGTCATTGTCATGACAGTAAACGAGGACGGCGAGCGGCTGGTTACGGTACTGCCGATCTCTCACACGCCACCAGCCGACCCCAAGCTCGCAGTCGAGATCCCGCCGTTGGTCAAGCGCCGACTGAAGCTCGATGACGACCGCTCATGGGTGGTGTTGACCGAGGCCAATCGCTTCGTTTGACCGGGCCCAGACTTGCGACCGCTGACACCTGGAGATGCGGCGAGCGTCGGCTATGGGCCGCTGCCCTTTGCTCTTTTCGAGGAGATCCGCACCAAATTCATTGCCGCTATCCGGGCCAGGCGCACAAGCATCGTTCCACGAAGCGAATAGCGCAGGGGCCTGTTCTCCGCTGCTGGACCACCAACCAATTGACTTAAACTATTTAATATCGCGACCTATCTAGTAAACCGCTGAAAATATATTTCTGAGCTTCTTGAGTCTTGAGCAAACTCACGCGGGTATAGAAGATCAAAGCCTTGCGCACGCCTTCGAGGTCGCGGGCGATCACCGTGGGATAGGCGCGGGCGGCGCAAGCGCAAGGTCATTCTTCGCATAAGATGCGGCGAATGCAGCGCCTAAGGCGTCGTGCGGAGCTGTCCCTTCGGAATGTGCGGACTCGGGTAGATTGCGTAGTCTCGGTTGCCGCAAACCGCCGTCGCCTCGACGCGACTCGACAGCTCCGGCTATCGGGTCAACTCAAGACCTTTACATAGTTCTCAGTGATCAAGCCATTGGTCAACTGCCGGAAGACGACCCAGCCAAGAGCGCCAATACAAAGAAAGACGGCGCCCACATCGAACGCGACTCGAGGACTACCGGCCATTTTCGCGAGCTCACCGACGAGCCAAGGGCAGGACACTTGCAGGAAGTAATAGACGGTGAAGAATATTCCCGTACCCACGGAACGAGTTTGCGGCGCGAGGACTTGTGCAGGCAGGCTCATGATCGGCCCACACGGGAGTCCGCCGACAATTCCCAAGAGAATGAAGGCCGGCATCACGCCATCCACGCGCGATGACAGCACGAGCGCGCCGGCGAAACCGATGAGACCGCCGACCAATATCGTCGAACCACGGCCCGTTCGATCGGCGAGGAACCCGCCGCCAGGCAGAGAGAGCGCAACGAGCCAAAGCACCACGCTCGTGGCTGAACCGGCTGCGGCAATGGTCCAGCCGCGCTCCGTCAGCATCAGGGGGCCAAACCCGATGACCGCTACCAGGCTGGCATTCCAGAGTCCGTAAATCAGGCCGGCTGCGAGCACGGCCCACAAGGCGCGCCGATCAGGCCAGATCGATTGCCCCGAAGCAACCGATCCTGAGTGCGGGGGTGTCCGATACAGATAGGCCAGAGCAAAAAGGGCAAAAATCAGATAAGCGCCGACCGCGCACGATGCCGATATTCGGCCACCCGCGCCGGCGATGAACGGTAACGCGACAAGTGCCAGAGCAATACCGAATATCGCTGAATTGCCGAATATCGCCATCGCGGTCGCTATTTCTTTGCCGGCGAACCAATCGGCCACCATCTTGGTCATCACGACGTTCAGGAGGATGCCGCCGCTGCCGGCCAAGAACCTGCCGGCGATTTGCATGGACCAGGCGGGCGCAAGCGCCATCATCAACTCGCCGGAAATCATGAGCGCCAGGCCGATGAGCACGACGCGCTTATCGCCCAGTCGCGCACCGATCGCACCGCCGGGGAAGGCCAGAACAGTACCGGGGGCATGGTATAGACCGATCAACAGTCCGATATCGGCGATATTGAGCGAGAAGTCTGCCATGAACAGCGGCGAGAGTGCGGCAACCGCTTCGTATTGAATACCCATCCCCGTTCGAACGGCAAACAGCAGGGCGAGAATGCTCCAGCGATTCGAAAGCATGGCTTAGTCCTCAGCGACCGAAGCGGGGCACGCGAAGCTCAACCCGGCCAGAACACTGATATGAGGGATAGCACCAGCAAGCCGGCCATCGACCGGTTGAAGGCGCTGCGTGCGCGCGGACTGCCGAGGAAGCGCGCGATCGCCCTGCCGAACCCGGCCCAGATCACCACCGACGCAAGGCACGCCCCCGCGAGCACGCTCGCAATCACCGAGGTTTGCGACAACACCTCTCCTCCGACGGTCGTGTAAGCCGCCAGCGCGCCCACCGCGGTCACCCAGCCCTTAGGGTTGACCCACGTGAAGAGCACCGCTTCGATAAAGTTGATCGGCTTTGCTCGCGTCGAGTCGCTGCTGGCGGCGTCGGCTCGTGCGATTCGCCAGGCGAGATAAAGCAGATAGCCGGCGCCGGCATATTTCAGCAACGTATGCAGGCGCGGTTCGGCATGAAACAAGGCGGCCAGGCCGAACCCTACCGCCATGACCATGAAGCCGAAGCCGAGCGTAATGCCCAGCATGCTCGGGATCGTGCGGCGGAAGCCGAAATTGGCGGCCGACGCCGTGACCATGACGACGCTCGGCCCCGGCGTCAGACACATGGCCGCGGCGAACAGGACCAATGGTCCCAGCAACTCGTGCATAAAGCCTCCTTCACGATATGCCCGAGCACGCGAACCCCGCCTGCCGGCCAAGCCTGATCGTGGCATGATGCCCGCCGCTGGTCTTGCCGCAACTACCTCGGAGGTACTCATGACGAGCCATAACGGGACGACATTCGCCGCGAGGCTGCGGTGGTGGCGCGAGCATCGCGGGTTCTCGCAACTCGCACTGGCAGGGCGAACCGATATTTCCCAGCGTCACTTGAGCTTTCTCGAGCTTGGGCGCGCCTCTCCAAGCCGCCGGATGGTCGACCGACTGGCCACGGCGCTCGACATTCCGCTCAGACAGCACAATGCCTTGCTGCTGACGGCAGGCTTCGCCCCCGAGTGGCGCCAGCGCGATCTTGCGGCACCGGATCTGGCCGAAGTGGCGAGCGCGCTCGACTACATGCTGGCGCGACAGGAGCCGTACCCGGCCGTCGTGGTCGATCGCCACTGGAACCTGCTCAAGAGCAATGCGGGTGCCGTTCGCCTGGTCGAGTTCCTGGTCGGACCCATCGCGCCGGGGACACCCATCAACTTGGCCGATGCGTTGGTCGCACCGAATGTGCTGCGGCCGCATCTGGTCAATTGGGCAGAGGTCGTGCGCCATTTCATCCGCAGCGTCGAGGCCGATGCCGCGGCGGATGGCTTGATCGAGACGACGGCCCTGCTCGAAAGGCTCATGGGCTACAAGGGCGTTCGGAAGGCGCTGAGCCTCGGCTCGAACAATGCCGACACCGGCCCGGTGCTCGCGATGCATTTCCGCAAGCAAGACGCGTCATTGCGCTTGTTCACCACCATCGCCACCCTGGGCACGCCGCAGGACGTTACATTGCAGGAGCTGCGCATCGAATGCTTCTTTCCGATGGATGATGCGACGGCGAAGCTTCTGCGAAGCTGGGCCAAGGCGCCGCGGCCGTTCGTACCTTGACGCGAAATCGGCGGTCCGCCTTCGGGGAGCGATGCTCGTATCGCGCGGCCGCGAAAAGATTAACCATAGTAACGGCTTGGCGGTCCTCTCGCGCGTTGCGAGTGGTATTCTGTCACATGCCCAGCCCCATATGGAGGCTCCGATACCGATCGCGCGGAGTACGATCATGAGCGCAGCATTGAGGAAGACGATCGCGGCGGGCCTCGCAGCCTTGGTGCTTGCAGGCCCCCTCGCCCTTTCGAGCGCGCCGGCATCTGCGGGGTGGCGCCACTACCGCTATTACGACGACGGCTATCCGCCTTGGCCGGGCTATGCATGGCGTCCCGCCGATACCTACGCCTATGGCGCGCCGTCATTGCCGGAGGGGATCTTCGGCGGCCTCAGGCCCATGGCGGTCGCGGGCCCCTATTGCTACGGCACCTGCCCCGGCAACGAGACCTATTCCTACCGCCCCTATCATGGCGGCCTCTGGGGCTGGTAACGCGTCGTTTCCAATCGCGGCTGCGGCTGGCCGTCAGACCGCTCCTGCCCTTCGCTGATTGTCATAAGGGTAAGGCAGGGGCTTGTCGCTCGCTTGGTCGAGCCGCTTCACATGCTCTTCGCTCAGCCTCCAGCCGACCGCCCCCAGATTCTCCTCGAGCTGCGCCATATTGCGGGCGCCAATGATGGGCGCGGTGACGCCCGCTCGGCACAGCAGCCAATTCAGCGCGACCTGCGCCGGGGCCTTGCCGATCTCCTTCCCCACCCCCACGAGAGCGTCGACGACCGTCCAGGTGTGCTCGTTGCCATATTTGGCGAAGGTCTCGGCCCAGCCGCGTTCGACGGCGATCTCGACGCGCGTGCCGGCGACCGGAGCATTCAAACCGCGGTGATATTTTCCCGAGAGCCAGCCGCCGCGCAGCGGGCTCCAGGGGATGAGGCCGAGCCCTTCATTCAGGCAGACCGGGAGGAGCTCCCATTCGAGCTCCCGATCCAGCAGATTGTAAAGCGCCTGGAGGCAAATATAGGCCTGCAGACCGTGAGCCCGCGCGAGGTCGACCGATTTCTGGAGCTGCCAGCCGCTATAGTTGCTGGCGCCGACATAGCGGACCTTTCCGGCCCTGACGAGGAGATCGAGCGCGCCGAGCGTTTCCTCGAGGGGCGTCGCCCCATCCCACATATGCACCTGGTAGAGATCGATGTAGTCGAGCTTCAGCCGCCCGAGGCTCGCTTCGACCGCGGCCGCGATGTGCTTGCGCCCGAGGCCGAGGCGGTTCGGCCGACGCTTCATCGGGTCGTCCGTGCCCCAACGCAGTTTCGTCGCGATGACGAAATCCTCCCGGTCCTTGCCCTTCAGCCAGCGGCCGAGAATCGCCTCCGAGGCGCCGCGGCTGTAGACATCCGCGGTGTCGATGAAATTGCCGCCGGCCGCGACGAAGCGGTCGAGCATCGCAAGGCTCTGCGCCTCGTCGGTCTCGCGGCCGAAGGTCATGGCGCCGAGGCAAAGCTCCGAGACCTGGAGGCCTGTCCGGCCGAGATTGCGATAATCCATGTCGATCACCATTGCGCCGCCGGCGGCGCTGCTCGAGGACGCTGAAAAGGCCGGGACAATAGCGCACCCGCCGAGCTTGTCGGCGGCCTATCACGACAGCACGCCGCGCAAGATCAGCGAGATGACCTCACCCTTGGCGCGCTCGAACTGAGCATCCGACAGCGGCTTGCCGCCGTTGAGCACGACGATCTGGTGGGTGAAATCGGCATAATGCTGCGTCGCCGCCCAGATCATGAAGAGCAGGATGCGCGGCTCGATCGGGCGCAGCTTGCCTTGCGCGATCCAGCGCTTGAAGATGGTCTCGCGGTTCGCGACCCAATCCCTGAGCGTCGTCTCGAGGAAATCCTCGATGACCGGCGCTCCGCGCATGATCTCGCTCGCCCAGATCTTGGAGCCGAGCGGCTCCGCTCGGGCAAGGTCCATCTTCGCCGCGATGTAGCGGCCGAGCGCGGTCGCGGGATCGTCGCTCTCGTCGAGCGCGGAAGCGGCGCCGACCCACATGGTCAGCACCCGCTCGGTCACGCGCCGGTAGAGCTGAGCCTTGGTCGCGAAGTAATAATGCAGATTGGCCTTGGGAATGCCGGCGCGCGCCGCGATCGCGCCGGTCGTCGCGCCCTTGAAGCCGAGCTCGGCGAAGACATGCTCGGCCGCGGCAAGGATCGCCCTTTCGTTTTCCTCGCGAATGGATGGGCGCGGCTCGGCGGCCGCGGCCCGACCGGCGGGACGCATGGCGGCCTTTGGCACGGTTCCTGCCCTTAAGGAGGGGCGTCGATCTGGCGATGCGGGCATTCCGGAATTCTGTCTCGTTCGTCGCAAGGGCATGTCGGGCCCGAGCTATAGCCGATCTCGGGTTTTCTCGCTTATCGTCGCGAAGCTCCATATCGGCTTTGCGAGAAGGGTCTCCCTTGACAAGCCGATGGTCATATGCAGATTTTGACCAAATGGTCAGGATGTTGATCCGGCAAGAGGTGTGGCGATGGACCACGGGGACGGCATCAGGGCGGGACGGCTTCCTGCGGAGGCCTACGCGCAGAATTTCGCGGATCTGCACCCTCCCCTCAGCGCCCACGAAGCCTTTGTCGAGGCGGAGCGGTGCTATTTCTGCTACGAGGCGCCTTGCCAGACGGCCTGTCCCACCGGCATCGACATCCCGATGTTCATCCGCCAGATCGCGGCGGGCAATGATCTCGGCGCGGCCGAGACCATCTTCTCCGCCAATGTGCTCGGCGGCATGTGCGCCCGCGTCTGCCCGACGGAGACGCTGTGCGAGGAAGCTTGCGTGCGCGAGGCGGCCGAAGGCAAGCCGGTCAAGATCGGCCTGCTGCAGCGCCATGCGACGGACGCTCTCATGCAGTCTCGAAAAATGCCGTTCAGCCGCGCGGCGCCGACCGGCAAAAGGATCGCCGTGGTCGGCGCGGGACCGGCGGGCCTGGCTTGCGCCCATAAGCTCGCCGAGCTCGGCCATGCGGTGACGCTGTTCGAGGCCAAGGACCAGCTGGGCGGCCTCAACGAATACGGCATCGCCGCCTATAAGACCGTCGACGATTTCGCGCAGAAGGAGGTCGCCTTCGTGCTGTCGATCGGCGGCATCGAGGTCAAGACCGGCCAGGCGCTCGGCGCCAATCTCGACCTCCCCAAGCTGCGCCAGGACTATGACGGCGTCTTCCTCGGCATCGGGCTCGCCGGCGTGAACAAACTGCGGCTCGCAGGAGAGGGAGCGCTCTCGGGCGTGCGCGATGCCGTGGACTTCATCGCCGAACTGCGGCAGGCCGATGACCTGTCGAAGTTCGAGGTCGGGCGAAAGGTCGTGGTGATCGGCGGCGGCATGACGGCGATCGATGCGGCGGTGCAGTCGAAGCGCCTCGGGGCGGAGGAAGTGACCATCGTCTATCGGCGCGGCGAAGCGGAGATGAAGGCCTCTGGCTTCGAGCGCGAGCTCGCGCGCACCGACGGCGTGCTGATCCGGCATTTCGCGGCGCCCAAGGCGCTCGACGGCGCGACCGGCCGCGTCACCGGCATCGTGTTCGAGCGCATGCAATCGAAGGGTGGCCGTTTGGCCCCGACAGGCGAGACCTTCCGGCTGGCGGCCGATATGGTGCTGACCGCGATCGGCCAGGTTCTGGTCGCCGACGCCTTCGGCGGCGCGCATAGCCTCACTCTCGAGGGCGGGCGTATCGTGGTCGATGGCGAGCGGAAGAGCTCCGTGCCCGGCATCTGGGCCGGCGGCGACTGCGTCGCCGGCGGGCAGGATCTGACCGTTTCGGCCGTGGAGGACGGCAAGCAGGCCGCGCTCTCGATCGACCGGACGCTCGCCGCCGCCAAGGCCGCCTGACAAGAGCTTGCGCGCAAAGGAGAAGCGCCATGGCCGATTTGCGCAACGTCTTCGCCGGCATCAAATCGCCGAACCCCTTCTGGCTGGCCTCCGCACCCCCGACCGACAAGGCCTATAATGTGGTGCGCGCCTTCAAGGCCGGTTGGGGCGGCGTCGTCTGGAAGACGCTCGGCGAGGAAGGCCCGCCCATCGTCAATGTCAGCGGCCCCCGCTACGGGGCGATCCATGGCCCTGACCGGCGCCTCATCGGCCTCAACAATATCGAGCTGATCACCGACCGCCCGCTAGACGTCAATCTGCGCGAGATCAAACAGGTCAAGCGCGACTGGCCCGACCGCGCCGTCCTCGTCTCGCTCATGGTGCCTTGCGAGGAGAACGCCTGGAAGGCGATCCTCAAGCCAGTCGAGGAGACCGGCTGCGACGGCATCGAGCTGAATTTCGGCTGCCCGCACGGCATGTCCGAGCGCGGCATGGGCGCGGCTGTCGGCCAAGTGCCGCAATATATCGAGATGGTGACGCGCTGGTGCAAGCAGAACACCCGCATGCCGGTGATCGTGAAGCTCACGCCCAACATCACCGATATCCGCTATCCGGCGCGCGCAGCCAAGCGCGGCGGCGCGGACGCCGTATCCTTGATCAACACCATCACCTCGATCATGCAGGTCGATCTCGACCGCATGACGCCAGGCCCCCATGTCGACGGCAAGGGCACCCATGGCGGCTTTTGCGGGCCGGCGGTGAAGCCGATCGCGCTCAACATGGTGGCGCAGATCGCGCGCGACGCCGAGACGCGCAACCTGCCCATCTCGGCGATCGGCGGCATCACCACCTGGCGGGACGCGGCGGAATTCATCGCGCTCGGCGCCGGGACGGCGCAAATATGCACCGCCGCGATGACCTATGGCTTCCGCATCGTGACCGAGATGATCTCCGGCCTCTCCAACTGGATGGAGGAGAAGGGCTACAAGACGATCGGCGATTTCCAGGGCAGGGCCACGCCCAATTTCACCGAGTGGGAGCATCTCAACCTCAACTACGTGGTCAAGGCCGTCATCGACCAGGATCTGTGCATCAAATGCGGACGCTGCTACGCGGCCTGCGAGGATACTTCGCATCAGGCGATCGCGAGCACCGTCAACGGGGTGCGCAAATTCGTGGTCAAGGACGAGGAATGCGTCGGCTGCAATCTCTGCGTCGTCGTCTGCCCGGTGGAGAGCTGCATCACCCTCGAGCATCGCACCGTGGGCACCGATCCGCGCACCGGCCTCCCCTATCAGCGCCCGGCGGCGGACTGGACGACGCATCCCAACAACCCGATGGCGATAAAGGCCGCCGAATAACTTGAAGCGCATGTCCGCCAAGGGCATCACCCGGCGCGCCGCGGTCGGGGCGGTGGCGTGGCCGCTCCTCCATCGGCATGCGCAGGCTCAGGCGCAGCCCGAGGCTACGCCGCCCGAGCGAGCCGCGATGGCGGCAGCGGCCCATGGCTTCATGCAGAAATACGACGCGCCAGGCCTCGGCGTCGCCATCGCCCGGCAAGGCCGCCTGGTCTATGACGAATCATTCGGCTTCGCGGAGCGCGAAACCCATGAGGCCTTGCGGCCGGCGCACAGGTTCCGCATCGCCAGCGTAACGAAGCCGGTCACTTCGGTCGCCATCTGCATACTCATCCAGCAAGGGCTGCTGCGCTTTCAGGACAAGGTGTTCGGCCCAAACGGCGCGCTCGGGACAGATTTCGGCGCGCCGCCTTACGAGCCCCACGTCGCAGACATCACCATCGAGCATCTCCTGACCCATACTTGCGGCGGCTGGACCAATGACGGCAACGACCCGATGTTCCAGCGGCCCGAGCTCGAGCATGCCGAGCTGATCGCCTGGGCCATTCGCACGCATCCGCTGCAAAACCCTCCGGGCAAAGCCTATGCCTATTCGAATTTCGGCTACTGCGTTCTCGGACGCGTCATCGAGAAGATCGGGCGAAGACCCTACGCGGAGTTCGTGCGCGAGGTCGTCCTGCGGCGCTGCGGCATCGCCGATATGGAGATCGCCGGCAACACGCTCGCCGAGCGCAAGCCGCTCGAGACCCGCTATTACGGGCAAGGCGGCGAGAACCCCTACGACATGAATGTCGCGCGCATGGATTCGCATGGCGGCTGGATCGCGCGGCCCGCCGATCTCGTGGCCTTCGCGACCCATGTGGACGGCTTCTCGACCACGCCGAGCCTACTCAATCCCGACACGATCCGCATGATGACGACCGCCTCGGCGGTCAATCGCAACTACGCCAAGGGGTGGGCCGTCAACCAGGCGGGCAATTGGTGGCATAACGGTTCCTTGCCCGGCACGACGACCATCATGGTGCGCACGCACAGCCAGTTCTGCTGGGCGGCCTTGACCAATACGCGCGCCGCGAAGGGCGATATCGGGGGCGATCTCGACCAGTTGGTCTGGGCGATGGTGGGCAAGGTCGCCGGGTGGAATGCGTGAGGCGAGCTGAGGCGAGCCTTTGCTGTGGACAACGCCTGAACAAAGTGTGAACATGCGACTCGCAACCTCGCCGGTTGCGATAGAGAAGGCATGACATGGAAAGCGATCATACGGCCCCGACAACCTGGCCGGTGATCCGGAAGGGCGAGAATGGGAGACCGATGGCCGTCGCAAAGATCAGGCCGGTTGCGCAGTCTCTTTTCTCCAGGGGCACCTCTCATCCGACTCAACTGCTGCGGATGGGAGCAACTTATTCAACCGAACTCGGGGCGGCTTACGCCGGAGACTCCCTTGCCGTCTTGATGGGGCTCCCCTCGCGAAGCGTCAATGCCGTGATCACATCGCCCCCTTACGCTCTGCATTTTCAGAAAGAGTACGGAAACGTCGACAAACGGAACTATGTCCAATGGATGTTGCCGTTTGCCCGGGAGATCAAGAGGGTCCTCAAGGAGGACGGATCCTTCATCCTCAACATCGGGGGCAGCTATGACGCGGGTACTCCGACCCGGTCGCTCTATCATTTCAAGCTCCTCATCGCCCTCGTCGAGGAAGTCGGCTTTTACCTGGCGCAGGAATGCTTCTGGCACAATCCGGCGAAGCTTCCCTCGCCGGCCGAGTGGGTGAACGTGCGACGCTTTCGGATCAAGGACAGCGTCGAATATATTTGGTGGCTAGCGCCAACCGCATGGCCGCACGCGGATAATCGTCAGGTGCTCGCCCCGTACAGCGCCGATATGCGGCGCCTGATCGCCAAAGGTTACAAGGCAAAGAAGCGACCGAGCGGTCACAATATCACTTCGAAATTCCAGAATAACAGGGGTGGCTCGATCCCCCAAAACGTGCTGGTCCGTGGAAATAACGAGAGCAATTCGGAATACATCAGCGCGTGCAAGGCGTTGGGTATCAAGGTCCATCCCGCGCGGTTCCCTGCCGCGCTTCCTGAATTCTTTATCCGACTGCTGACGAAGCCAGGCGATCTGATCGTCGACCCCTTCGCCGGAAGCAACACGACAGGCCGTGTTGCCGAAACACTCGATCGCAGATGGATCGCCGTCGACATCGACGGCAGCTATGTGCGTGCATCCGCAATACGGTTCGGTCTCGATCCGGAAAAGCTATGAACGCTCCCGATGTCGTCGGCTTCCTCAAAGCTGCGTATCCGGACGAGCCGTGGCCAAAGCCCTTTCATGTCCTGAAGGGGCTTCAACTGCTGGCGAGTGGCCAAACGGCGCGAGAAGCAGCAAAAACCGTTGGCACCAGCCTCAACCAGCTCGAGAAGGCCGCGAGAAGCGCCCATCCGGAATTAGACATTCTAGGATTGCAACCGGACGATCTCGCCGAGAGCGACCTCAAGAAAGCGAGCATTATCCTCGGTCAGTTGCTCATCGGCCGCGCCGCGGAAATCGCCTTCGAAGATATCTACCGAGCCGCGATCGGACAGGATGCGGAATTCAAACTGATCGACCTCCGGGTGGGGCGCACCGATACCGATTATAGGGTGCTGAACGGAAGGAACAGACCGATCTATCGGATAAACATCAAATTCATCGGCTCGATGTTCCGCCGGGCGGAGGAGTTGGTTGGCCTCGACCCCGAAGACTGCTTTCCACTCGCGACCTACAAAATCTTCGGTGCCCTCCAGAAACAGGAAGAAGAGCATCTCCCCTACATATTCGCGATTGTCGAGGTGCCGAATCTGACGGCAGTCTCCATCCAGAACCAGCTCGCCAGCGCCGACATCCAGATCGTCGCGCTCTTTTCGAAATCGCAGCGCGTGCCCGGAAAGAGGAACATCGAAGATAAGGTGGTGGAGCGAATAGTCGCTGAAAAATCCAGATCGTTTACCGAAGTCTATGACAAGATCCGCGCCGCCGATTGGTATGTTCTCTCGGCGCGCAAGGCGGATAACCTATTGCGTAAGCTACTCTTCGAGCGTGTTTACGCAATGAAAATTCGCGGCTTCGCACAACAGTTTCGCGGGGCTGAACTCGACATGCGCTTTTCCTTGAAGAATGATCTTGTCAAGTTCGGGGACTTTCTCCGGACCCTGAAAGAGGAGGGCCAAACGAAGATGGCGTCTCTCCTGGAGCGTGGCACATTTTGAACGAACCTTCACATGGGACGGTGTGTCTTGGAAATAGGTTCTTTGGAGCGGATTCGAGAACAGCTTCGTTCAGAGGCGAAAAAACGAGAGGCACTATCTCGACCGGGTAACGTCTCTTATCCCCTTGTAGGGACCACGCGTCTTCTTTTGATCGACGATCCGGCCGGTCGTCGTATCAATTTTGACGTAACGTTCGGTAATCGGGTTCTTGGCCTGGGCGCGGCCCTTGACGGCACCGGATCGGCTCGACTGCCCGGTATTCTTCCCCATCGCGCAAATTTCTCCCTCAAATGCTAGCGCCTAAAATGGCATGGGAAAGGGCGATCGGCAACACACACAGCGGAACACGCACAGTGGAAATGAGGGGTCGAGAGGTTGCCTTTTTCGCGATAATTCGCGCAGGCTCTTCTCACGCGGTGGTTAGTTGCTGGCGCGATTGACCGCCTCGCCGCAGTCATAATAGCGTCTTTTCAGCAACCGCCGTCTTCGAGGAGCATGAATGGCCGATCTGTCGAACATCCGCATCGATGGCGGACGCCTTTGGGATTCGCTGATGGAGATGGCGAAGATCGGCGCGACGCCGAAGGGCGGTTGCAAGCGTCTGACCTTGACCGATCTCGACAAGCAAGGCCGCGAGCTGTTCGCCTCCTGGTGCAGGGCCGCCGGCTGCAGCCTCGCGGTCGACGAGATGGGCAATATGTTCGCGCGCCGGCCGGGCGCCGAGAACGGGTTGGCGCCGGTGATGATGGGCTCGCATCTCGACACGCAGCCGACGGGCGGGAAATTCGACGGCGTGCTCGGGGTGCTCGGCGCCCTGGAGGTGCTGCGCTCGCTGAACGACCTCAAGATCAAGACGAAGCACCCGATCGAGATCGCCAATTGGACGAATGAGGAGGGCTCGCGCTTTGCTCCCGCGATGGTGTCCTCGGGCGTCTTCGCCGGCGTCTACACCAAGGAATTCGCCTATGCGCGCGAGGATCCCGAGGGCAAGAAGCTCGGCGAGGAATTGGTGCGCATCGGCTTCAAGGGCGAGGAGCCGGTCGGCAAGCGCAAGATCCATGCTTTCTTCGAGCTGCATATCGAGCAAGGGCCGATCCTCGAAGCCGAGGATGTGCAAGTCGGCGTCGTGACGCATGGCCAGGGCCAACGCTGGTACGAGATCAAGCTCACGGGTTTCGAGAGCCATGCGGGCTCGACGCCCATGCCTCGGCGCAAGGATGCGCTGCTCGGAGCGGCGCGCATCGTCGAGCTCGTCAACCGGACCGCGCTGGCGCGGGCGCCGCTCGCCGTCGGCACGGTCGGCATGCTCAACCCTTATCCGAATTCCCGCAACGTGATCCCCGGCGAGACCTTCCTGGCCTGCGAGTTCCGCCATCCCGATGACGAGGTCCTCTCGGGCATGGATGCGGCGCTGCGGGAGGGCGTCGAGGCGATCACCAAGGAGATCGGGCTCACCTATGAGCTGAAGCAGATCTTCTACTACAAGCCGGTCGCCTTCGATCCGGCATGCGTCGCCGCCGTGCGCCGGGCCGCGCGGCATTTCGGCTATACGCATCGCGACATCGTCTCGGGCGCCGGGCACGATGCTTGCTATATCGCCCGCGTGGCCCCGACCTCGATGATCTTCACCCCATGCGTCGACGGCATCAGCCATAACGAAGCCGAGGACATCAAGCCGGATTGGGCGACCGCCGGCGCCAATGTGCTGATGCACGCCGTACTCGAGAAGGCGGAGGTTGTCGGGTGAAGCGGTTGCGATCAGCGAATATCCAAAGGTCTTCGAGCCGTGACCGCCTTCGTCATGGCCGCACTTGGTGCGGCCATCCACGCCTGCCGGCGCGAGCGTCCGTGAAGGCGTGGATGGCCGGGCCAAGCCCTGCCATGACGGTGCGGCTTTTCCAAATTCGTGGAGGACGATGATGTCTCTTTTGATCAAGGGCGGCGACATCGTCGCGGCCGACCGCAGCTACAAGGCCGATATCCTGATCGATGGCGAAAGCATCAAGGCGATCGGCAGCGGCCTGTCCGGCGACAACGTCATCGACGCCTCGGGCTGCTTCGTGATGCCGGGCGGCATCGACCCGCACACTCATCTCGAAATGCCCTTCATGGGCACGACCTCTGCCGACCATTACGAGAGCGGCACCAAGGCCGCGCTCTCGGGCGGCACCACGATGGTCGTCGATTTCTGCATCCCCAATAACGGCCAGCCGCTCCTGGAGGCCTGGGCCGATTGGGACAAGAAGTCGAAGACGGCCTGCACGGACTATGCCTACCACATGTGCATCACCTACTGGTCGGACAAAGTCCGCGAGGAGATGGCGGCGGTGGTGAAGCGCGGCGTCACCACCTTCAAGCATTTCATGGCCTATAAGGGCGCGCTGATGGTCAATGACGAGGAGTTGTTCGCCTCCTTCCGCCGCTGCGCGGAGCTCGGCGCCATGCCGCTGGTGCATGCCGAGAACGGCGACGTGGTGGCGGCGCTGCAGGCGAAGCTCATGTCGGAGGGGATCACCGGCCCCGAAGGGCACGCCTGGTCGCGCCCGCCGGAGGTCGAGGGCGAGGCCGCGAACCGGGCCATCATGCTCGCCGACATGGCGGGAGTGCCGCTCTATATCGTGCATGTGTCGTGCAAGGAGGCCCATCAGGCGATCGCGCGCGCCCGCGCCGAAGGCAGGCGCGTCTACGGCGAGCCGCTGATCCAGCACCTCGTGCTCGACGAGAGCGAATACCTCAACGCGGACTGGGACCATGCGGCGAGGCGGGTGATGTCGCCGCCCTTCCGCAACAAGGAGAACCAGGAGGATCTGTGGAACGGCCTGCGCGCCGGCTCGCTGCAGGTCGTGGCGACCGACCATTGCGCCTTCACGACCGAGCAGAAGCGTTACGGCCGCAACGATTTCACCAAGATTCCCAACGGCACGGGCGGGCTCGAGGACCGCTTGCCGGTGCTCTGGACCCGGGGCGTCGCGACCGGACGCCTCACCATGAACGAATTCGTGGCGGCGACCTCGACCAATATCGCGCGCATCCTCAATCTCTATCCGAAAAAGGGCGCGATAATGCCCGGCGCCGACGCGGACATCGTGATTTGGGATCCCAAGGCCGGCAAGACGATTTCGGCCAAGACGCAGATGTCGGCGATCGACTACAACGTCTTCGAAGGGGTGAAAGTCGAGGGCCTGCCGCGCACCACCATCTCGCGAGGCGAGGTCGTCTATGAGGGCGGCCAGATGAGCGCCAAGCCCGGGCGCGGCAAGTTCGTGGCGCGCCAGCCTTTCCCCGCCGCGGCGCGCGCTCTGTCGGACTGGAAAAAAACCACGGCGGTCAAGAAGATCGCGCGGTGATGCTGAGGGTCGCCCCCACGCACACCGTTGCGGCGGCCGGGGCGGCAGGCCGCGTCATCGATATCGCCGGCCTGTCCTTGACCTTCGAGACCTCGGACGGGCCGGTCCAGGCGCTTGCCGATATCGACCTTGCGATCGAGCGCGGCGAGTTCGTCTCGCTCATCGGTCCATCCGGATGCGGCAAGACGACGCTGTTGCGGGTGATCGCCGATCTCGAGACGGCGACCGGCGGGGCGATCCGCGTCAACGGCATGACGCCGCAGGAAGCCCGCCTCGAACGCGCCTATGGCTATGTGTTCCAGGCCCCCGCCCTCTATCCCTGGCGCAGCATCGCCAGGAACATCGCGCTGCCCCTCGAGATCATGGGATTTTCCAAGGAGGAGCGGCGGGAGCGCGTCGCGAGGAACCTCGAGCTCGTCAATCTGCAGGGCGTCGACAGGAGATTTCCCTGGCAATTATCGGGCGGCATGCAGCAGCGCGCCTCGATCGCCCGGGCGCTCGCCTTCGATCCCGATCTCCTGTTGATGGACGAGCCCTTCGGCGCGCTCGACGAGATCGTGCGCGACAAGCTCAACGAGCAATTGCTGCGGCTCTGGGACAAGACGCGCAAGACCGTCGTCTTCGTGACCCATTCGATCCCGGAAGCCGTGTTCCTGTCGACCCGGATCGTGGTCATGTCGCCGCGCCCCGGCCGCATCCACGACGTGATCGATTGCGGCTTTCCGCGCGACCGCACGCTCGAGATCCGCGAGACGCCGCAGTTCCTGGAGATCGCCAACCGGGTGCGCCATGGGCTGCGCGAAGGCCATTCCTATGCCGACTGAGCGCGCGGCAAAGCGCGGGATTTTGGCTCGCCTCGCCGCGGGCAACGGCTTCCCGATCCTCGTCATCGTGCTCTTCATCCTCGCCGCCTGGTACGTCGGCGCGATCCTGATGAACCTGCAATTGCAGCGCGACGCCTTCGCCAATTCCGGCCGCAGCTACTCGCTCGAGGACTTGATCGAAGGCACGATGAGCCAGGAGCGCCCGCGCCTCCCGGCCCCGCACCAGATCGCCGCCGAGATCGACAAGACGGTGTTCGAGATGCCGCCTTCCTCGAAGCGCAGCCTCGTCTATCACGGCGTGGTGACGCTCGAGGCGACGCTCCTCGGCTTTGCCGTCGGCTCGGCGCTGGGCATGCTGCTCGCGGTGATGATCGTGCACGCGGCGAGCCTCGAGCGCAGCCTCATGCCCTGGATCATCGCCTCGCAGACGATCCCGATCATCGCCCTCGCGCCGATGATCGTCGTGATCATGAACCAGTTCGACGTGACCGGCGTCGTGCCAAAGGCCACGATCTCGGCCTATCTCTCCTTCTTCCCGGTGACGGTCGGCATGGTCAAGGGCTTGCGCTCCCCCGACCCACTGCAGCTCGACCTGATGCGGACCTATTCGGCCTCCAGGCTCCAGACCTTCCTCAAGCTGAGGGCGCCGGCGAGCGTGCCCTTCCTGTTCGCGAGCCTCAAGATCGCGGTCGCGGCGAGCCTGGTCGGGGCGGTCGTCGCCGAGATGACCAAGAGCGAGGATGGAGGCTTCGGGGCGCGGCTTCTCGCGGGCTCCTATTACGGCCAGACGATCCAGATCTGGGCGGCGCTGTTCGCCGCCGCCTTTTGCGCCGCCATGCTCGTCATGCTGGTCGGGCTGATCGACCAGGCCGTGTCGAAGCGCATGGGCTATACGCGGTGATGGGCGGGCGCTCGTCATCAGCCCTTGCCCCCAGCGCCCGAGCGGGCACGCCGTGAAACGCTTCGACCCCCTGGCGCTGCTCTGCGGCCTTGCGGCGCTCATCGCCTTCGGACTGACGGGCTTTGCGGGCGAGGGCTTGCACGGGGGCGATGGCGCACTCGCGCTTGGCCTCGTCCTTTTGACCGCCAGCGCCGTTGCGACCCTGCGGAGACGGGCGCGGCGTTTCGGGCTCGTGCTGACGGCTGGCGGCACAGTCCTGGTCGCTACGGCATTGATCGCTACCCTCCCGATCGACGCCAGCGGAGAAGGCTCAGCCGGCCTCGTCGCCGCGATGGCCGCCGTTTGGCTCGGCGCCTGGCGGCTCGTGAACGCGATCATCGCGGCGACGCCCCCACGCGGGCCGCTGCGCACCCTCGCCAATCTCGCGGCGCCGATCATCTTCGGGGCGACGCTGCTGTTCTTGTGGGAATGCGCGGTGCGCGGCTTCGGCGTGCCGCATGTGATCTTGCCGCCGCCATCGGCGATCGCCGCGCGCTTCGCAGGGTCGCTGCCGACGCTCGGCGTCGACTTCCTGCAGACGTTTCGCGGCGTCGCCGCAGGCTATCTGATCGGTTCGGGGACGGGCCTCATCGTCGCCATCCTGATCGACCGCGTGCCCTTCCTGCAGCGCGGCCTCCTGCCGCTCGGCAACCTCGTCTCCGCATTGCCGATCGTCGGCGTCGCGCCGATCATGGTGATGTGGTTCGGCTTCGACTGGCCCTCCAAGGCGGCGGTGGTCGTCATCATGACCTTCTTCCCGATGCTGGTGAACGCCAATGCCGGGTTGGCGGCCGCGGGCGCCATGGAAAGCGACCTGATGAAGACCTACGCGGCCGGCTACGCGCAAACCCTCGTGAAGCTCAGGCTGCCGGCGGCCTTGCCCTTCATCTTCAACGGCCTCAAGATCAACTCGACGCTGGCGCTGATCGGCGCGATCGTTGCGGAATTCTTCGGTACCCCGATCGTCGGCATGGGGTTTCGCATCAATGCCGAGGTCGGACGCATGAATATCGATATGGTGTGGGCGACGATCCTCGTCGCCGCGCTGTTCGGATCACTGTTCTACGGGCTGATCGCGCTCGTGGAGCGCAAGGCGACGTTCTGGCACCCTTCCTATCGCCAGAGGGCATGAGGCATGGCGGAGAGACGCCGCAACAAGGGAGAAGCAATCATGAGACAATCGGCACTCGCCCTCGCGGCGACATTGGGCCTCGCCGCCGTCTCGACGGCGCAAGCGGCAGACAAGCTGACCTTGCAGCTCAAATGGGTGACGCAAGCCCAGTTCGCGGGCTACTACGTCGCCAAGGATAAGGGCCTCTACAAGGATGCCGGCCTCGAGGTCACCATTAAGCCTGGCGGCCCGGACGTCGCTCCGCCGCAGGTGATCGCCGGCGGCGGCGCCGATGTGGTGATCGACTGGATGCCCTCGGCGCTCGCCTCGCGCGAAAAGGGAGTGGCGCTGGTCAACATCGCCCAGCCCTTCAAGCGTTCCGGCATGGAGCTCACCTGCCGCGCCGAGACCGGCATCAAAACGCCAAAGGATTTCAAGGACAAGACGCTCGGCGTCTGGTTCTCCGGCAACGAATACCCCTTCCTCGCCTGGATGGCGAAGCTCGGATTGAAGACGGACGGCTCGCCGGGCGGCGTCAAGGTGCTGAAGCAGGGCTTCAACGTCGATCCGCTGCTGCAGAAGCAGGCCGACTGCATCTCGACCATGACCTATAACGAATACTGGCAGGTAATCGACGCCGGCATCCCGGCCGACAAGCTCGTCGTGTTCAAATATGAGGACCAGGGCGTCGCCACCTTGGAGGACGGCCTCTACGCCATGGAGGACAAGCTCAAGGACGCAGCCTTCGTCGAGAAGCTTGCACGCTTCGTGAAGGCCTCGGAGAAGGGCTTCGAATGGGCGAGGGAGCATCCGACGGAGGCCGCCAAGATCGTGCTCGACAATGACTCGACGGGCGCCCAGACCGAGAAGCACCAGGTGCGCATGATGGGCGAGATCAACAAGCTCACCGCCGGCACCGACGGCACGCTGGTCGAGGCCGACTACGCCCGCACCGTCAAGGAGCTCTTGGCCAGCGGCTCGGACCCGGTGATCACCAAGGAGCCGAAGGGCGCCTGGACGCACGCCGTCACCGACAAGATGAAGACGCTGAAGTAGGGGAAGCGGGCGCACCTTCTCCCGCCTTTCGCGCGAGAAGGTGCCCATCGCGTTAGCGATGGGCGCATGCGTGATGTTGATGTCAAGCGGAACCCTCCCTCATCTGTCTCGACGTCGATGCCGTGCGCGCTCGACTACACCGGCGGGATGAGGGATCATTTCTCCAAGAACAATTTGAGTTCCTCGAAAAATCGAGCAGCAGCCGGCTCGCGCTTCAAGAAGAGGTGATTTTGCCCTGGCAGCGCGACGAACCGCGCACCGGGGATTCCGGCCGCCATCCGACGACCGGCCTCGATCGGACACATGAGATCGTCGCGCACATGCATGACGAGCGTCGGCGTGGTCACCTGGGGGAGCAATTCGCTCACATCGAGATTGCCCACCACTTCGAAATAACGGGCGGCGCACTCGGCCGATGTGGTCTTCCGCTGTAGGTCGTTGAACCAATCGGCCTGCTCCTTCGTACAGCCGGGAATGAACTGCGACGTGAACATTTGGCGAAACGTAGGGCTGTCCATGCCCCATCCATGGCGCATCAAGGTTGCCATCGCATCTCGCTTCTCTCGCTCAACTGGCGATCGCTTGGCGCCACCAACCGCAAAACCACCATACAGAATCAAGTGGGAAACGCGCTCCGGATGCCGGACCGCATAGGCAATCGAGATTGCACAGCCCTGGGAGACGCCGAGAAGCGCAAAGCGCTCGATCCCAACGGCATCGACGACGGCTTCGAGATCGCCAACCCAAGCTTCAAGAGAAATTGCCTCGACATCCCAATCTGAAAGTCCATTGCCTCGTGCATCGTAGCGAATGAGTGTGTGATCCCTCGCCAAACCCTCCAGAAAATGATGCCAGATCGGGCTTTCCCAATCGTATTCAAGGTGGTTCATCCAGTTCGCCGCCTTCACTAAGGGCGGCCCATGCCCAACCGTCGCGTAGGCAAGGCGTACACCATCATTTGTGCGGCAGTGGTTGATCTCCTGCGTCATGCCGACCGAATCGAAATTCACCGAAAAGACCTCGACCGGCTTGGCGATGTTCTTGAGGCTGCGAAGCCCTAGTTTCTCGCAGATGAAGGAAAGCTTTTCCAGCAGGTGATCATGCGCTTGACGGGAAATGCAAATCCCGCCCGGCTCGGCGATGCCTTCGAGCCGAGCCGCGATGTTCACGCCATCACCGTAGATGTCGTCATCGTCGATGATGATATCGCCGAGATTGATGCCAACCCGAAATTCGATCCGTTTATCGACACCGATATCGGCGTTCCGCTCGCTCATGCCGCGTTGCACATCAACCGCGCAGCGCACCGCGTCGACCACGGAAGCAAACTCGACCAACATGCCGTCTCCGGTCGTCTTTACGATGCGACCGTGATATTCTTCGATTTTGGGATCGACGAGCGCTCGCCGATGGCCCTTCAATTGAGCGAGCGTGCCTTCCTCATCGCTCCCCATGAGGCGGCTATAACCGGCGACATCAGCAGCAAGGATCGCTGCAAGTCGGCGTTCCATGGTACGCCCTCCCCACGGCTCACATCTAATCGGCGGCCGTGACGCTGAACGGCTGGCGCCCGCTATCGAGCGCTCGGGCCAGGAGGTCGAGCCGGTCCTGGCCCCAGAAGACTTCTCCGCCGAGCACGTAGCACGGCGAGCCGATCACGCCCGAGGCGATCGCTTCCCGCGCCCGCGCCGCGTAGAGCTCGCGGATCTCCTGCGTTTTCGCGGCCGCCAGCACATCCTCGGCATCATGGCCGGTGCGCGAGAGAAGCTCGGCGAGCTTCTCTTCCGGCGCGCAATCCTCCTCGGCGATCCAGCTCGACTGCCAGATCGCGCGCATGAAGGCGGACGGATCGCCTCCCGCTTCCGCGATCGCGGTGACGCAGCAATCGGCGAGCTTCGGGTCGAAGGGCCAATGCCTGGGCTTGAGCTTCAAGGGCACGCCGCGGAATTCCCGCCAGCGCTGCAACTCCAGCACGCGGTAGCGCTGCCGGGCCGGGGCACGCTGCGGGAGCGGCAGGCCTCCGGTCTCCTTGAACACCTCGGGCAGGAAGACCGGCTTGTAGATGACGGCAACGTCATGCGCCTCGGCGAGCTTCAGGAACGGGTCGTGCCCGAGAAAGGCCCAGGGCGAAGCGAGCGAGAACCAGTAGTCGATCTGGGGCATGCGATCACGCGGCCTTGGCGGCTCGGGCGCCGAAGCGCCCATAGAAAGTCTCGCCCTTGTTGGCCATGTCGCGCAGGAGCGCGGGCGGCGCAAAGCGCGGGCCGTGCTTCCTGGCGAGATCCTCAGCCAACTCGACGAAGCGCTTCACGCCCATGAAATCGATGTAGGAGAGCGTGCCGCCGGTGAAGGGCGCAAAGCCGAAGCCGATGATCGAGCCGACATCGGCCTCGCGCGGATCGGTGATCACCCCCTCCTCGACGGTGCGCGCGGCTTCCAGCGCCTGCGCCACGAGGAGGCGGTTCTTCAACTCGCCCACATCGATGGTATCCGGATCGAGATGGGTCGGCTGCAGCTCTCTGAGGCCGGGCCACAGCTTCTTCTGCCCCTTTCCCTTCTCCGGATAGTCGTAGAAGCCCTTGCCGTTCTTGCGCCCGAGGCGCCCATGCGTCTCGACCATGGCCTGCAGGAGCTTCTCCTGCACCGGATCGATGGCCGCCGGATCGACCGCCTTCGTCGCCTTCACGATTTTCCAGGCGAGGTCGACCGCCACCTCGTCGTTGAGCGATAGAGGCCCCACCGGCATGCCGGCCATCTTGCCGAGATTCTCGATCATCGGCGCCGGCACGCCCTCCATCAGCATCAGGTGCCCCTCGCGGATATAGGCACCGACGCAGCGATTGGCGTAGAAGCCGCGCGCATCGTTGACGACGATCGGCGTCTTCCTGATGGCGCGCACATAGTCCAAGGCCATTGCCAGCGCCCGCTCGCCCGTCTCCTTGCCCATGATGATCTCGACGAGCATCATGCGCTCGACGGGGGAAAAGAAGTGGATGCCGATGAAGTCCTTCGGCCGCTTGGACGCCTTGGCGAGGCCGGTGATCGGCAAGGTCGAGGTGTTGGAGCCGAAGACGCAGTCGGGGCGGATCACCGCCTCGACCTTGGCGATCACCTCGGCCTTGACCTTCGGATCCTCGAACACCGCTTCGACGATCAGGTCGCAGCCTGAAAGATCCGCGTAGTCGGCGCTCGTCCTGATGCGCGAGAGCAGCGCGTCGCGATCGGCCGTCTTGGCCCGGCCTTTCATCACCTGATCGCTCATCAGCTTGTGCGAATGCGCCTTGCCCTTCTCGGCCGCCTCGAGCGACTGGTCGACGAGCACCACGCCGAGGCCGGCGAGCGCCGTCACATAGGCGACACCCGCGCCCATGAAGCCCGCCCCGATCACGCCGACCGTCTTGATGACGGTGGGCGGGACCGACGCCGGACGCCTCGCGCCCTTGTTCAGCTCGCCCATGGAGAGGAACAGGGTGCGGATCATCGCAGCCGCTTCCTTGGAACGCAGGATCTTGGCGAAATAGCGCGACTCGACCTTGAGCGCCATGTCCATCGGCAGCTGCAACCCCTCGAACACGGACTGCAGCAGCGCCTTGGCGGCTGGGTAGTTGTCGTTCGTCTCGCGCCTATAGATGGCGTTGGCCGGCGGCCAGATCTGCATTCCCGCGGCCGAAAACACTTTGCCGGAAGGCAAGCGGAACGCCTTGTCGTCCCAGGGCTGAACACCTTTGCCGCCATCGGCGATCCATTTCCTGGCGACCGCCACCACCTCCTCGCGCTTGGCGAGCGCATGGACCAGGCCCATGCCCTTGGCGGCGAGCGAGCGGATCTGGTCGCCCTTGAACATCATCTGCAAGGCGTCGCCCGTCTGCATGAGGCGCGCGATGCGCTGCGTGCCGCCGGCGCCTGGAAACAGGCCGACCTTGATCTCGGGCACGCCGACCCGCGTCTTGTCGTCATCGGCCGCGACCCGGAAATGGCAGGCGAGCGCAAGCTCGAAAGCCCCGCCGAGGCAAGTGCCGTGGATCGCCGCGGCAAAGGGCTTGCCGCAAGTCTCGAGCCGCCGGTAGAGCAGCGACAGCCCCCTCGCCTGCTCGAAGAAATAGCTCGCCGCCTCTTCCTCCCCCTTGCTCTTGCGGAGCTTGGCGTATTCCTTCCCGAAGGCTTCGAGCATGGTGAGATCGGCTCCGCCCGAGAAGCCGTCCTTGCCGGAGGCGATGACGCAACCCTTGATGGCGGCGTTGGCGGCGACCTCCTCGACGATCCGCGACAGCTCCTGGCCGACCTCGGCCGTGATGACGTTCATCGAGCGGCCCGGCATGTCCCAGGTCGCGAGCGCGATGCCGTCGGCGCCGGTCTCGAAACGGAAATTCGTGAGCTTCATCTATAGCCTCCTGGGAGCGAGCGAGACCAGCACCTCGCCAGACCTCGTCGTGTAGCGCTGGGAGTTGCCATCCTCCACGAACAGGAGGTCGACATCGGAATAATGGCAGCGCTCATTCGTCGTGCGCGTCCCGATGACCAGGAACACGCCGTCCTCGGCCGAGCGGTTCACGAGGTGATGGCCGTTGCCGCTATCACGTGGAAAGCCGGCGCAGTCCCCTTTGCGCATCACCGTCTCGCCGCCATCCTCGATGAGTACGAGCTCGCCCGACACCATGATCAGGAACTCGTCCTCCTTCTCGTGCCAATGCCTGAGCGAAGACCAGGCGCCGGGCTCGATCCGGACGAGATTGGCCCCGAACTGGGTCAGCCCCGCCGCGTCGCCGAGCGGTTTCCAATGGCGGCCAGCGCAAGGCGCGCCGAGCGCCGCCGGATAGCGGCTGCCGTTCTTCTCGGCGACTTTCGTCACATCGATCTTCGGCACGGCCTTTCTCCCTATACCCGCTCGATTATGGTCGCGGTGCCCATGCCGGCGCCGATGCAGAGCGTGATCAGCGCCGTCTCCTTGCCGGTGCGCTCCAGCTCGTCGAGCGCCGTGCCGAGGATCATGGCGCCCGTCGCCCCGAGCGGATGGCCCATGGCGATCGCCCCGCCATTCACGTTGAGCTTTTCCGGATCGAGGTCGAAGGCTTGCAGGTAACGCAGCACCACCGCGGCGAAGGCCTCGTTGAGCTCGAAGAGATCGATGTCCTCCATGGTCATTTTGGCGCGCGCCAGAAGCTTCTTGGTCACATCGACCGGGCCGGTCAGCATCATCGCGGGTTCAGAGCCGATATTGGCAAAGGCCCTGATGCGCGCCCGGGCTTTCAGGCCTGCCGCGGCGCCCGCTTCCTTCGAGCCGAGGAGCACGGCCGCGGCTCCGTCGACGATCCCGGACGAATTGCCGGCATGATGCACATGATCGACGCTCTCGATCTCGGGATGGGCCGCGGTCGCGACGGCATCGAAGCCGCCCATCTCCCCCATCATCACGAAGGAGGCCTTCAGCGCGGCCAGCGACTGCATGTCGGTCTGCGGGCGCATATGCTCGTCCTTGGCGAGGATGGTGATGTCGTTGATGTCCTTCACCGGCGCCACGGATCGCGCGAAGCGGCCCTCGCTCCAGGCATTGGCAGCACGCTTCTGGCTCTGCACCGCAAAGGCATCGACATCATCGCGCGAGAAGCCATATTTCGTCGCGATCAGATCGGCGGAGACCCCTTGCGGCATGAAATAGGCCTTGATGGCGATCGAGGGATCGACGGGCCAGGCGCCGCCCGACGAGCCGATGCCGACCCGGCTCATGGACTCGACGCCTCCACCGATGGTCAGATCGTGCTGGCCGGCCATGATCTGCGCCGCGGCGAAGTTCACCGCGTCGAGGCCGGAGGCGCAGAAGCGATTGATCTGCACGCCGGGGACCTGGTCGCCATAGTCGGCGGCCAGCGCCGCCGCGCGCGCGATGTCGCTGCCCGCCTCCCCCACCGGATCGACGCAGCCGAGCACCACATCGTCGACGAGCTTGGTGTCGAGATGGTTGCGGCGCTTGATCTCGTTCAGCGCGTGGGTCGCCAGCGCGAGCGTCGACACCTCATGCAGCGAGCCGTCCGGCTTGCCGCGCCCGCGCGGGGTGCGGACATGATCATAGATGAATGCGTCGGACATTTCCTTCTCCCTATCCCACTACCCGCTCGCGAGAACCTTGCGAAACCCGCTTTCGCCAATCCAACCGGTTTCCGCTCATCCCCGCGGAAACCGGGGATCCGGAACTTCGGGGGTTCCCGGGTTCCAGCTTCCGCGGGAATGGGCGGAGACGGGCCTGCCGAAGAACCTTAGCGCCGAAATATCCCAAGGTCTCGTTTGCGGGCGAAAATACTCAAAACGCCTCGGCCGGCAGCGCCATCACCGCATCCGCGCCCGAGGTGATGCGGGCGAGCTGCGCGGCGGTTTCCGGCAACAGGCGCTGCATGAAGAACTTCGCCGTCGCGAGCTTGCCCTCCATGCGCGAGGCATCGCCATCGGCGCCGGCCTCGAGCTTCGCGCGCGCCGCCTTGGCCATCCTCGCCCACATATAGCCGAGCGCCACGAGCCCGAACATATGCATATAGTCGGTGGCGCCGGCGCCGGCGTTGTCGGGCTTCGCCAGAGCGTTCTGCATGAACCACATCGTCGCCTGCTGCAGATGGCCGAGCGCCGTCTCGAGCGGCTTGACGAGGCCTGCGAGGCCCTCTTCCGCACCGTGCTCCTTGAGGAAGCCCGTGACTTCGTTGAAGAAGGCAAGGGCCGCCCGCCCGCCATCCTTGCCGAGCTTGCGCCCGACGAGGTCCATGGCCTGGATGCCGTTCGCCCCCTCATAGAGCATGGCGATGCGGGCATCGCGCACGAACTGCTCGACGCCCGTCTCGGCGATGTAGCCATGGCCGCCGAACATCTGCTGCGCCTTGACGGCATTGTCGAAGCCGAGATCGGTCAACACGCCCTTCACGATCGGCGTCATCAGCCCCAGATGGTCCTCCGCCGCCTGGCGATCGGCGGCATTGTCGGTGCGATGCGAGACATCGGCCTTCAGCGCGGTCCACAGCACGAAGGCTCGGGCCGCCTCGTTGAAGGCCCTGATCGACATCAGCACCCGCCTGACATCGGGGTGCACGATGATGGGATCGGCGGGCTTGCCCGGCTCCTTGGGGCCGCCGAGGGCCCGGCCCTGCAGGCGCTCCTTCGCGTAGGCGGCGGCGTTCTGGTAGGCGACCTCGGACTGGCTCAATCCCTGCACGCCGACGCCGAGCCGCGCCTCGTTCATCATCACGAACATGGCATTGAGGCCCTTATTCTCCTGGCCGATCAGGAAGCCCTTGGCGCCGTCATAGTTCATGACGCAGGTGGAATTGCCGTGGATGCCCATCTTGTGCTCGATCGAGCCGCAAGCCACGCCGTTCCTCGCGCCGAGCGATCCGTCCGCCCGCGGCAGCACCTTCGGCACGATGAACAGCGAAATGCCCTTTGTGCCTGCCGGCGCCCCTTCGATACGCGCGAGCACCAGATGGATGATGTTCGCGGTCAAGTCGTGCTCGCCGGACGAGATGAAGATCTTCGTGCCGGAGATCGCGTAGGAACCGTCGCCGTTCGGCACGGCCTTGGTCTTGATCAAGCCGAGATCGGTGCCGCAATGCGGCTCGGTCAGGTTCATGGTGCCGGCCCACTCGCCGGCGATCATCTTGGGGAGGTACGCCGATTTCTGCTCGGCCGAGCCATGCACCAGGATCGCCGCGATCGCCCCTTGCGTCAGGCCCGGATACATCGACAGCGCGAGATTGGCGGAGGACAGATATTCCCCCATCACCGAGGACAGGGTCATCGGCAGGCCCTGCCCGCCATATTCGGCGGGCGCCGAGAGGCCGATCCATCCGCCTTGGCGGAATGCCTCATAAGCCTGCTTGAAGCCCTTGGGCGTCGTCACCCGCCCATCGTCATGGCGCTTGCAGCCTTCGAGGTCGCCCGAGCGGTTGAGCGGCTGGAACACCTCCTCGGCAAGCTTGCCGGCCTCGCCCAGCACCGCCTCGACGACATCGAGCGGGGCGTCCGCGAAACCCGGCAGATTGCCGTGGCGCTCATAACCGAGCACATCGCGCAGAAGGAAGAGAGTGTCCTCGACTGGAGCCTTGTAGCTGGGCATGTCGCTCTCCCGCAGCCGCCGCGATCACCTCGAACGGCAGATAGTTTATATGTGAACCAATTACAATCCGGGAATGATGGCCGCAAGCCAAATCCCCGTTATCGGCCCCAGACCCCACCGAATCGGGGCGGGAATTAACAAATCTCAACGCATCTTAACGGCCTGTTTACCATAGGACATGAAATTCAGCGTTGGAATCGTCGCTGCGCCGGGTGCCGGTATCCGTCGTGACCCGATCGCGACCAACATCATCGGCATTGCGATGGCGAATTGAGGGTTCGAGCCGTGGTGAGCCGCTACTCCAGGAGCCGCCAAGCACGGATGCACGACATGCGGCGCGACGTCGATTTCAACGACGACGTCGAGCCAAGGGATGATTACCACGCCGACGACCTGATCTCCGCCGCGGTCGCCGAGGCGAAGCGGCATGTTCGACGCAACGAGTTGAAGACCAATTCCGCTCTCGACGCCATCTCCGACTGGATCGAGAAGAGCGAGGTTCGCCGCACCGACGACACCAAGCGCCTCGCCTCGTCGCAGGAACGCATGGCGTCCGCCGTGCGCGACGCGCTCGGCCTCATGACCAGCCGCCTCGACCAGATCGAGAGCCTGGTGACGGAAGCGCCCTCGAGGGCGTTCGAACCCATTCGCAGCGCGCTCGGCAGGCTCGACGACCGGGTCAGCGCCATGGAGGACCAGCAGAGCACCGACCAGCGCCATTCACAGCAGTTTTCCTCGATGATGGACAGTCTCGGCAAGCGCCTGTCCGACGTCGTCGGCAAGATCGACGAGCTCGCCGATGCCCGCAGCCGCGACGATCCGGCGCTGCGCGAAGAGCGGATCGCCGGCATCGAGGCGAAGCTCGGCTCGATCCTGCAGCAATTGTCGCGCCCCTCGCCCATGGGCAATGGCGGCGCGCCTTCCCCTCGTCCCGCCTCTCCCGCTCCGGTGGCGGCGCGTCCCAAGGTCGTGCTGCGCAGCGTGACCAATTCGGGAAAGCTCGACGCCGCGGTCGAGGATATCAGGCGCAAGCGAGACGCGCTCGGCGGCGCACCCGAAGCTTCGATCCGCGGGCGCGCTACGCAGCCGCCGATGCAGACCGACGCGGCTCTCGGGCTCGCAGGCCTGCGTGCCGAGCTGGGCGCGCTGGCGATCCAGCTGCAGCGGCTGGAGAAGGGTCGCATCGATGCCGAGTCGCTGAACGAGTTGCTCGCCACCACGAGCGAAGTGCGTCGCCTGCTGGCCGATCCGGCCATGCCGCGCCTCGCCGCCAGGATCGAGCAAGGTGTCGCCGACCTCACGCGGCGGGTCGACGCGCTCACGATGAAGGTGGTCGACCGCGAAGAGATCGCGGCGCTCACGGCCGCAATCTCGGAAATACGGGCCAAATTGTCGGAGCCCCGTTCCGGGGTCGACGCGGGTGTCGTCGAGCGGCGGATCGAGGCGTTGTCGGCCAAGATCGACGAGGTCATGCGCGAACCTCTCGGCCTCGTCGGACAGCACCTCGCCGACCTGTCGGCCCGGCTCGGAACCTCACCCCGGACCGCCGCTCCCGACGACGCGATGACGGAAATTCGCGACAAGCTCGATCGCATCGTCGAGCGAGGCGACCTCCCCTCGACGGGCCAGGCACCCTCCGGCGATAGCGGCGCGCTCGCCGAGGTCAGGGACCGTCTCGATCGGCTTTCCGCCCAGCTCGATCACGCACCGGAACGGGCCGATAGCGGCACGATCGCCGATCTCCGCGCCCGGCTCGAGCAGCTCGCCGCCTCGATCGAGCAATCGGCGACGAATGCGCCGGACAAGATCGACCGCGTGCTGCGGCAGATCGCCGCGAATATTGATGTGGCGCGTCAACAAGACCCCAATCCGGGCGCGCTGCAGGCGCTCGAGCGCCAGGTCGCCGCGTTGGCGGAACGGGTCGGGGGCGACTCAGGTTCGACAGCCGCCATCGCCGACCTCGAACACAGCCTCACGCGGCTCTTCGACGAGCTCGCCGCCATCAAGGCCGCAGCCGTCACGGCCGCCGAAGCTGCGGCTTCGGGAGCCGTTTCCCAGGGCACCGAGGCCAATCTGGCGCTGCGCCAGGAGCGAGCCGAGAAAGAGCGCGAGATGCATTCGACGCTCGATCAAATGCACACGCTGCTCGAGCGGATCATGGGGCGTCTGTCGAGCCTCGAGGAGCAAGCGCACCTCTCAGCCCAACCCGACCTTGCCGGCAGGGCGGCGGAGACGACGAGCGCGGCCCCGGCGCAGAGCCCCGCCGGCCGTGCCCTTCAGGGTGCCGCGGCACCGGCCGCGGCCAATCCGGACGAGGACACGAGCGAGCTCGACGCTTTCGAGGCTGCGGCTCTCGAGGCAGCAAGGAGCGTAGCGGCACGATCGGGTCAGCGGGTCGCCGGCAAGGAAGCGGCGGTCATGCCCGTGGCGGTGAGCCATGAGCCGCTCGAGCCCGGATCGGGGCGTCCGATGCCCGCCGCCGCTCCGCAGGAGGCCATGGCGCGCGCGCCGAACGGAACCGGCGCCGGCGCCAGCGGTGGTGCCCGGCCGCTCGCCGGCGACCTCAGCGCGGCCGTCGGCAGCGGCGGCGCGATGAGTGCGCAAGCCCTGATCGCGGCGGCGAGACGCGCCGCGGCCGATACGGCGGCGCGCCAGAAGGCGGCTTCCAGCCCGGCTTCATCGCTGGGCACGGCCAAGAATGCGCTCTCATCGCTGAAGGCGAGCGCGGGGGCGCACAGGAAACCGATCCTGCTCGCCTTGATCGGATTGATGGTCGTGTACAGCGCGGTCGGCGCCGGCAGGCTGATCTTGGGAAGCGAGCCTTCCAGCATCGATCAGGGCGCCCGGCCCGCTTCTCCCCAGGCCCCGGCGAGCGGTGCGCCGCGCCCGACGACGGGTGCGGATAGCGGCGCATCGAAGCCCCCGCCGGCCGCGCCCGGGGATGCTCCGGGTGCGGCGCGGCCCAGCGGCGCCGCGCCGGCGGCCCCTGGCCGCTCGTCGAGCCTGCCGACGCCGCCAGCCTTCACCAAGCTCGGTCAGACGATCACCCCGGCGGGCGACGGGGGCGATGTTTCACGCCCGGCGAATGATGTGACGGGCAGCGTCGCAGCACCCGCGGCTGCCGCAACCCTTGCGAAACCTGGCGCCGTCGCGCCCATCGCCGCCGCCCCTGGAGCCGATCCGACGACCGCTCCCGATTTCATCGCCAGGTTGAAGCTCGCGGCCAATGCCGATGATCCGATTGGGGAATATGAGCTCGCGGCGCGTATGTACGAGGGTCGCGGAATGGCGCGAGACCCACAAGGCGCGGCCAAGCTCTTCGAACGGGCGGCCAATCTGGGGCTGGTCCCGGCGCAATATCGCATCGCCAATATCTATGAGACCGGCATCGGCGCGGCCAAGGACCTGGTGCTCGCCAGGGCCTGGTTCGAAAAGGCGGCAGATCACGGCAACGCCAAGGCAATGCACAATGTCGGCGTCTATCTGGCGCAAGGAATCCAAGGCAAGCCCGACTATGCCACGGCGGTCACCTGGTTCAGAAGGGCAGCCGAGCGCAATGTGCGCGACAGCCAATATAATCTCGCGATCCTGCTGGCGCGCGGGCTCGGTGCGCCCCGCGACTTCAAGGCTTCCTATGTCTGGTTCGCGCTCGCCGCGCGCGACGGCGACGCCGACAGCGCCAAGAAGCGCGACGAAATCGCCTCGCGCCTTTCGACCGCCGAGCTCGACGATGCCAAGGCCGCGGTGGCAAGCTGGAAGCCTATCGAGGTCGACCGCTCGGCGAACGAGGTCGACGTCAAGAACATCAAATGGGATCGTGTCGGTCCAGCGCCTGCGAAGCCCGATCCGGCGAAGACCAGCAAGCTGTAGCCGATTTCGAAAAGCGGCCCTTCACGCCGACGCCAGGGCGGCCTAACCTCCTCCCATGACCAAGGTGGAGGATTTCATGACAGGCTACGGCATGGATCGGCGCGGCTTCGTCGGCGGAATGGCGGCGGGCGCGGTGCTCGCCGCAAGCGGCGCGCGAGCGGCGATGCCGCCATTGCCGAAAGCACCCGTCGCGCTCAGCATCATCGATGTGGGCGGGGCGCTCGCCCTGCTGCAGGCCGGATTCGATGCCTATAGGGCAGCCAAACCCCAGCTTGTCTCGAAGATCACCTATGTGAAAGCGCCGGCGCCGGAGCTCGCCGGCAAGATCAAGGCGCAGCAAGATGCCGGCAAGAGCGATCTCGATCTCGTGCTGACAGGCTCCGATGGTCTCGCCGCAGGTCTCGACCAGGGCTTATGGGTGAAGATCTTCCCGGACTTCCAGGAAGCGTTTCCGGGGATCGAGACGAATTACGAGCCGGCAGCGTTGAGCCTCTTCAAGGCGCAAGGCCAAGGCTATGGCGTCGTCTGCGCCTATTACCCCTCGGGTCCACTGCTCGAATATGCGCCCGAACGGGTCAAGGACGTGCCGAAATCGGCAGCCTCGCTTCTCGCCTGGGCGAAGGCCAATCCAAACCGATTCATGTATGCCCGTCCGGCAAATTCGGGCCCAGGCCGCACCTTCATGATGGGGCTGCCCTATTTGCTCGGTGACAAGGACCCGAAGGATCCGATCAATGGCTGGGACAAGACCTGGGCCTATCTCAAGGAGCTGAGCCCCTCCATCGAATACTATCCGTCAGGCACCGGCGCCACGATGAAGGAACTCGGCGAGGGCTCTCGCGACATCATCATCTCGACCACCGGCTGGGACATCAATCCGCGCTTCCTCGGCGTCGTGCCGAAAAGCGCCGCGATCGGCACGCTGGAGGGCTTTCACTGGGTGTCGGACGCCTTCTTCATGACCGTTCCGAAGGGTGTCCCACCGGACCACTTCGCGGTCCTGCTCGATATGATGGCCTTCATCCTGAGCCCTAAGATCCAGGCCTACACCTATGATGAGGGCTATCTTTATCCGGGTCCCGCGGTGAAAGACGTAGCCCTCTCCATGGCCCCGCAGAAGAGCCAGGATATCATCAACGAGTTCGGCCGGCCGGAATATGCCAAGCTGATCGCGGGCAATCCGATCGAGTTGCCGCTCACGCCCGACAAGATGGTGCTCGCCTTCCGCCGCTGGGACGAGGAGGTCGGCTCGAAGAAGGGGAAGTGAGGCGTCGAGCCTGGTCATGGCCGCGCTTGGCCCGGCCATCCATGCCTTTTCGCCTTCCGCAGCGCGCATCCTGACGAGTTGCGCATAAGCCGCCGCCTGCAATCACCAAGCAGTCGAAGTCGTGGATGGCCGGGCCGAGCCCGGCCATGACGGTTCAGGCCTCGCCTTCGGTCTCGAAGAGCGCGACCTCGAAAGCCTCCCTGGCGCTCTTCCCCGCCCAGACCACGAATTGGAAGGCCTGGTAGAAGCGGTCGCAGGCCTCGGTCGCGCTGTCGAGCAGCGCCGCGCATTGCCGGCCGCTCGCCTTGGCCCCGCCGGCGAGCACCAGGGCGTGGCGGAACATCACCACATGCTCTCGGCTCCACAGGTCGAAATGCCCGACCCAAAGCTGCTCGTTGATCAGGGAAATGAGGCTCAGCACCTCGGCGCGGCGCCGATCCGGCACCTTGAGATCGAAGGCGCAGGCGATATGCACCGCCTCGACATCCTCGAGCCAAGTAAAGGCCACGTGATATTCGGTCAGCGCGCCAGCGGTCGAGATGGCGATCTCGTCCTCATGGTCCCGGTCGAAGGCGAAGTCATGCTCGGCGGCGAGACGCTCCACGACATCGAGGGGGTGTTCGGCTCTGGCGGTTTCGGCTGCAACGATCTGCATATGAATTGGCCTCCCGCCGGCGACTACCGCTTCGTGGAACACGCGCCTGCCACGCCGGGCGACCGCGACTCACCTGCGAATCGCCTCGCCTGCGACTATAGCCAATGCGGATGGGCAAGCCCACCCGCGAAGCATGCCGAGGCTGACCGGAATCGCAGTGCCGCTTCAAGAGCTTGACCGCGCCAGCCTCAAGCGGTCTTGCCTTCGCTCGGCGCGCCTTTGTCCCCAGATTTCGCTTCGAGCGCCGCGATGCGGGCCGAGAGCCGCTCATTCTCCTCGCGGGCCCGCACCGCCATCTCGCGCACCGCCTCGAATTCCTCGCGTGCGACGAGGTCCATGCCCGCCAGCAGGCGCTCCATGCGGCCCTTGAAGAAGTCCTCGACCTCGCGCCTCGCCCCTTCGGCCATGCCTGCGGCATTTTGCATCAGCCTCGCGAGGTCATCGAGGAAGCGGTTTTGGGATTCGGGCATGAGGTGCTCCTCTCGCGTTCGGGGCCTTGCGGCGGTGGTGCGGCCCGGCACGCCCTAGCACGAAAGACGCGACCGACCCAGGGTTCCCAGGGTTCCACGACGGCTTGACGCCCCTGCCGATGCCGGCGCAATTGCGCCCCCGAAAGGATGCCGATGCCGCTCTTCGTCATACCCTATCCGATGATCTCGCCGGTGCTCGTCGAGATCGGCCCCTTCGCGCTTCGCTGGTACGCGCTCGCTTATGTCGCCGGGCTCATCGCCGCATGGTGGCTCGGCAAGCGTCTCACCGGCGCCGACCGGCTGTGGGGCGGGCGTCTCCATCCGGCACCCACCGATATCGACGACCTCATCGTCTATGCGGCGCTCGGCGTCGTGCTCGGCGGGCGCATCGCCTATGTGCTGTTCTACAACTTCGATTTCTACGCCGCCAATCCTCTGGAGATGCTCATCGTGTGGCGCGGCGGCATGTCCTTCCATGGCGGGCTGATCGGCTGCATGCTCGCAACGGCTTGGCTCGCCCGCTCGCGCGGCATCCCCGTGCTCGCCTTCTACGATGTGCTGGCGCCCGTGTCGCCGATCGGCCTGTTCCTCGGCCGCCTCGCCAACTTCGTCAATGGAGAACTCTGGGGACGGGTCAGCGACATGCCTTGGGCCATGGTCTTCCCGAATGGCGGGCCGGAACCGCGCCATCCGAGCCAACTTTACGAAGCGGGGCTCGAAGGTCTGGTGCTCTTCATCATTCTCAACATCGTGGTGCGCAGCGGGGGCCTGCGCCGTCCGGGCCTCTTATCGGGCCTGTTCGGCCTCGGTTACGCGCTGGCGCGAATCGCCGTCGAGTTCATGCGCGAGCCCGACGCCCAGCTCGGCTATCTCTATGGCGGATGGCTGACCATGGGCATGGTGCTATCCTTGCCCTTGGTGGCTGCGGGCCTCGCCTTGCTATGGTGGGCGGCAAGAGCCAAGCCTCTACCGCTGGCGGCGGGAACCGAGCCCTCGAGGTGACGCCGCTCGGCAGCGAGATCGTGGCGATGATCGCCGCCGATGGCCCCATCAGCGTCGAGCGCTATATGCGGCTTGCGCTTTCCCATCCGCGCTTCGCGTATTACCGCTCCGGCGACCCCTTCGGCGCGAGCGGAGATTTCGTCACCGCCCCCGAGATCTCGCAGATGTTCGGCGAATTGATCGGCCTGTGGGCAGCCGATTGCTGGGACCGGATGGGCAGGCCCGAGCGCTTCGGCCTCGTCGAGCTCGGCCCAGGGCGTGGCACGCTGATGGCGGACGCCTTGCGGGCAGCGCGCATCGTCGCCGGTTTCCATACCGCTCTCGAAGTTCACTTGGTCGAGACGAGCGAAGTGCTCAGGGCGCGGCAGCGCCAGGCGCTCGCCGAACGTGACGACAGCATCGCCGTACCCGTCTTCTGGCACGAGCGCTTCGACACAGTGGCTCGGGGCCCTCTCATCGTCATCGCCAACGAGTTCTTCGACGCCCTGCCGATCTGCCAATACGTGCGCACTCGGGGCGGGTGGCGCGAGCGCCTCGTCGGCCTCGACGACCACGGCGCGCTCAGCTTCGGATTATCGGCGCGGACCGAGCCATCATTGGGCCTCGCCGCGCCGCTCGGCGCCGTCCTCGAGATCCGCCCCGACGCCCTCACTCTGGCACGCGACATCACGCTGCGCCTCGTCGAGCATGGCGGGGCGGCGCTGGTGATCGATTATGGCCATGTGCGGCAAGGCCTCGGCGATACGCTGCAAGCAGTACGCAAGCACGGCTTCGCCGATCCCCTCTCCGAACCGGGCGAAACCGACCTGACGGCCCATGTGGATTTCGCCACGCTCGCGCTGGCCGCGCGCGAGGCTGGAGCGGTGGTGCATGGCCCGATGCCGCAAGGCGCGTTCCTGCGCGCCTTAGGGATCGAGGCGCGCGCGCAGCGGCTGAATGACGGGGCAAAGCCGCCTCAGGCCGCCGCCATCGACGCGGCGCTCGCGCGCCTGACGGGCGACGGCGTGGGCGAAATGGGGGCGTTGTTCAAGGCCATGGCGATCGCCGATCCGTCGCTGTCGTCACCGGCGGGCTTCGGCTTGCCGGAGGATGATTTGCGCATTCCGGGTCGACCACGCTAGATCGCGTCCGTTCGGCCTGGAACTGTTTCCACCCAAGTCGAATCGACGTTGCCGACCCACTGCCGCGTGATTGCCGTTGCCGCGGCGAAGGGATGAGCGTTGCGCCGAGACGAAGCGCGAGGAGAGACCATGATCACGATCGCCGATGTGGAGGCGGCGCGCCGACGCATTGCGCCGCATGTGAGGCGCACGCCCGCGATGCGGCTCGCTCAGACCCGCGACGAGGTCTGCCCGGCGCAGAGCATCACCTTGAAACTCGAATGCCTGCAGGCCGCGGGCTCCTTCAAGGCGCGCGGGGCCATGAACCGCCTGCTCGGAATGGAGGGGGAGCGGCCAAAGGCGGGGCTGGTCACGGCGTCCGGCGGCAATCACGGCCTCGCGGTGGCGCGCACCGCCTACGTCGCTGGCCTCCCCGCGATGGTGTTCCTGCCGCGCACCGTCTCGCCTGAGAAGGTCGAGAAGCTGAAGGAATGGAAGGCGCGCATCGAGATCGTCGGCCATGTCTTCGATCAAGCCAACACCGCCGCGATGGACTATTCGGGACGGACGGGTGCGCTCTATATCCACCCTTTCGCCGATCCGCTGGTGGTGGCGGGCCAGGGCACGCTCGGCCTCGACATCCTCGACGACATCCCCGAGGTCGACACGATCCTCGTGGCGATCGGCGGCGGTGGGTTGGTCGCTGGCCTCGCGACCGCCGTGAAGGCCAGGAAGAAAGGCGTGCGCATCATCGGCATCCAGGCGACCGGGGCGCCGAGCATGAAGGCGAGCCTAGAGGCCGGCCATGTCGTCACCTTGCCTGAAGTCACGACCAGGGTGGCGACGCTCGCGGCGCGGCGCACCGATGAGCGGGTCTTCGATATCGTCCGGCAGACGGTCGAGGATATCGTGCTGGTTTCCGATGACGAGATGGCGGAAGCGGCGCGCTGGCTGTGGTTCGAGTTCGGCGTAGCGGCCGACTTGTCGGGCGCGGCCTCGATCGCCGCCCTGCGCTCGGGCCGTCTCGCGCTGCGCTCGGGCGAGCATGTCTGCGCCCTCATCTGCGGCGCGGGATCGGAGGGGGCGGTCGGCTAGCGAACACGCATTCACAGCGCCAAGCTCAGCGCAGGGGTGTTTTCAAGAAGGGTTCATTGACGCAGTTCATCAGCCGACCCTCCTTGAGATAGGTCACTGCCACTTCGGCCGTCTTGTAGCGCAAGTCGAACTGCGCCGCCGGGCTGAAGAAAGCGGCGTGCGGGGAGAGCGTGAAACGCCCTTCGAGCCAGGGTTCGCGCGCCACGAAAGCCTTGATCAGCGGGTGGCTCGGATCGGCCGGCTCGACCTCCAGCACATCGAGCGCCGCCCCGCCCACCCGTCCGTTGCGCAACGCCTCGTGCAGCGCGTCGAGATCGACGACCCCGCCGCGCGCGGTGTTGACGAGGATCAGGCCCTGTTTTGCCGCGGCAAGGGCCTTGGCGCCGACCATATGATGCGTTTCCGCGCTCAGCGGCGCGTGGACGCTCACCACATCGCAAAGCCTCATCAGCTCCTCGAGGCTGTGCACACGCGCATAGCCGAGGGAAAGCTCGGTTCCGGTCGGCCGATAGGGATCGAAGAACGCGATCTTCATGCCGAAGGCTTCGGCACGCCTGGCCGCCGCGAGCCCGATGCGGCCGAGCCCCAATACGCCGAAGGCCGCGGTCCGCAGGCGCAGGACCAGCGGCGCGGAGCGCGGACGCCACCCGGCCTTCGGGTCGGAGCGCAACGCGTCGTGAAACACCACTGTGCCGCGCGCCAGCGAAAGCATCAGCGCGATGGCGTGATCGGCGACTTCGGTCGTGCCGTAATCCGGCACATTGCAGACCGGCACGCCGAGCGCGCCGAACCCGGCAGTGTCGATGTTGTCGAAGCCGACCCCGTGCCGGACCGCGATCCGCGCTCGCGGAAAGGCCGTGGGCTTCAAGGCGAGATTGGCCGCGCCCGAATAATTGATCACCGCATCCGCCGCCAGCGCCAGCTCGGGAGGGATCGGCGAGGAGGCGCCAAACGGCGATTTGCACAGCTCGAAGGCGATATCGGGGAAGTGCTTGCGCTCGAGCTCGGCGTCGTCGGCGTGGTTCCAATTGGCGCATAGGATGCGGATCATGCTTCGTCCTCAATGGTGGTCATGGTAGCGCCTGCAACGGGCGGTGACGTGGCGCCGACTTGGCGCGAGTGATTGCAATTTCAGACAGCGGCGCGTGGCCAGCCGTCA
>JBIOEJ010000019.1:0-60001 GCA_044445965.1 Hyphomicrobiales bacterium
AGGGGGCCAAAGGCCGGGCGCATTCACCCCCTCTCCCGCCTCGATTTCATCGAGGCACCCTCTCCCGCGAGGGGAGAGGGTAAGCGCGCCATCGCCGCTCCATATTCCCACCGCCGTCGAAGATGTGTGAATCTCGTAGCCTCGCGGGAGAGGGTGTCGTGCGCGTCAGCGGATGACGGGGTGCGCCTGGTCTTTGAATAATTCATTGAAATATAATGATAATACGCTCTTTGAATTCGCCCTCTCATTTCAAACATGCGATTTCCGTGTCGACGAGCGGCGCCGGGCCCTTGTCCCTCTACACCGGGCTGTCCTTCGCGAAATTCGGCCGCCGCTTTTCGCGCAACGAGGCGATGCCCTCGCGCACATCGGGTCCCCTGAAGCCCAGGAACTCCAGGGCGAGCGAGGCATCGAAGCTCGGTCCGGCGAGCCGCAGCCAGTTGTTCAGCGCATATTTCGTCCAGCGGATGGCGCTCGGCGATCCGGCCGCGAGCCGCCGCGCGATCTCGAGCGACTTGGCCTCGAGCTCGCCATCCTCGACGCAGAGCGAGACGAGGCCGATGCGCTCGGCCTCTTCCCCGCTCAAGGGCTCGCAGAGCAGCAAATGGTATTTGGCCTTGGCGAGCCCGCAAAGCAGCGGCCAGACGATCGCCGCATGGTCGCCCGCCGCGACCCCGAGCCGCGTATGCCCGTCGATGATGCGGGCCGATCTCGCCGCGATCGACACATCGGCGAGGAGGCCGGCGACGAGCCCCGCGCCGACCGCGGGCCCGCGCATCGCCGAGACGATCGGCTTGCCGCAATTGACGATGTTGTAGACGAGGTCGCGCGCTTCCTTCCAGACGCGGGCGAGCACGTCGAAATCCTGCGTCATCTGTTCGACGAGATCGAGATCGCCGCCCGCCGAGAAGGCTTCGCCCGCGCCGCGGATGATCACGGCGGAAACCGCGGGGTCCGCATCCACGTCGCGCCAGATGCGTGTCAGCTCCTCATGCATGGCGGCGTCGGCAGCGTTCAGCCGCTTCGGGTTGTCCATGGTGACGCGAAGGATGCGCTCCTGCGGCCGATCGAACTTCAGCCGCCGATAGGCCGCGTAACGGTCACTCATGGTCCTGGCTCCGATCTCGTGCCTCCGCCTTTCGCCAGATCGGGCCGCGGGCGCGAACCTTGTCGAGGCGCCGCAGGGTCGCGGCGTCGGCCTCCGGCACTTCATGGCCCTGCGGCTGGGCGCCGCCGCCGCGCCAGCCCATGGCCGCAAGCACCGTCGGCGTCTCGTAATAGTCCCGCAGCAGCGATAGGACGAGGGCCCGGAACGGCTCGAAGCTCTCTTTCTCGACGGCTTCGAGCACGGCGGCCCGCTCCTCGGGGGAGGCGCCTGCAAACGCCTCTTCGCCGCCGCCATGCATGGCGATGGCGCGAAGCACCCCCGCATGGCGCCGATCGTCCGGGCGCAGCACGAGCCCCGCCTGCGTGCCGGACGGCAAGGGGCTGGCCGCGCCGGATGCGGCGCGCTCGCCCGGCAGGATGGTGTCCACGACCGCGGAGAGGAAAGGCTCGCCCATCAGATGCTCCGCCCCAGATCGTCGGCGAGCTTCAGCGCCAAGGCGCCGATGCTCGAGCCCGGATTGACCGCGCCGACGGTCGGGAACAGGCTGCCATCGGCGATGATGAGATTGCCGACCCCGTGCACGCGCCCGCTGCCGTCGGTCACCGAGGAGGCAGGGTCCGCGCCCATGCGCGCCGTCCCCAAAAGGTGCCAACCGGTGAGCGGCGCGAGCGCTATCCTGACGGTCCGATAGGCGCCGGCCGCCCGCAGCATCTCCTCGGCCCGGTCGAGGCCGAAGTCGAGCGCAAGGCGGGTATGGTCCGAGGCACGATAGTCGAGCTTCACGCCGGGGAGGCCATCGGCTTCGATCCGGCCCGTGAGGCTCACCCGGTTATGGGCTTGCGGCAGGTCCTCGTTGCACACCAGCACCACCATGGAATGGCGGAACTCCTCGCGCAGCAGACGCTGCGCCTCTTCACCCCAAGGCCTGTCGAGCCGCGCCGCCTGCACCAGCAGCGCGTTCTCGCGCGTCACTTGCAGATGCACGCCGCGCTTGAAACCGCGCTTGTCCTCGGTCTCGTAGAACTCATGGCTGTAGACCGCGCAGCCGACCGGCCCCACCGGCCCGTCGAGCTCCTCGCGGAAGATGCCGCGCGCATAGGCTGCGCCATGGAACATCAGGTTCTGCCCAAGCGCGGGGCTGTCGACGCCGGAGGCCAAGAGCAGGCGCGGCGTGCCGATACCGTTACCCGCGACGACGACGATCGAGGCGGGCTGGACGACCTCGCGCCCTTCGGCGTCGCGGTAGCGGATGCCGCAGGCGCGCCCGGCCTCGATCTCGACCTGCTGCACGATGCAGCCGGTCCGAAGCTCGACGCCGTTGGCGATGGCGTTGCGCCAATAGGTCAGGTCGGTCGAGGATTTCGCCCCGTTGGCGCAGCCGATGAGGCAAGGGCCGCAATGATTGCAGGCCGCGCGCCCGGCATGGGCTTGCGAATTGACCGCGGCGTCGACCGGCCACCAATGCCAGCCGAGCGCGTCGAAGCCGCGCGCCGCAGCCATCCCTAAGCGCCCCAGCGCCACGGGGCGCATGGCGCGTTCGGGTTTCGGCGGATAGGCAGGATCCCCCGCAAGCCCCGACACGCCGCATTCGGCGTCGTTGAGGTCGTAATAGGGCTCGAGGTCCCGATAGCCGAAGGGCCAGTCATCGCCGACACCGTCGAGGCTCCTGGTGCGGAAGTCCGAAGGATGGAGCCTCGGGAAATGCGCCGCCCAGGCGATGGTCGAACCGCCCACCCCGTTCCACATCAGCGGCTTGAAGGCCGAGGCGCTGTCGTCGATCGGATAATCCGCCGAGGCCGAAGGCCGCTCCGCCTTCAGCCTGATATTGGGCGAGGTCGCCCATTCGTCGAGCACGGCCCGTTGCCAGTCCCGGCGCCAGGCGGGCAGGGCGGCACGATCCGCCCAGCCGCCTCGCTCGAGGCAGAGGATGCGCAAATCCGGCCGGCGCTGCGACAGCCTCCAGGCGAAGGCCGCGCCGCCGAAGCCCGCCCCGACAATCGCGACATCGACGGGATCAAGCCGCATGCGACCTCGCGCGCCTCGCGGGTGGAAATCGGTCGATCGGGCGGAACATCTCGGGCATCGCACCGATGATAGTCCGCGCCGCGAGACCTTTGCAAAGCTCGCATTCGCCGTCTAACCGCTTCTCCGCTCATCCCCGCCAAAGTGAGCCCGCTCATCCCCGCGAAAGCGGGACCCAGAACATTAGAGAATCTGGGTCCCCGCTTTCGCGGAGACGAGCGGAAATGAACCTCCAGCCACCATCAGCGCATCCACCACCCTGACCTCGCCGGTTCCCTTGCGGATCAGCACCGGATTCAGATCGCACTCCGATAGATATTCGTGCAGATCGGCGGCCAATGCGGAGAGATTGGAGACGAGGCTCGCGAGCGCTCCGGGATCGGTCTTGGCGATGAGGTTGCGATAGCCGCCGAGCAGGGCGCCGAGCCGCGTGCGCCCGATCATCTCGGCCGCCTGTCGCGGCGAGACCGGGCTGAGGCCGACCGCGCGGTCGGCCTCCAGCTCGACCATCGTGCCGCCCGTGCCGACGAGCGTCAGTGCCCCGAAAGGCGGCGCCGCGAGAAAGCCGACCATGGCCTCGACCCGATCGGTTAGCTCCTCCTGCAATTCGAAGCCCTCGATCCGCGCGTCGGGCTTGGCGGCGCGCGTGCTGCGCGAGATGCGATCGATGGCCGCGCCGAGCGCCTCGGCATTTCCGATCCCGAGCGCGACGCCGCCGACATCCGAACGATGCGGGATGTCGGGAGAGCTGATCTTGGCGACCAGCGGATAGCCGATCCTCTCCGCTTCGGCGAGCGCCTCCTGCGCCGAGCGGACGAGGGCGGATCGCACCAGCGGGATCCCGTAAGCGGTCAATATGCCGGTTGAGAGCGCGGCGGGGATCGGCCCGGAAAGGCCCGCGAGCGCTCGCTTGATATCGACCGCGGCGCCGCTTGGAGCCCGAGCGCCATCCTCCCGGGCACGACCTTCCCGCGCCGCCAGCGCCTGTCCGTGGACGCCGAGGTTGCGAAGCGCCACCAGGCCGTTGCGCAAGCCGCGCAGCACCGGAACGCCGCAGGGAGAGAGCTCCGCCGCGATGCGCGGATGGGTGTTCTCGGAGGTGGGCGACACCAGCGCCACGGGCTTGCTCGAGCCCTGCCCATGCCGGCCATAGGCTTGGATGCGCGGCGTATAGTTGCCGAGCATGGTCGGCGTCAGCGTGGCTTGGGCGTCCTGCACCACGAGCAGCGTGTCGACTTGCGGGTCATCCAGGATGGCGTCGATCGCCGCGGCATCCTGCTCCGTCGTGTGATGCACCGTCGCGCCGAGATCGAGCGGATTTTGACCGGAGCATCCCGGCAGCGCCGCCTTGATGCGGCTCGCCGTCGCCTCGCCGAAGACCGCGACCGGAATGTCGAGCTCCGCCGCGAGGTCGCAGGCGAGCGCCGTCTCGCCGCCGGAAATGCCGACGATGCCGATGCGCTGGCCGCTGGCCGTCGCCCGGCAGGAGACGAAGCATTCGAGCGTCGCGATCAGCTGATCGTAGTCATCGGCCGTCGGCACCCGGCAGCGTTCGAAGAAGCAGTCATAGGCGTCCTCATGACTGATGAGCGCGCCCGTATGGGCCTCGACCGCCTGGGCGCCGACCTTGGACTTGCCGACCTTCAACACGGCGACCGATTTGCCGGCCGCATGGATGGCCTCGACCGCCGCGGCGAAGCTCGCCGGGTCCTTGATCGCTTCGAGCACGATGCCGATCACCGATGTCTCGTCGTCGGCCGCGAACCATCGCATATAGTCGGGAGCGGTCACCTGGAACTCGCTTCCCATGGTGACCACTTTCGAGAAGCCGACCGCCGTCGAGTTCATCAGGGAGATGGCGGCGGAACCCGATTGGGCGATCAGCGCGACCTTGCCGCGCTGGACCTTCTCGGTGATCGTCGATGGATAGAGAGGGAGCTGGTCCGTGATATTGATCAGCCCCATGCAGTTCGGCCCATGGATGATCATCCGGCTCGTTTGCGCGAGGGCGCGGAACTCCCTTTCCTCGGCCGGCGAGAAGCCGTTGGTGAAGACCATGGCCGAACGCACGCCCGCCCGGTCCAGCTGCGCCAAGGAGGCCGCCACGCCGGGCGCCGGGATGGCGACGATCGCGAGATCGGTTCCGGGCGGCAGCTGGTCGATGGCCGGTGTCGCCTCGAGCCCGTCGACCGCCGCGGCGCTCGGATGGATCGGCATGATCCGCCCGCCAAATCCCGATCTCTGCAGGTTCTGGATGACGCCGTTGCCTTGCGTGCGCCGATTGGCGGAAGCGCCCAGCACCGCCACGGTCCGCGGCTTGACGAGAGGAGTGACATCGCGTTGCAAAGGGCGGTCTCCGAAAGGGCGCTACGAAACTTCCCTTCTTCCGCAAGCGAGACCCTTGCGGAAGTCGAAGAGCGCCGGCGCCCACCTCTCCCCTTGTGGGAGAGGTCGGACTTGCTCCCTGCGGACTTGATCCGGGGGGAGCGAGCCGGGTGAGGGGGGCTTGTTCCAGCCGTGGGCGTTGCCCCCCTCTGCCGATCCTTCCGCGCTGCGCGCTCCAGGATCGACCTCTCCCGCAAGAGGAGAGGTCGGGCACCGACTACCGCGCATCTTCGGGCAACCAGCCATCGGCCCAGCTCGGATGCTCGTTGAAGGCGATGTCGAACACGGCCTCGAGGTTGCGGAACTTGGTCGCCACCGCATTGTAGGTCGGGGCGTTGGTCAAGGTGATCTCGTTCAGGTCCCTGGCGACGATCTCCTCATATTGCTTGTAGAGCGCGCGCCTCTTGTCGGGGGGCGCTGCCCCCGCGGCCGCCGCGATCTTGTCGAGCTCCGGATTGCAGTAACCCGACGGGTTGGTAAAAGGCACATGGGCCTCGTTGCAGATGAAGCTGCGGTCGACGCCGAGCGTCGGATCGGATCTGCCGGTGAGCGAGATCAGCGAGATGTCGAAATCGTTCTTGCGGTAGACCTTGTCGATCCAGATCTGGGAATCGAGCCCGGAGAGCCTCACCTCGACGCCGATCTCCTTCCACTGGGCCGCGAGGCTCTTGGCGATCGAGTCGAAGGGCGAGACCGCGATATAGGTGAGCTCGACCGAAAAGCGCCTGCCGTCCTTCATCGGATATCCTGCCTCGTCGAGAATGGCTGCGGCCTTCTTCGGATCGAACGGATACATCTTGTCGTAGTTGACCGACGGGTCGTAGAGCTCCGTGAACTGTTCCGGAATGGCGCTGGTCGCGGGGAAAGCCAGGCCGCGATAGGCGTCGGTGCTGATGCGATTGCGATCGGTCGCGTAGAACAATGCCTGGCGCACCTTGACGTCGCTCATCGGCGCCTTGCGCATGTTGAAGTCGAGCGAGGAGCGTTCCGGCGCGTTGATGACGATCTTGATCACCTTGATCTTGCCGTTCTTCTCGGCCTCCTGCGCCCGCTGGATCTGGGAGAAATCGAGCTGCACCCAATCGACCTCTCCTTGGATCAAGGCATTCAGGAGTTGCTGGGCATTGGGGATCAACGCCACCAGGACCTTGTCGAGGTAGGGCTTGGGCTGGTCCCAGTAATAGGGATTGCGCACGAAGCTCAGCGAGCGCCCCTGTTCCCAGCTCTCGGCCATGAAGGGGCCGAGCCCTATCGGCTTTCGGTTGGCGGGGTTGGTCGGGATGTCGGTGCCCTCATAGATATGCTTCGGCATCAAGGGGAAGTTCTCCTTGTCGAAGAGGTCGAGGGCGGCCGCGAGCGGCTGCGTCAGGCCGACCACGACGGTCGCCTCGTCGGGAGCCTCGACCCTGGCGATCAGCGGCACGATCTTCGACAGATAGGTGTTGAATTTCGCAAATTGCGTCAGCGTGAACACCACATCGGCCGAGGAGAAGGGTTGGCCGTCCGACCACTTCAATCCCGTACGCAGATGGAAGGTATAGGTCTTGCCGTCATCGGAGACGGTCCAGCTCGTCGCGATATGGGGAATGCGCCGGCCTGCCGCATCGCGGGCCATCAGCCCATCCGCCCAGACATCCGCGATGTAGAGGGCAGGGGATAGCGAAGTGAGCTGCGTGTTGAGGATGGCGAGGCCGGATGGGTCCATGGCGATCACGACGACGCCGCCAGGTTTCGGCGCGGGCGCCTCGGCCGGCCGCGCCGGTCCGGCTGAGATGCAGGAGAGCGCGGTCGCGAGCATCGCTGCTCCGATCGTGCCGCGCAGGCTTGCGCCTCGCGAAGATGGACGCCCAATATTCGTTGCGCGTGCCGGCGGGCAGAGTTGTCGGGAGAGCATGATCACTTCCTTTCATGGTCCGAATTCATGAGCGGTGTCATTCCCGGCCGAGCGCTCTGAAAGAGCGCGAGGGGAAGCGAATCCAGCTCTTCCGCACGTCCTGGATTCGCTTCCCTCGGCGAGCGTCGCTCGCCTCGCCGGGAATGACACTTCGGCAAGATGGCAAGCGACGAGGCTGCCTTCATCATCGACGGGCTTCAGCGCCGGATCCTCGGCCTCGCAGATCGGGATGGCGAAGGGGCAGCGGTTGCGGAAACGGCAGCCGTTGCCATCGGGCGGAACCGAGGCGGCATCGCTCTCCAGCACGATGCGTCGCCGTGCCCGGGCGATCCTCGGATCGGGTATGAGGCGGGCATCGACCAGCGCCCGCGTATAGGGATGGAGCGGGCGGCTCAGCACCTGATTGCCGGTCTCGACGATGCGGCCCCCGTACATCACGGCGACGCGGTCCGCGATCGACTGCACGGCATTGAGGTCGTGGCTGATGATGACGAAGCCGACATTGGTCTTCCGCTTCAGCTCCCGCATCAGCTCGAGCAACTGCGTCTGGACGGAGATGTCGAGGCTGGACAATGGCTCATCCGCGATGATGAGCCGCGGCTTGCGGATCATGGCCCGGGCGATCGCGACCCGCTGCTGCTGCCCCCCTGATAATTGATGCGGGTAGCGCTCCATGTACTCTTCGGGCGGGGTGAGGCCGACGGCGGCAAGCTGCTCGGCCACGAGCTTGCCCACGTCGTCGCCTTGGGCGAGCCGGTGCCGCAAGATCACATGGGCGAGGATACGCTCCACCCGCATGCGCGGATTGAGGGAAGCGGCGGGGTCCTGGAACACCGCCTGGACATCGCGGCGGTAGGCGCGCCGGCGCGCGCCGGTGAACGTCTCCACCGCCTCGCCGCGGTAGCGGACCGTTCCCTTGGTCGGCCGGTTCAGCAAGAGGAGGAGACGTGCGAGGCTGCTCTTCCCGGATCCCGATTCCCCGACGATCGCCAATGTCTCGCCTTCATGGATATCGAGATCCACGCCGTCTACGGCGTGGACGAGATGGCGGCGCCAGCCGCCCGGCTTTCGGCTCGCGAATGTCTGGACGAGCCCTTGCGCGGCGAGGATCGGGGCCGTCATGCGAGCGCCCCGTCGCGATGGCGCGGGGGAGCGTCCTTGGCCGCATATGGCGGGGAAGCTGCCAGCGCGCCTCTCGCGCTCAGGCTGATCAGCTTTTGCGTATAGGCATGCTTGGGCGCCTCGAAGAGCGCGAACACATCGGCGCACTCGACCACCTGCCCCGCATGCATCACATAGACCCGGTCGCAGAGCTCGGCGACAAGCCCCAGGTCATGGGTGATGATGGCGAGCGCCATCTGCCTTTCGCGATGCAGGCGGCGCAGCGTTTCCAGCACCTGAAGCTGGACGGTGGCGTCGAGCGAGGTGGTCGGCTCGTCGGCGATCAGGAGAGCAGGCGAGGAGGCGAGCGCGATGGCGATGAGCACCCGCTGGCGCATGCCTCCGGACAGCTCGTGAGGATAGCGCCTCGCGACGATCTCGGGCTCGGGCAACCCGACCTCGCGCAAGAGCTCGAGGCCGCGGCTTGCGACCTCTCGCTTGCCCAGTCCGGAAGGCAGCGCCTCGGCGATCTGCAGCCCCACGCGCTGCGTGGGGTTGAGGTAACCCAAGGGGTCCTGGAAGACCATCGAGAAGCTGCCGGCGCGGCGAAGCTGGCGCAGCGAAAGCTCCGTCATGCGGCGAAGATCGGCTCCGTCGAAGTGAACTTCGCCCGAGAATTCGGCGACATCGACATTCGGCAAGAGTCTCGCGACCGCTCTCGCGAGCGTGCTTTTCCCGGATCCCGATTCACCGACGATGCCCACGCACTCGCCGCGCGCGATGGTGAGGTCGACGCCGTCGACCGCGCGCACGACCGTGTCGCCCAGACGCAAATGCAGCTTCAGGTTCCTGACCTCCAGCAGTGCGGTTGCCTTGCGCGACATCAGCCTGCCAATCCGGGAGCGGCGTGGACGGCGCGCGGATTGACGACCTCGTTCAACCCATCGGCGAGCAAGTTCAAGCCGATGATCGCGAAGGAGATCGCCAAGCCCGGAAAGACGCTCATCCACCAGGCCGCGTTCAGGAAGTCCTGAGCCGTGAACAAGAGCTGGCCCCAGCTGATCATGTTGGGATCGGACAGCCCCAGGAAGCCGAGGCCGGACTCGATCAGGATCGCGAGGCTCGCATCGAGCGCCACCTGCACGATGACCGGCGGCAAGGCGTTGGGGAGGATCTCGCGCAGGATGATATGGCTCGTCGAGAGATCGGCGACGACGGCCGCCGCCACGAATTCCCGTTCGCGCAGATTGATGAACTGGCCGTAGATCAGCCGCGCCTCCAGCGGCCAGATGGCGAGCGCCACCGCGGTGATCAGCAGCCAGAAGCTCGAGCCGAACAGCGCGATCGCGAACAGCACCACGATGATGACCGGCAAGGTCTGGAACAATTCGGCCAAACGCATCAGCACGGCCTCGGTCGCGCCGCGCCAGTAGCCGGCCAGGATGCCGATCGCCCCGCCGACCATCAGCGCCGCGAGCGCCGCGCAGACGCCGATGGCGAGCGAGGCGCGCGTGCCGAACAGCACGAGCGAGAGGAGATCGCGCCCGATATTGTCCGTCCCCATCAGATGCTCCCATGATGGGGGCTCAAGGCTCGCATCGACTTGCCTTAAGGGATCGAAGGGGGCGATGCTTGGCGCGAATATCGCGATCAGCACCAGCAATGCGAGGAAGGCGAGCCCCGCCGGGCCATATCGGGTTCGATTGAGTTGCCTGAGGAAGGTGACGAGGCCGCGCCTCTGGCCCCCCGCGCGCCGCCTGAGCCATGCCTGCCGGTCCCGGCCCGGCGAGCCGGTCGCGGAAGCAAGCACCGTGGTCGGGGGCTCGCCGTTCATCGTGCCGTGCGTATGCGCGGGTCGAGCGCGCAATAGAGGAGATCGACGATCAAGTTCATGACGATCACGGCAAACGACACGAAGAGCACGACGCCGACCACGACTTGATTGTCACGTGCCCTGATCGCGTCGATCAGGAGCAGCCCGACGCCCGGCCAGGAGAACACGGTTTCGATGAGCACCGCGCCCCCCATCGCCACACCGAACGCATAGCCCATGACGGTGACGACCGGCAGGCTGGAGTTCTTCAGCACGTGCCGCGCGATGATGGCTCGCCGCGACAAGCCTTTCGCCCTGGCGGTGACGATGTAGCCCTGGCCGAGCGTCTCGATGACGCTCGCCCGCATCAGGCGCGCCACGCGCGTCGCCTCGTAGATCGCATAGGTGATCGCCGGCAGCGCCAGATACCGCGCCCGCTCGAGGAGCCAGCTCACCCCCGTGGCGCGCGAGATCAACGGCGCCATTCCTTGCGTCGGAAACCAGCCGAGCTGCATCGCGAACAAGATGACGAGCAGCTGACCGAGCCAGAAGCCCGGGACCGCATAGGCGACCAAGGTCGCGGTGGTCCAGAACCGATCGACATGGCGGTTTTGGCTCGTCGCCGAGAGCACGCCGACCGCAAGGCCGATCGGAATCCCGATGAGGAAGCCCGTCCCGGCGAGAAGCAGGGTCCGCGGCGCGCGTTCGAGGATGAGGCCGAGCACGGGCCGCTGCGTCTGGAACGAGAAGCCGAGATCGCCGCTCGCGAGATTGGCGAAATATTGCAGCAGGCGGGATAGGAACGGGTCGTTGAGGTGGTAATGGCGCTCGATCGCCAAGCGGAATTCAGGCGGGACCGGATATTGCCCGACCATCGCCTGCACCGGGTCGCCCGGCGTGAGCTGCAGCATGCCGAAGACCAGGAGAATGACGACGATCATGAGCGGGATCGCCTGCAGGATTCGGCCGATCGCAAATCGCGCCATGGCGTCGCGGGTCAGTTCAACCGGAAGAAATTCGCGGCATTGCGGTAGAGCCACTTCTCCATGACGGCGTCCTTGAGAGGCAGCGCCTGATACTCGCCGACGAGCTCCTCGAAAGGCACGCCGAATATCCCCCTCGACAGGCCGACCATGATCTTGTCCTGCAAGAGCGTATTGCCGAACTGCACGAACTGTTCCCAGCCGGACCCTTCGGTCGCGAAATGGCGCGGCCGATGGGCGGCGGTATCGCAGTAGAGGTTGGGGTGTCTTCGCAACAGGCCGACCATGTCGTTGATCCAGGGCCATCCCGCGAGGCCCGCGACGATCCGCAGCTCCGGAAAGTCGATGGCGACATCGTCGAGATGCCGCGGATGCCCGAGATCATAGGGGCGGTCATTGGCGTAGTTCATCGAGGTGTAGACACGCACCGGGACGTCGAGCTCGACGCATTTCGCGTAGAGCGGATAGTACCTGCGGTCGCTCGCCGGGATCATGTTGTAGAGGGCGACGACGCGCATGCCGCCTATGCCCTCCTCGCGCACCAGGCGCTCGAACTCGCGCACCCCGCGCATGCCGTCGAGCGGGCTCATCGCGGCGAGGCCGATGAAACGGTCCGGATGCGCCTTGGCGACGCGCGCCAGGGTGGGATTGGATGCCCCGCCCAGAATGCCCACCTCGATTCCGGCACGGTCCATATCGGCGATAAGGCCGTCGACGCCGCCCTTCTCGGCGGCGTTCTCGGACGGGACGCAGCGCTCGGCGCGGCCCTTGAAAATGCGGTTGTAGTTGTCGAAGCCGTAACCTTCGGGGCGCTCCAGGCGATCGGGCACCGGATTTCCCGGCCGCCCTTGGATCCCTTCGCGGTAGCTCGGCGAATCCTCGCCCGGCGGCAGATTACATTCGAGATCGATCACGCGCGGCACGTCGACATCCTTCCCTAGCTGGACCGGCCTCCCGCCTGCGAGGCGCCCTGTTCTGTCCAAAGGGTTGGTTGTCGGGCGGACACGGTGCGAAGTCCGAGTTACTGTGCAAGACGGAAGGTTATGCTAGGGCGCGATGATCAGGCGGTCAATTGTCTAGACAAGTGCGAGCAAGCTGCCGCGCCGTGCGGCATGATCACCGCGCCGCGGCTCGAGGCTGTTCATCGCGCCGAGCGCCGGGATCTGCGGAGCTTCGGTCGCCGCGCATGCCGAGCAGCGCCTCGACTGAGGCGAGCAGCACGCAGATGGCGATGCCTTCCGTCGCCAAGCGGATCTCGTCGAGCTTCGCATAGGAGGGCGCGATGCGCAGCGTCCGGTCGTGCGGATCATGGCCGAGCGGGTAGGTGGCCCCGGCGGGCGTCAGCGCGAGCCCTGCCTCGCCCGCCAGGGAAACGACCCGTTTCGCGCAACCATCGAGGACCTCGAGCGTGACGAAATATCCGCCTTCGGGACGCGTCCATCGCGCCACGCCGAGATCGCCGAGGCGCCGGTCGAGCGCTTCGGACACGGCGTCGAACTTGGGCGTGAGGATCGCACGGTGGGCGTCCATCAGCTTGGCGAGCCCGGCTGCGTCGCGCAGGAAGCGCACATGCCGAAGCTGGTTGAGCTTGTCCGGCCCGATCGAGCGCCGGTTCATGCGCGCCAGCAGCCAGCGGATGTTTTCCGGCGAAGAGGCGAAGACTCCGAGACCCGCGCCACCGAAAGTGACCTTCGATGTCGACGCGAAGGCGAAGGCGCGGTTCGGAAAGCCTCCCGCCGCACAGGCCTCGAGGATATTCGCGACCTTGTGGCGAACTTCGCCGAGATGGTGAAACGCATAGGCATTGTCCCAGAAGAGGCGGAAATCGGATGCGCCGGTGCGCATGGCGCCGAGCCGCCGCACCGTGTCGTCGGAATAGATTTCGCCGGTGGGATTGGAGTATTGCGGGACGCACCACATGCCCTTGACGGAAGGATCGGCGACGAGCCTCTCGACCACATCCATGTCGGGGCCTTGGCCGGTCAGCGGCACGGTGAGCATCCGGATGCCGTAATCCTCGCAGATCGCGAAATGCCGGTCATAGCCCGGCACCGGGCATAGGAAGGCGATCGGCTTCTGCTCGACCCAAGGCGAGGCGCCGTCCGGAACACCCTTCAGCAAGGCGTAGACGAGGCAGTCATGCATCAGGGCGAGGCTTGAATTATTGCCGACCGCGATCTGCTCGATGGGAGCGCCGAGCGCTTCGGCGAACAGGGCCCGCGCCTCGGGCAGGCCTTGCGCCCCTCCGCCATAGTTGCGCGCGTCCTCGCCGCGCTCCGTCATATAGTCTCCATTGCCCGGCAGCGAGAGCATGCCGACCGAAAGATCGAGCTGTTCGGGAGAGGGGTTGCCGCGCGTCATATTGAGCTTGAGGCCTCTGGCGCGAAAGGCCTCGTAATCGCGGCGCGCAAGGTCGCGCAGCTCGGTCAGTTCCTGCGTCGACCGCTTGGCGAGATCGGTCATGCTTCGGCTCCCTCGGCGCTGTCCATCCATGCGTTGGTCATAAGCCATTTTCGGCCGGTTCGCCGCTCTGCTCGAAGCTCGACATCACGCGCGTGCCGTGATCGTAGAATCCGGCGATTACATTGAGCAGTTTCGCCGAGATTTCGAGCTGCTCGTCGAAATTGAGGATCTGAGCGCTCGGATCGGTGAACAGCTCGCGGCGCAGCGCGACGAAGTCACGCGTCCACGCACGGGCAAGATCGGTGACGAGATAGGAAGTTTCCCGGACCGAGCCGTTGCGCGCCTTCTCGATCAGGCCTGCTCGCGAAAGCTTCTTGAGGCTATATTGGATATTGGCGATGTCGTCGCGATTGGCGAAGCGGGCGATATCGGCGACGCTCAATGGGCGGCTCGCCGCCATGATCTGCTGCAAGATGACGTTGTCCTGCCCGGAGAGATTGCGGCGCCGCCCTTCGCGACCGAGCAGGACCCCGTAGAAGCGATAGAAGGCTTCGGCCGCGCAAATCAGCCCTTGCTCGAACCGGGTCACGGCCAATTCATGCGGCGTCGAGACGAGATGTCGGGCAACCTTCGCTACGGGCTTAGGCCGGCCGCGCCGCCCCTTCGAACCCCTCGAGGCGGCAACTAGGGGTAGCGTGGACATCCGCGAACCTCGCTGCTTGAAATCCGCCCGCCTTCTCGCAGAAGCGCGGGCTTCCCGCAATCAGTCGCCTTGACGATCGCAGAATACAGGGTAATTTTAGGCTTAAAATATTTGGACGATGCGACATCTGGATCGAGGAATTGCCACCTTGCCGGCAGTCATGGGCGAGCACCTGACGATCGAAGGCGAGCGCGTGCGCGGCTTGCACGGAACGGCGCGACGCTGGAGCGGCTTGCGTGCCGGTCCTTCGCCGTTCGAGCGCGACGGCGACATCACGTCCGCAATGGTGAAGGAGCGCGCGCAGGCGCTGGGCGCCGATCTCGTCGGCATAGCGAGCGCCGCAATGCTCAATGCCTTCCCGCCCGATCCGCGTTGGCCGCAAACGCCGGAACGGATCTCGCCCTATGTCCGCAGCGTGATCGTCATCGTCCAGCACATCCCGGTCGGGGCCTTCCGCTGCAAGACGAACGTCCCGGTCCAATACATGGACATGCTCGTCCTGCGGAAGATGGACAAGATCGCCTACCGGCTCGCCGAGGAGCTCGAGGCCGCCGGCCATCCGAGCTTCGTGGTCCCGGCGCAAGAGACCGAATGGTCCTATAAGCGGGCGAGCTACGGGCGCCTGTCGACGCGCCATCTCGGCGTCGAGGCCGGGCTTGGAACCTTGGGGCTCGAGGTCAATATCCTCACGCCCGAATATGGCCCGCGCGTGTACCTGACCGGCATCCTCACCGAGCTCGCGCTCGAGGCCGACCGGCCGCTGACGGAACAGGTCTGCATCGGCGAATCCTGCAGCCGCTGCCTGCATTCCTGCCCGGGCGACGCTGTCCTCCATTTCGGCATCGACAAGCGGGCCTGTGCCGAGCACGCGCAAGAATTCGGCTTTTCGCAGATCATGAAATTCCTCGACCGCGTCTTCGACAAGCAGGCGGCAGGCGTTTCCGCGGACGAGCTCTTGGCGATGGCGCGCTCGCGCGATGTCTTCGGCTTCTGGCAAGGGCTGTTGCGGGTCGTGGGATCCTTCGGCGATTGCCCGCGCTGCCTCGCCGTCTGTCCGGTCGGCAATGACTACCATACCCATCTCGCCGAGACACAGAAACGCATCCCGGAAAAGACCGAGGAGAAGACGGCGCTCGGCAAGGAGTACCAGGCGGCGCGCAAGCGTGGCGACGCGATATCCGGCTTGAACGAATGGAATATCCGTTGGATCGGGCCCGACGGATACCAAGGGATCGTGGCGCGCCAGTTGCAGGAATTCAAGCGGGTGCAGAAGGAGCGCCGCGAGGCTCGAGCGGCGGTCGCGGCAGCCGAACACGAATAGGAGGGACGCGATGGTCGGGATCTTCCAGCAGAGCGTCAGCGCCGCCGACATCAAGATGAAGGCGCGCGAGCTCGGCGCCGATCTCGTCGGCATTGCCGATGGCGAGCTTATGAACGCAAACCCGCCGGACCCAAGGGATCCGAGGCGCCCGATCGACGTCTCGGAGCTCGACTCGAAGCGCGTGATCGTGTTGGCGAAGCACCTCAACAACGGCGTGGCCCGCATCCAGCATTGGGGCGACCGCACCAAATTCTACAATGACGAGCTTGCTCTCTCGATGCTCGAGGAAGTGTCGCTCGAACTCGTCTGCTGGCTGGAGGAGCTGGGCTATCCCGCCGTCATCATCCCGCCGACGCATGTCGATCCGTGGCGGTATGACGACAACCCTTCGCAGCATATGACGACACTCTTGTCGTTGCCACATGCCGCGGTCGAGGCGGGCCTCGGCACGCTCGGGCTCAACCAACAGCTCCTGACGCCGGAATTCGGTCCGCGCGTCATCCTCACGGCCGTCCTATGCTCCGTCGATGTGGAGCCTGATGCAAGGCGCGAGGAAAGCCTTTGCCGCGGCCCGTCATGCGGACGCTGCCTGGCGGTCTGCCCCGCCGATGCTGTCAAGCATTGGGACCGTGATTGGCAGGCCTGCGACACGCATCGCTCGCCCTACGGGTTCGCCAAGCTCATCGGCCATGTCGAAGCCGTGATGACCGAGCCCGACACGCAGAAGAAGAAGGATCTCTTGCGCACCGAGACCTTCTTCAATCTCTGGCAGGGCATCTTGCGCGGCTCGGGCGTCATCACGGGCTGCCGGCGCTGCGCCGATGTCTGCCCCATTGGTGAGGACTATGCGAGCATGCTCGAGGATGCGCTCGCCGCCATCCCGGAGGACAGCGAGGCGAAGCGCCTCCGCCTTGCCGCCATGATTGAGGCGGAGGAGCGAGGCGAGCTGCCGGAGGCCTATCGGGAGCAGCGGCGCTGGATCGGCGCTCGGCCTGACGCAAAGGTCGGCGCGTGACGAACCCGCCCACCTCCCGTCTTTCGGTGCCGCGGTCGAAGGACGAGATCGCGGCCATTCAATCTGAGCGCAAGCGCCACGCGCTGCGCCAGGCAAGGCGCGCGCCGTTCTTCAGGGGTAAGCTCGATCACATAGACATCGAGCGCCTCGACGACCCATCCGAATGGGCGAAGATTCCGATCCTCGACAAAGAGATGTTGAGGGGCATGTCGGATGCCGAATTCTATCGCGAATTCTGCCTTTCACCCGGCGCGGATGATTGCGTCTCGCAGTTCTGGCGCTCCGGCGGCACGACCGGACGGCCCCTCTTCTACCCGCGCAGCCGACGCGATATCGACGTTGCGCTCACGGGCTTTGCGCGGGTCTATGCCTGTGCCGGCGCGCAACTCACGGGCAGGGCGCATTGCTCCTTCCCGCTCGGCATCCATCCGGCCGGACTGATGATGGCGCGCGCCGCCGAGAGCGTCGGCATGTGCGTGTTGACGGCTGGGGCCGGCACCACCACCCCCTCGCCTCTGCAGCTCGAGCTCATCGACAAGCTCTCCCCGCAGATATGGATGGGCATGTCGAGCTACGCCCTGCACCTCGCCAACCTCGCCGATCAGCGCGGGCAGGACGTCGCCCACGGCTCCGTCGAGACGGTGATCTGCTCGGCCGAGCCCCTGTCTGCGGCCAAGCGCGAGAAAATCTCCCGCATGTGGGGCGCGACCGTGCGCGATTCCTTCGGCATGACCGAAGCCGGCATGATGGGCGCCGAGGACGGCGCGGCCGACGGTTTCAGGATCTGGGCGGATCTGTTCCTGATCGAGGTCGTCGATCTCGACAGCCGCGAACCGGTGCAGGAGGGCGAGGTCGGCGCGCTCGTGGTGACGCCCTTGTTCACCAACAACCTCACTCCTTTCCTGCGCTGGATGTCGGGCGATCTCGTCTCCTACCGGAGCGAAGTGGGAGGCGTTGGTCCTTACGCGGTCTTCCCGGTGCTCAAGCATGCCCACCGTACCGCGGGCTTCCTCAAGATCCGCGGCGTCAACCTCAATCACAGCGAGCTCGAGGATTTCGTCTTCCGCAATCCGTCGGTCAACGACTTCAAATGCGAAGCGCTGACCTCAGGCGATGCGGATATCTTGCGGGTGTCGGTCGAGCTCGAACGCAACTGCGAGCCGTCCTCGGCGCTCGAAGAGATCAGGCAAGAGATCAAGCGAAACTTCGAAATCTCGTCTGAGGTCGTCCTTCTCGAACGCGGCACGCTCGCCAAGGAGTTCGAGGCCAGCGTGAAGGCGCCGCGCATCGTCGACCGGCGAGATAGCTGAGCCGCAGGCGCGGGGCGCGCAGGCATGGAGCAACGCGCCTGCGACCATCTCCCATCGGCGACCCCGGTCGTCAAAGTTGACCTCGTTTCGGCGCAAGCTGTAATGGCGGCATCGCCGTTAGCGAAACCGTGCGCGGCAGGAAGTGAGGGCTCCCCTTGATGGACATCGAAGCGCGATATTTGGTTGCGCTCATACTCCTCGTCTTCGTCGGTCTCGGCGGTTGCGCGTCTACACCTGGTACCGAGACGGCCAAGGCGGAGTTGGAAGAGCCGGCATCGTCCACGCCGGCCGATCGGGAATGCCTCGTCAGGGCGATGTACTTCGAATCGAACCGTTCCAGCGATGAGGGACTTCTGGCGCTCGGCAGCGTGGTGATGAACAGGGTCGCTTCGGGCCGGTATCCGGGCACGATTTGCGGCGTCGTCGGTCAGCCCGGTCAATTCGTGGCCGGTGTGCTCAACCGGCCTATGGACCCGCGCGAAAAGGGGCGCGTCGAAAGGATCGCCGACGAAATCCTTGCAGGCCAGCGCCATCCGAAAATCGCCGCCGCCATGTATTTCCACATGGCGGGCCTCCATTTTCATTACCCCGGCATGCACTATGTGCTGGTGGCCGGCGGCAACGCATTCTATGAAAAGACATCGAAGCGTGCTGCCGCGTCGAGGCTTCAGAACGGATAGCCTTGCGATCAGGGGGGATGCGGACCCGGCAACTTCCGAACGCCGGCTTATTTCCTGATGACATGCATGTCCTGCGCGCGCCAGGCGATCTCGAGACGCGCGCCTTCCGCGATCAGGCTGCCGGCATGGCTTGGGATGCGGATGCGCAGCGCGAGCGGGGCCGCGCCCGTCGCGAGGAGGCTGTCGCCGTAGTTCACGATGCCAAGCACCTCGAACTCGAAGAGGTTCTCGCAGGCCGCTTGCCGGTCGGCGAGCCGGATCACCTCGGGCCGCAAGAGCAGATCGACCTTGCGGCCAGCCTCGAACCCGTCGGCGCGAGGCCCGCGGATTCGGCCGAGATGCTCGACCTCGAAGAGCCCTTCGCTCGCATCGACGACCTTTGCCGACAGGATATTGCTGTCGCCGACGAAGCTCGCGACGAAGCGCGTCAGCGGCCGGAAATAAACCTCGAGCGGCGGGCCAACCTGTTCGATCTTGCCGGCGTTGAAGACGGCGATGCGATCCGACATCGTCATCGCCTCGGTCTGGTCATGCGTCACATAAATGGTCGTGATGCCTACCTCGCGGTGGATGCGCTTGATCTCGGTCTGCATTTGCTCCCGCAGATTCTTATCGAGCGCTCCGAGCGGCTCGTCGAGGAGCAGGAGATCCGGCTCGAAGACGAGGGCGCGCGCCAGAGCGACCCTTTGCTGCTGGCCGCCCGATAGGGTGCGCGGCTCTGCGGCCGCGTACACGGCGAGGCCGACGATATCGAGCGCAGCGGCCACGCGCCGCTTCGTCTCGGCGGCCGCGACCTTGCGCATCCTCAGCGAGAAGCCGACATTCTCGGCGACCGACATATGCGGGAACAGCGCATAGTTCTGGAACACCATGCCGATATTGCGGCGAAAGGGCGGGACCGGATCGAGCGGCTGTCCCTTCAAATGGATGCCGCCTTGCGTCGGCGTCTCGAAGCCGGCAAGCATCATCAAGGTCGTGGTCTTTCCCGAGCCGCTTGGCCCCAGGAAGGTGATGAACTCGCCCTCCGCCACCTGAAGCGAGATACCGTCGACCGCCTTATGCCTGCCGTCATAGCTCTTGGTGAGCTCCTGAAATTCGAGATAGCTCATGCGGCGGCCTGGGCGGGGCCTGCCTGCGAGGAGCGGCGCTTGGTTGCGAGCCTCCACAAGAGCGGCGTCGTCACCGCGACGAGGACGATGACGACCAGCAAGGTCGAGGCCGCCGAAACTACCGGATCGGCCTGTAGGCGCAGGCTGTCGAAGAGCTTCTTCGGCAAGGTCGCGACGTCCCGCCCCGAGATGAAGAGCGCGACCGTCGTCTCGTCGAAGGAGGACACGAAGGCCATCAGCGCCGCGACCAAAAAGGCGGGGCGCAAGATCGGCAAGGTCACGAGGAAGAAGGTCTCGAGAGGCGTTGCGCCAAGCCCCATGGCGGCGCGCTCGAGGCTGCGATCGAAGCCCTTGAGCGCCGCCGAGACGGTGAGAAAGGCGATCGGCACCGCAAGGCAGCTATGGGCGAGGACGACGCCGAGATAGGTCTGCACCAGACGCAGGGGCCCGAAATAGAGATAATAACCGATCGCCATGACGATATGCGGCACGATGAACGGAACCAGCAGCAAGAGATTGATCAGGCCGTGCCCACGGAAGCGGTGGCGCACCATGGCGAAGCAAGCCGGCGTGACGAGCGCCAAAGTCACCACGGTGACGCAAAGCGCGATGACGAAGCTGTTGACCACCGGCCCGGTCCAGCTCGGATCGGCGAAGAAGCGGGCGAAATTCTGAAGGCCGTATCCTGGCGGCGGGAAGGCGAGCGAGGGCGAGGTGCCGAGCGACATCGGCAGGACGATGAGCAGGGGCGCCGCGATGAAGATGATCACGAGCGCAGCGACGAGGTTGAAGAGAGGCCTCACGATGCGCTCATCCCCAGAGGCGTTCGAGGCCGAGGAAGCGGTGATAGGCGGCGAGGATGGCGCCGGTCACCAAGAGCAGGACGACGGCCATGGCGGAAGCCTCGCCGAAGGCCAGGAACTCGTCGATATTGGTGCCGATCACACCGGCGATCATCTGCTCGCGCGGGCTGCCGATCAGCACCGGCGTGACATAAAAGCCGACGCACAAGATGAAGACGATGGTCGAGCCGCTGACGATGCCCGGCGCCGAAAGCGGCAGGTAGACGAACCGGAAGGCAGCGGCGGGCGAAGCACCGAGGCCTGACGCCGCCCGCGTCAGGGCGGGATCGATCTTGCGCATCACGGCATAGACCGCCATCACCATGATCGGCAGAAGAATATTGGCGAGCGCGATCGTCGATGCGAGCCTGGTGAACAGGAGGAGCGGCGGCGGCGACCAGCCGAGCGCGTCGAGCGACTGGGCGATCGGGCCGCGATTACCGAGGATGATCATCCAGGCATAGGTCCGCACCAGGAAGCTCGTCCAGAAGCTCATGGCGACGAGGGTCAGGAGCGCGGTCGCGGCGAATCCGCCGATGCGCGCGATGAGGTAGGCAAGCGGGTAGCCGAGCGCGAGGCACAGGGCCGTGACCAACAGGGCAGTGCCGAAGGTGTTGAGGATCACCGCCCGGTAGAAGGGATCGGTGAGGACGCGGATGAAGTTCGCAAGGCCCGGCTTCGGGTCGGTCACGCTCATCAGCGCCACTTGTCCGAGCGGGGCCAAATAGAAAGCCGCAAGGAAGACGAGCAGCGGCGCCAGCAGCAGGAAGGGCCGGTAGCCGTGGGGAAGGGGCGAACGCGCCCTTCTTCTGCCGCGAGCACCGGCGCCTACCTCTCCCCCAAGGGGAGAGGTGTGCCCAGCGCCAAGCATTTCACGCCCCATGAAAGGCAGCCATCTCCGTCACGCTCCGAGCCACTGATCGAAGCGCCGGCTCACCTGTTCGAGATCGACGCCGGGATGCAGCGTATCTTGATCGAAGGCGAGCTTCCTGTGCTCCGGGGAGGTCGGCGTCTTGGCGGCTTCCTGCGGCGTGAGATAATCGAAAGCCTTGGGGTTGAGCGGTCCGTAGTTGGCCGATTTGCAGAAACCCGCGAGCGCCTCCGGGCTCGTCGCGGCCTTGATGTATTGCCAGGCGAGCTCTGCGCGCGGCGTGCCCTTGGCGACGACCCAATAGGCGCGGTCGATCTCGGCCTGGTTCCACACCATCTCGATCGGCGCGCCCTGGTCGGCGAGTGCGGTCGCCTGCGAATGCCACATGCCGATGGCGCTCACCTCGGCGTCCCGCAGGAGCTGCTGCGATTGGGGCCCTTGCGTCCACCAGATGCGGATCGACGGCTTGATGCGTTCGAGCGATTTGAAGGCCCGCTCCTCGTCCATGGGGTAGAGCCTGTCGAGCGGCACGCCGTCGGCCGCGAGCGCCAGGGGCAATACGCGGGAAGCGTAGCGCTGCAGGCTGCGCGGCCCCGCGAATTTCTGGGTATCCCAGAACTCCGCCCAGTTCTGCGGCCCGCCATTTGGATATTTGTCCTTGCGGAAGGCGATGATGGTCGAGAAGGCGTGCGAGGCGACGCCGTTCTGGAACACCGCGTCAGGCCACAGGCCGAGCTTCTGGCTGATCGCTGGCGTGATCTCCTCGATCAGCCCGGTCTCGTTGGCGCGCACGATGTCGCCGGCGCCGAGCGTGGTCACGTCGAACTCATAGGCGCCGGTCCTGATCTGCGCCGCGAGCTTGGCGACGGATACCGGCGAGACGGTACGGATCTCCGCCCCCGTGGCCTTGGTGAAGGCCGGGAACAGGCTTTTCGCGGCTGCGACTTCCCAAGGCCCGCCCCAGGTGTTGACGTAGAGCGTCTCCGCTGCCCTGGCGCGCCGGATGAAGGGCCCTGCTAGGAACGCCGAGGCGCCGAGGCCGGCCCTCAAGAGGCCGCGCCGGGATACCGGAAATAGGCCCTTCTCGGTCGAGTGGTGATCGGACATGGACCATCCCTTTCTTCTTGATGATACGGGGCTGCGGCGAGCTACCCGAAAACGGCTTCGTAGAGGCGAAGCCAATTGCCGCCCATGATCTTGGCGGTCTCCTCGGCATTGAAGCCGGCGCGCCTGAGCCCGCCATCGACGCTGGCGAGCGAGCCGGCGCCGAGCAGCCAGTCCGGCTTGGGGGCAGGGCCGGAATTCGCGGCCGAGCCCGCGCCGTACTGCACTGAGCGCGTCCAGCGGCCGCTGCGCATCCAATCGAGATAATCCTGAGTGTTATGATGGGAGTAGTCGGTGCCGATGCCGACATGATCGATGCCGGCGATATCGACCGTGCGCGCCACCATCTCGCACCAGCCATCGACGCTGGCGCAGGCCGCCTTGGGCGTGATGTTGCGATAGGCCGCGCAACCGATGACGCCGCCCTTCTCGGCTAGCGCCTTGATCACCGCATCGCTCTTGTTGCGCTTATGGGGAAACAGCGATGCCGCGTTGGCGTGGGTGACGGCGACCGGCTTCTGCGACCAGTTGATCGCGTCGAGCGTCGTCTTGTCGCCCACATGCGAGAGGTCGACCAGGATACCGGTGCGGTTCATCTCGCGCACCACCTCGCGCCCGAAACGCGCGAGCCCCGAGTCCTGATCCTCATAGCAGCTGCCGCCGAGCTCGTTCTGGTTGTTGTAGGTGAGCTGGAGCACCCTTACGCCGAGCTCGGCGAAAAGCTCGACATAGGCGATGCGGTCTTCGAGAAGATTGGTGTTCTGATAACCGAGCAGCACGGCCACGCGGCCCGAGCGCTCCGCCTCCCTTATGTCGGAGACGGTGCGGGCGATCTTGATCAGATGCGCAAGGTCGCGCTCCATCTGCCGCCAGGCGCCGAGAGAATCGAGCGATTCCAGCGTGCCCTCCCAGAAGCCGAGCGTCGGCGTCACGCAGGCATAGCCGCCGGCCTTCAATTCCTCGAAAGCCTTTCGGTCGAAGAAGCCGCATTGCAAGCCGTCGATGATCATCATGAATCCTATTTGTCCGTAAGATCGAGTGGCGCCCCGGCGATCGGATCAGGCCGCAGCAGGAAGCCGACATCCGTATCATCGTCGCTGTCGGCGCGCCCGATGATGCGGCCATCGGCTTCGACGATGATGGGGCCGGCATGCCGGCGTGACTGCACCGAGTCGGGTGACAGCGACTTGTTCGAGAGATGGTAGAGCCGCCACCAGAGCGCTGCGCGGACCTCGAGCCCCTCTCTCAGCAGCCGCCGCAGAAAGGGATCGACCTCGCCTTTCCGATATTTCGGCTGAGAGAGCGCGGTGATGCGCGCCGAAGACCCGCCGACCTCGACTCGCAGGCGCTGACCCGTCTTGCCGCAAAGCGTCGCGAGAACGGCAAGCTGTCCTATGTCCGCCACGTCCCTTGCGACCAGGACGGGCGAGCGAGCCTCCATGCCGCATTCGGCCAGAAGATCGAGGAGCGAGGGCGCGGCGAGCCAGGCATGCCTCCCCCGGCAATCGGCGATCGGCGAAGCGTCCTCGCCGATCGAGACGGTGATCGGCTCGGACTCGCGCCAGATCCGATCGTGCATTTCGGCGAGGCGTTCGAAGGCATGAAGCCCCATGCCTTCGGCATAAAGCACGGCATCGCCGACATCGGCGATCATCCCGTTCGGCACCCCTGCGACCAGCAGGCTGCGCTGCACGACGAGGCGGGCCTCGCGCACCGAGACGATCAAGCGTGCCTCGTCGATGATCGCGGCGTGCCTCAAGGCCGCGGCTCCGCCGGATAGAACCATTCCTCATCGGCGCCCTGCTTGAGATCCTCAGGCAAGGGGGCGCCGTGGAAGATGACGCCTCTCAAATTGCGATTGAGGAAGTCGCGCGTCTTGTCGATGCCATGCAGTGCCACATTCACGAGGCGAACGACATGGATCGGGACGAAGTCGTCGCCCATCATGTTCATGTGCGGAGAGTGGTAGCGAAGCGTCGCCAGCGCCTGGATGCGCGCGACGAAGCTGCGCAGATCGGGTCGCGCCAGCAGCAGCCTGCCGATACGGGCGCGAGGATCGGCCGCCAGCGCCGCGTCGAGAGCTTGCGCGAGGCGCGGCAGGTCGAGGCCGAGATTGAACGCGCCGGTCGCCTCCTCTCGCGGACCGCGGCGTGGTTCCTCGGCCGTCTCGGATTTGTACCAGACGTAGCGCGAGGCGCCTTCCGGTCTCAGATCCATCCCCAAGGCCCAGGCATAATCACGGCGCAAGAGGTCGCGCAATTCGCCGGCGCGCATGGTCGCATCGACGACCGTCTCCTCGCTGACGATGAGGGTCTCGCTCAGCTCGTCGGCAATCTCCGGCACGAGCTCGATCAGGATCGACAGCAAGGTCTCATGGGTCTCGGCATGGAAGTCGCGCTCGCATCGATCGGCGAAAGCGGCGAGTGGGAACGCCGCATCGTCTGCCTGCCGCAGCTCGGCAAGCCGGCCGCGCGCCGCCTCGAGCTCCTCGGCGACGAGATGCGAGGACGCGAAGGCATCGTAGCGCATGCGGTCCTGACGCCGGAAGGCGGCGGCCTTGGCGAGGAGGCGGTCGAGCCTGCCGAGATCGGCTCCCAGAGGTCCAAGACGCAATGCCTTCGCCGCGGCGATCGCCGTCTCGCGCGCCGCGAGCCAGCGGTCGATCAGGCGCGGATGGTTGTTCACGAACAGCACGATGCCGAGCGCCGAGCCGTTGCCGACGCCGAGAAAGCGCTTGATCTGCGGCGCCAACGCCACGGCCTTCGGGTTTCGCGCCCGCGCCAGATGCTCGACGAGATCATTGGCGAAGCAGCGCATCAGATAGGCGCATAGCATCTGGGCCGCGAGCGGCTGGCGCAGCGGGTGATCGTCCTTGAGCGCCAGGAAGGAGCGCGTGCCGAAGGTGCCGTTGCCGTCGAGGCCGGTATTGCGCATCAGATAGCAAGCCCGCGCCAGCGTCGCGATATCGGGCTGGCGACCGGCGGCCAGCGCCTCGAGCGCGTGCTCGAAGACGCGCATGCTGCGGTTGCAGCGCGCCCAGATGAGCGTGCCCTTGGTGGCGCGCCCCGCATAGAGCTTGGGCATTTCGGCGCGCGTCGCCGCGATATCCTCCTCGCTCATCTTGCCTTCGACGAGGGCGCCCATCATGTCCCAGGCCCGCCCGATGATTCGGCCGGTGCGTCCGGCGCCGGACGGCTCGAAGGAGAAGACCGGGAAATCGAAGATCATGCTGCCGGTATCGACGCGATAGAGCGCCGTGCCTCGAGCCCGTTCATCGATGTCGAAGCGCAGGCAGTCGATGCTCCAGCGCTCCTTGATCATGCGCGTCATCAGGGCTCGCGAGGCTGAGAGCCGCGAAGGCTGGAGAGCCGCGAGGCGCTCCGGGCGCATCAGCATCGAAGGCGGCCGCGGCAGCGGTGCTGCGCTTGCGCCAAAGGGCAGGGCCGCTCGGCTCGAAGGGTTCATGCGTCCTTGCCCGCGAGCAGCGCCTCGATCCTGGCCGCTGCCGCGGCGAGGGGCGCGCGCTGCTTCTCGGGGTCGAAGCGATTGACCGGCCCGACCAGGGAGAGCGCCGCGAGACATCGCCCGCCCGCATCGAAGACCGGCACGCCGGCGGCGCGCACATCGGGCATGCGGCTCAGGTCGAGGGAGGCGGCAAATCTCTCGCGCCGGACCTGCGCCAGCAGGCGATTCGAGGCGAGGTCCGCGCCGGCCGCGCTCAAATGGGCAAGCTCGTCGCTGCTCGAGAAAGCCGTGAGAACGAGGCCGGAGGCCGAGCGATCGAGCGATAGCGCTGAGCCCGTCCGCAGACCGATCCGGACGACGCCTTCCGCCTCGACGCGCTGCACGATGTAGCATTGCGTGCCCTCCAGCACCGCCAGCGAGGCGGTCTCGCCGGTCTCGTGCACCAGCGAGCGCAGGATCGGCACCACGCGCTCGCCGAGGCTTGCCTGTTCGAGCGCCGCGTTGCCGATGCGCGCCGCGAGCAGGCTCAGCCTGAACCCGCCTCGAGAGGGCTCGACCCAGCCGGCAGCCCGCAAGGTGATCAGCTTTTGATAGGCGGAGCTCCGGGTCATGGCGGATCCCGCCGCCACTTCGCCGAGCGTCATCGGGCCTCTGGATTGGCCCAGGAGTTCTAGGACCTTCAGGGTCTTGATCGCCGACGACAAGGCCCGTACGCCGCCTGTGGGCGCCGCAGGGCGTATTCTGGTGGAAGATAGGATATTCTGCACAAAGATATTCAAGCCATGCCCTCCGCTGTTGTCAAGGAGGGCCGAGGCAGTAGGGTCAAGGCAGTTGACGCAGCGCTGACCGGTCGCTAGCGTTCGCCTGCCACGAACGGACATTCGCAAATAGCGAACACATGCATGTCGACGAGTCTCGCCAACGGCTTGGCCATCATCGATCTCCTGGTCGAGGCGCAGGGAGCGGTCGGCCTCGGCGATATCGCGCGGCGTCTGCGCCTGTCGAAGTCGGGTGTGCACGCGCTTTTGACGACGCTCGTCAGCAGCGGCTACGTCGAACGCGGAGCGGGAGGCATGTACCGCCTGGCGCACAAGGCCTGGTCGACGCTCAATGCCTTTCCGACCTCGAGCCTGATCGAGGCGGCCAATCCGGTCATGCGCAGGCTCGTCTCGACGATCAAGGAGGGCGTCATCCTCGGCGTCCTCACCGGGTTCGATGTCGTCTATGTCCATCTGGTCGAAGGCTCCGAGGCCGTGCGGGTGCATGCGCGGGTCGGCGACTGCATTGCGTCCCATTGCACCTCGACGGGGCTCGCGCTCTTGGCCTTTCAAGACGAAGCGGCGCTCGATCGCATCGTGCCGGCCGCGCTGCGGGCCTTCACCTCGGAGACGATCGTGAAGCCTGGCGCCCTGCGCCAGGAGCTCGCCCGGGTGCGGATGCGCGGCTATTCCATCAATCGCGGCGGTTGGAACGCCGATGTGGGCGGGATCGCGGCGCCCATCCCGACGCGGCAAGGGCCGGTCGCCGCCGGGCTCTGCATCGCCGTGCCGCGCTATCGCATGACGCGAAGGTGGATCGCGCGAGCGGCGCCCAGCCTCATCGCTGCCGCGGCCGAAATCGGTGAGGCGCTCGACGGGCCCGGCGCTCGGCGCCTGGCGGCAGCCTCATGACCGCAGTCGAGGCGAGCTGGCGCATCGGCGTCGATATCGGCGGCACCTTCACCGATCTCGTGCTCGTCGCGAATTCCGGCCGCATCGACGTCTACAAGGTTCCGACCGTCCCCGACGATCCGAGCCGCGGCGCGCTCGACGCGCTCGGCGAGGCGGCCGCTGCGCGTGGGCTCACCCAAAGCGAGCTGTTGCGTCGATGCTCGCTCTTCGTGCACGGATCGACGATCGCCACCAACACCTTGCTCGAGCACAAGGGAGCCCATGTCGGGCTCCTCGCGACCAGGGGCTTCCGCGACTCGCTCGAGATCCGGCGTGGGTCGCGCGCCAACCCTTGGGACCACCGCACGCCTTACCCGCCCGTCCTCGTTCCCCGGTATCTGCGTCTCCCGGTCACCGGGCGGATCGACCGGGCCGGAAACGAGGTCGAGCTTCTCGATGAAGACGAGGTCGATCGCGCGGCTGAGACCTTTCGGCAGGAAGGCGTCGAGAGCATCGCCGTCTCGCTCTTCAACAGCTTCCTCAACCCGGCTCATGAGCGAAGGGTCGGGGAGAGGATCGCGCGCCACGCCAGCTTCTCTTCGGCGTGCCTTTCGAGCGCCGTCGCTCCCGTCATGGGAGAATATGAGCGCACCTCGACCGCGGTGCTCAACGCCTATGTGGCGCCGCGCACGCTGAGCTATCTGCGCGCGCTCGATGAAAAGCTGGCGAAGCTCGGCCTCGCGGCGCCCCTCGTCCTCATCCAGAGCAATGGGGGCGCGACCTCGGTCGCTGAGCTCGGCGAGCGCTCGGTGACGCTCCTCCTTTCAGGCCCGGCAGCCGGCGTCGGAGCGCTCCGCTATTATTCGAAGGCGATCGGGTCGGACGATCTCATATCGATCGAGATCGGCGGCACGAGCTGCGACGTCATCTTGATGAGCGAGGGCAAGGTCGCCTTCACCGACCTGCTCGACATTGGCGGCTATCATTGCGCCACCGCTTCCGTCGATGTGCACACGATCGGGGCCGGTGGCGGCGCCATTGCCCGCGTCGATGGCGCCGGCATGCTGCGGGTCGGGCCGCAAGGGGCGGGCGCCGATCCGGGGCCTGCCTGCTACGGGCGCGGCGGCGTCGAGCCCACCATCACGGACGCGCAGGTCGTCCTCGGGCGGCTGAAGCCCGGCCTCTACGCCAAGGGGGCGGTCAGGATCAGCGGCGACCTCGCCGAGCGCGCGATCGCCAACCATGTGGCCGAGCCTCTCGGCCTGAGCGTCGAAGAGGCCGCCTCCGGCATGCTTCGCTACATGGATCAGAAGCTGTTGCACGCTGTCGAGCGGGTCAGCACGGAGCGCGGCTACAACCCCGATCGGTTGACGCTTGTGGCGGCCGGTGGGGCCGGTCCCCTGCATGCCGTGTCGGTCGGACATGAGATCGGCTGTCGCGGCGTCTATGTTCCACGGCTCGCCGGCGCCTTCTGCGCGCTCGGCATGCTCAATGCCAATATGCGCCACGACTATCTGCGCGTGGTGACGGGGCGTCTCGACGAGGTGTCGGGCGAAAGGATCGAATCCGTCTTCCGCGAGCTGGAGCGCGAGGCGACCGAAGCCCTCGCTCGCGAAGGCTTCGCGCCCGAACGGCGTTCGCTGCAGCGCGCCCTCGATCTTCGCTATATCGGGCAGCAATGGGATGTCACCGTCGAGATCGGTTCAGGGCTCGACCGCGCGCGGGCGCGTAGCGCCTTCGAGCGCGAGCACGACCGGCTCTACGGCCATATCCAGCCGCAGGGCATCATCGAGATCATGCGGCTCAGGGTTGCCGGGATTGGCCATATCCCGCCGCTCGAACCGTCGGCGCCGCCGAGGGCCGAGGCGCCGGCGCGACCGCGGGAAGCCAGGCGCGTCTGGATCGACGCCGCTTCCGCTTGGCGCGAGACTCCGATCTACAATGGTGCAGATCTCGCGCCCGGCCATTCTATCGTCGGGCCTGCCGTGGTGGACGAGGAGACGACCACGATCCTCATCGGCGTCGGCGATGAGCTGCTGGTGGATGCGAGCGGCAATTACCGCATCGAGCTCCCGAGATGAGCGCCATGGCCGCCCTCGACCCCATCAAGCTCGCGCTTTTCCAGAACCGGCTCGACCATGTGGCGCGCCAGATGGGCTTTGTGATGGTGCGCACCTCGCGCAGCCCGATCTTCAACCAGTCGCATGATTTCTCCTGTTTCATCACGGATGGCGCCGGCACGCTCGTTTCGCAAGCCGACGGCATCCCCATCCATACGGGCGGCGGGGGCTTCGCGGTGCGCGCCCTCATCGGAGCGTTCGAGACCATCGCGGAGGAGGATGTGTTTCTCCTCAACGATCCTTATGTCGCAGGCGGCAATCATTTGCCGGATTGGGTGATCGCGCGGCCGATCTTCGCGCAAGGGGCACTGATCGCCTTTGCCTGCAACCGCGCCCATCAATCCGATATCGGCGGCGGCGCGGCCGGTACCTACAACAGCCAGGCGACCGAGATCTTCCATGAAGGCATCCGCCTGCCGCCGCTGCGGCTCGTCGAGCGCGGCGCGATGCGCGACGATCTCTGGCGGCTGCTCCTGCTCAACACGCGCTGCCCCGAGCTTCTCGACGGCGATCTGCGCGCCATGCTCGGCGCGACGGAGATCGGCGCGCGCGAGATCGCCCGCTCGGCGAGCGATTTCGGCGTGAAGGAGACGCTTGCCTTGTTCGAGGGCATCCTCGACCACGCGGATAAGCGCATGCGCGATGCCGTCTCACGGCTTCCGGACGGTGTCTTCGAGGCGCGGGAAAGCTATGAGACGGACTGTTTCGTCGAGCGCAAGGTCGGCTTGACCCTGAAAGCGACGAAACGCGGCGACACTCTGAAGGTCGACTTCACCGGCACCGACCCGCAGATCCGCGGCTTCAAGAATTCGTCGCTCGCCAACACCTATTCGGCCGTCTATGCCGGGGTGGCCTCGTTCTTCGATAGCGATCTGCCGCGCAACGAGGGAACATTCCGCTGCATCGAGATCGTGGCGCCCCTAGGCACGCTGGTGAATGCCAAGCCGCCCGCGCCGGTGACCATGTGCACAGTCTTCCCGGCGCACGAGATCATGCACATGGTCTGGTGGGCTCTCGGTCAGGCGGAGCCGCGCCGCGCCATAGCCGGATGGGGCAAGAGCGTCTTCCCGGTGACCTCCGGCATCGGCGCGCAAGACATGACCTGGGTCATGTACAATTGGGGTGGCGGATCGGGCGCCGGCGCCGTTGCCGGCCGCGACGGCTTCAACCAGATGGGCCCGATGGTGACGCTCGGCGGGCTCGTCATTCCGAACGCCGAGACCTATGAGCAGCTCTATCCGGTGACTGTGCATCGACACGAGTTCCGCTCCGACGCCGCCGGGGCCGGCAAGTTCCGCGGCGGCAGCGGCGTTCATTTCGAGGCCGACATCCTCACCGAAGCCCAGTATTCGCTGCGCGGCGAAGGCATCGCACGGCCGACCGGCCTCGGTGTCGAAGGCGGCGGCTCGGGAGCCGCCGGAAGCACGACATTGACCGAGAATGGCAAGGGCACCGCGACGCCGCCGGCCTATGCGATCCTGTCGCTCGGCCCGGCGCGCCTGTCGATCGAGTCGCCAGGCGGGGGAGGGTTCGGCGATCCCTTCGAACGCGATGTCGACGCCGTGCTGCGCGATGTGCGCGACGGCATCGTCGGGCGCCAAGCGGCCGAGACCGTCTATGGCGTGGTCATGGCGGATGATCGTTCAGTCGATCTCGCCGCGACCGCTTCACGCCGCGGCGGACGGCAAGGTCAATCTCAGATTCGCGGCCGCAGGGAACCGCGACAGGCTGGTGCAGGAAGAGGTGTCAAATGACCAGAAATGCGTCTGCCAAATTCGGGCTGAGCTCGATCTCGACGATCCTCGCCGGATCCTTGTTCGCGCTGCTCGCCGCGCAGCCCATTCCGGCTCGTGCGGCGGACCCCGCGAAGATCAGGGTGATGACCTATAATGGGGCCTATACGTCGCTGCCCGTTCATGTCGCGAAGGATATGGGCTTCTATGCCAAACACGATCTCGATGCCGAGCTCCTGGTGATGAATTCGGGGCCGGCGGGCGTCGCTGCATTGCTCGGCGGCAGCCTCGACTTCATCGAGCCGCCGACCGATCAGATCATCGAGAACGCCGTGCGCGGCACCGATCTCAAGATCGTCGTCGGCAATGAGGTCAAGAACTTCTACGTGCTGATCGGGGCGAAGCGGGAGAGCTTCCCCAACGCCGATCAGGGCTATCCCGCCGTGATGAAGGATCTGAAAGGCAAGCGCATCGGCGTGAACGCGCTCGGCGCCACGACCCATCTGATGACCAACGCCCTGCTCAAGGGAGGCGGCTTGACCCCCGACGACGTGAGCTATCTCGCCGTCGGTTCCGCCACCACCGCGCTCGCCGCCTGGCAGGCCGACCGCATCGACGTGCAGATGGCGTTCACGCCCTTTCCGGAGATCATCGCCGCGCTCGGCACCGGACGCCCGCTCGTCGATCTCAGCAAGGGCCAAGGGCCGAGCGAGCTGCAGGCTCTCGGCGGCGCCTTCGAGGCCTTCTCGGCGAAGGGCTCCTTCATCAAGGAGCACCCCGATGTGGTCGACGCCTTCATCAAGGCGCATATCGACGCCATCACCTGGATGAAGGACCCCGCCAACCGCCAGAAGCTCGTCGAGATCGTCAACCAATATGTGAACGTCGCCGTCATCCCCGAGGACAAGCGCAAGGAGACGGTCGAGAAGATGATCGACAACTACACCAATTATCTCGGTTACACGGTCGACCGCGCTTCCATCTCCGCCTGGAACACCTATCTCCTCGACAACAAGCTCATCGATCACGCGGTGAAGGCCGAGGACATCATCTACTCGGGCGCTCCCAAACCCTGAGGGGTTCCGATGGTCGCTCGCGGCAGCGCCGAAGGCATAGTGCTGAACGAGGTTGCTCACGTCTATCCGGGCGAGCGGATGCCGTTGCGGATCCTCGACGGCATCTCGCTCAGGATCGGCAAGGGCGAGTTCCTGGCGCTCATCGGTCCGAGCGGCTGCGGCAAGACGACGATCCTCGATATCCTGAGCGGGCTCGTGCCGCTGCAGAGCGGCACGATGCTCGTGGGCGGCAGGCCGCCCGCGGCAGGGCGCCCCGACACGGCGCGCATGTTCGCCCGCGATGCCCTGCTTCCCTGGCGCACGGCCTTCTCCAATATCGAGTTCGCGGTGAGCTCTCGGCCCCATGCGCAGGCCGGCCGCAAACTGATCGGACCGCTCCTCCAGGCTGTCGGGCTCGAAGGGTTCGAGAACAGCTATCCGCGGCAGTTGTCGCAAGGCATGCGCCAGCGCGTGGCGCTGGCGCGTACCTTCTCGCTCGAGAGCGAGTTCCTCTTCCTCGACGAGCCGTTCGGGGCGCTGGACGCGCAGACGAAGCTCCTCCTCCAGGACAAGCTGCTCGAATTGTGGGAGCGCCACCGCAGCACCGTCGTGCTCGTCAGCCATGATCTCGGCGAGGCCATCGCGCTCGCCGATCGAGTGGTCGTCATGTCGGGCCGGCCCGGCCGCATCATCGCCGATCTGCCGATCGACATCCCGCGTCCGCGCTCCGTCCGGGCCCTACAGAAGGAGCGCGCCTATCACGATCTCTACGCGCGGCTCTGGGACGAGCTCGAGCGCGCCTCCGCGCCGGCCGCACCGCGTCAACGGTAAGGGCGCATGAGTGACTTGGCCGACATCGTTCGGGAAAAGGCCTTGCCGGCCGCGGCGGGAAAACGTGGCCGCTCGAATCCCGTTCGGCTCATCGCCGCCCATGTCCTCTTGCTCGGTGCGCTCATCGGCGGCTGGGAGGGCCTCGCGCGCGCCGGCATCTTTCCGCCGGCCTTCATCGGCCAGCCTTCCATATTCGTGCCGATGCTGGTCTCGAAGATCCTCGACCTCTCGATCTTCCCGCCGATCATGGACACGCTCACGGCGACCTTGATCGCCTTCCTGGCCGGAGGCGTGCTGGCGCTGCTGACGGCGCTCCTGCTCACCGTCCTGCCGTCGCTGCGCGAGCTCTTCGATCCCTATCTCGCGGCGCTCAACGCGCTGCCCCGGGTCGCGCTGGTGCCGCTCTTCATCGTCTGGTTCGGCCTCGGCATGACGTCGAAAGTTGTTTCCGGCATCTCGCTCATGTATTTCATTCTTCTGTACAATACATTGGCTGGCGCCCAATCGGTCGATCCCGATCATCTGGCCTTGGCGCGCAGCCTCGGCCTGCCGGGCCGGCGCGTCTTCGCGCAGATCGTCGTTCCGACCGCGATCCCGGCTATCTTCGCGGGTCTGCGGCTCGGCCTCGTCTACACATTGCTGGGCGTCGTCACGGCCGAGCTGATCGCCGGCGGCAAGGGGCTCGGCAGCCTCATCAGCTATTATTCGAACACCTTCGACGCCAATGGCGTCTTCGCCATCCTTCTCGTCCTCATCGGTGTGTCCTACGCGCTGTCGGCCACGATGAGCCGCATCGAGCGACGCCTCACCGCCTGGCGGGGATAAGCTCCGGAGCGCGAGCCTGCGCCGCCCTCAGCCGCGGCGCATATGGGGCTGCTGCGACGCCGCGACATAGCCGCGGTTCCAGGTCGGCGCGATCAGGATTTCGCTGACGCAGACATGGGGCGGAAGCCGGGCGACGAACAGGATCGTCTCGCCGAGATCCTCGGCCTGCAGCATCCTGGAGCGATCCTCCTGGCTCACCGGCACGGGCCGCCGATCGAGGATGGGCGTCGCGACTTCTCCCGGGCAGATGGCGCAGGCGCGGATGCCGTTCGCGTATTCTTCCACGTTGATGCTGTCGTTCATAGCGACGACCGCGTGCTTCGCGGCCGTGTAGCCGGCCCCGGAGAGCGGAGAGACGCGCTTGCCCGCCAAGGACGCCACATTGATGATCAGGCCGTCATTCTGGGCTCGCATGATCGGCAGCGCGGCGACGACGCAATAGAATGCGCCGTGCAGATTGGCGCCGAGGATCTCGTCGATGCGCGCCGGATTGAGGGCCGACCAGGAGCGCTCGACGATATTCAGGCCGGCATTGTTGACCAGGATGTCGAGCCGGCCGAGCTGCCTTGCGATGCGCTGGGCGACCGTCGCCACCGCCGCGCTGTCCGTCACGTCGAGCGCCTCGATTGCCGCCTGGCCTCCCGCCGCCGCGATAAGCTCGGCAGTCTCCTCGAGCGGCGCCTTGCGGCGGGCGGACAATGCGACCTTGGCGCCGGCCTTGGCGAGCGCCAGCGCCGCCGCCCGACCGATGCCGGAGCCGGCGCCTGTCACCCAGGCAACCTTGCCTTCAATGGACTGCACGCAATCAGCTCCTATTCGACGTCGCGAGACAAGCTCACCTTGCCGTCGCCGGCTTCTTCCGGGCGGCGGTCGAGCTTGCTCGTTTTGGTTCGTCCTTGGCCCGCTTCCGCCTGAGGGAGGTCTTCTTCTTCGCCGCCGCCATCTCGGTCCGCCCCGATGCTTTGCTCCCTTCCTTCGTCTTGGACCGCGGGGATGGTTGCGGAGGGACGGGAGCGGGAATATCGGCGCTGCTTTCCTGGACCATCTCGAGCCCGAACAAGGCCGATACATCGCCCTCGTCGAGCAGCTTTGCCGTGGCGGGGGCGGGCTTGCTCAGCGCCAGGTCCTTCCCGGCGCCGGCGATCAATTCGTTTTCATCGATGCCACGCAGTGTAAAGAGCAGCTGAGGTGCGTGGTCGAGCCTCGCGCCGACGCCGTAGAGGGCCGCGGCGACATGCTTGCACATATCCGCCCAGTCCGGGCAGCTGCATGAGAGCTTGATTTCAGGCGGCGCCGGAAACAAGCCGTCACCCTCCCGACAAACCCGATCCATGACGCCTTTGGCCAAGCGGCCCTGCAAGAGCTCCACCAAAGAATCGATCGTTCCCGCGCAATCGCCGCAGATGGCTTTCCAGCGTGGCTTCGCGACGGGCGCGATGGTGACCTTGACGCTGTAGAGCTCGGAACCGGCGACCCTCGCCGAGATTTGGCCCTTCGCGATCTGCAGGTCGACGACGGAGCCGTTGCGGACATAGGCCCGGCCCCGTGGCAGGCGCGTCTCGTAATCGCTGTAGCGTTCGAGATTCGTGCACCAGGACTTGCCCCAGAAGCTCTTGGCAATCTCGCGCCCCTCGATCGTCACGGGCGCAATGGATTGTCCCCGCTTCTTGAGCTTGGCGAGCTTGCTTTGCGCCTGCCGCCGCCTCTCGGCGACCGACACATAAGGGCGCCATTCGTAATAGCCCATCTCTCAGCCCTCCTTCATCGCCGCGTTGAGGTCGAGCGTCACGAGCTTCAAGAGCTCGTCATCCTTCATCTCTGTGAGGAGCATGTCGGCGCCGCCGCTCAGAAAATCGCCTGCGAGCTGCTGCTTCGCCTCGATCATCTGGTCGATCTTGTCCTCCACCGTGCCGCGGCAAACGAATTTGTGCACCAGCACATTCTTGGTCTGCCCGATCCGGAACGCACGGTCGGTCGCTTGGTTTTCCACAGCTGGATTCCACCACCTGTCGAAATGGATGACATGCGATGCGGCGGTGAGATTGAGCCCGGCCCCACCAGCCTTGAGCGAGAGCACGAAAAATGGGATGCTTTCGTCCTCTTGGAATTGGCGCACCAGATCCTTGCGCTTCCTGACCTGCGTCTCGCCGTGCAGGACGAGACCCGGCCTTCCGAATACGGAGCCGAGGAACGACGCCAAGGGGCCCGTGGTCTCCTTGAACTGCGTGAAGACCAGCGCCTTCTCCTGCCTGGCGGCGATTTCCTCGGTGATGTCGCGCAACCGCGCGAGCTTGCCGCTATCCTCCTCCGCCCAAGCGTTGTCGGCGAGCCATTGCGAGGGGTGGTTGCAGATCTGCTTCAGCCGCATCAGCAGGGCGAGAACCATGCCCCTGCGCGCCATCCCTTCCGCGGTCTCGAGCTGGCTGGCCAGCTCGTTCACCGCCTGCTGATAGAGCGCGGCCTGCTTGCGGCTCAAGGGGCAGAACGCCTTCACCTCCGTCTTGTCGGGCAGGTCCGCGATGATGCTCTTATCCGTCTTCAGGCGCCGCAGGATATAGGGGCGCACCAGCTCGCGCAGCGGGCCATAAGGGTTCTGCGGACGGTCCGCGAGCTGCTTGACGAATGTCGAGAATTGCTTGGCCGAGCCCAGCAGCCCCGGATTGATGAAATCGAAGATCGACCAAAGGTCGCCGAGCCGGTTTTCGATCGGCGTACCGGTGAGGGCAATGCGGGCACCCGCCTTGAGTTGCTTGACCGTCCGGGTCTGCTTGGTGGTCGGATTCTTGATGGCCTGCGCCTCGTCGATCACCACGAGGCGCCATGGCGTCGCCGCGAGCCACGCTGCGCGTGGCAGAAAGCCATAGCTGGTGATGACGAGATCGACGCCGGCGAGATCGGCCGCGGCTTCCGTCTTCAACTTCTCGGACGGCATGGCCGATGGGTGGACGATGATCGCGTTCAGGCTCGAGGCAAACCGGGCGATTTCGGAGGCCCAGTTGGCGAGCAACGAGGCCGGGGCCACGAGCAGCGACGGCTTGTGCGGGTTCGCGGCCTCGGCCTTCAACGCCAGCAGCAACGACAAGACCTGGATGGTCTTGCCGAGCCCCATATCGTCGGCAAGGCACGCCCCAAGCCTCAGTTGCGCAAGCAGATAGAGCCACTGGACACCTGCCCGCTGATAGGGTCGGAGCGTGCCTCGCAGGCCGGGACCGGGATCGATACCGACGCGCCCGTGAGCGGGGCGCAAGGCGGCCAGCGTCTCCGCGAGCCACCGACCCGCTACGGTCTGGCTCCAGTCGACGTCACTTCGAGCTGCCGTCGCGTCGGCGGCAATATCGACGCCCGATAAGAGACGCATGGCCTCGCCGAATGACAGGCCATCGGTGGCGGCTCGACGCTCGACGGCCTCGAATTCCTCGAGCGTCCGGCTCAGCCGCTCGTGATCGATCTCGACCCACTTGCCGCGGATGAACGCCAGCCCATCGGATTGCGCCAGCAGCCGCTTGATCTCCGCCGCTGACAGGGTTTCGCCTTCGAGCGTCACCTCCATCCGAAAGTCCAGCAGCGCGTCCATTCCGAGGTTCGAGGGTGGGCTGCCGCCGACCGTCGCCTTGACCTGCGGGCGCGCGGGCCGGTTCATGCGCCAGCTTCCGGGCATGCGCACGACCACCCCTGCGCTTTCGAGCGCGGGAGTGTCCTTGAGGAACTGGAGCGCCTGTTGCGGGCTCCAGCGCAACGGGTGGAAGATCTCGCCGGCATCGACCATGGTCTTCAACCAGCCGCAGTGTTCCGCGGCGCGCTGAACCGGCATCAGCAGCGACAGCAGGCGCTCGCGGTTCTTGGCGCCGGCATAGTCCTGCAGGGCCCTGCCGAGCGGCAGGTGCTGGGCCTTGGCCTCGGCCGAGAGCCGCGTCGTATAGGTCGCCATGAAGGCGAACGGGTTTTCCTCGTCCTTCCTGTTCTCGGCAAGGTTGAAATGCACGCGCCCCACCAGGTTCCAGGCTGGATGACGCGATTTGAGGAACTCCTGCACGGACAGTTTGGCTTCATCGAGCTCGGCATCGAAAGCCGCATCCAGGGCTCGCCAGAGATCGGCCAGCACGGCTGTCGTCAGGTATTCCGCGCCGGTCATGGGCGGAACCGCCGCGACCATCTTGTTCAATTCCGCATCCGCCGGAACGGAGACAGGCGGCTTGGCCCGCCCTTCTCCGATCTCGGGAAGGGCGCAGAGCGTCGTTACGTAGCGCGTCGCGAGCTCGCGCCAATATGACAGCATCGGCGGCAACGCCGTCCCGACTTCATCGGCGCCGAGGGCCAAAAGCCCATGCCCCGGCCCCCGGCCGAACGCTCCTTCCACCCGCGAGCCCTGCTCGGGTTGCAACGCCGGTTCCTCCCCCGATCGCCGGACGGTCAGAGAGCCATGCGGAGTGAGAACCGGGGTCAGCATTACCGTGATGGATGAGTTCCTGCGGTCAGCGACGGGATCGGCCGCGAATCACGCCTGAAGGGCTATCACGGAGTGACCGGAGGTTCCACGACGAGCAGGCTTCCGCCGGCCTTTCGATTGTGCTCCCATGATCGAACCTCCCCACCCTCGAAGGAAAACACGGATGAAGACGATCGACGACGCCATGGGCGATGTGGCGGGCTTGCGCCGTGCCATCGAGGCTTCCGAGTTCGACGCGGTGATCGCGCTTTCGCCCGAGAACGTGCAATGGACGGCCGATGTCGAGATCTCTACCCAGCGCAGCATCCGCGACCGCTTGGCCGTCATCATCTGGGCGAAGGGGCAGGAGCCGGTCTTCGTGCTCTGCCAGGTCGAGGAGGGCTATGTCCGCCAGCAGAGCTGGATCAGAGACGTGCGCAGCTACAAGGAGTTCGTCACGCTACCGATTCGGCTCGTCGCCGAGGTGCTGCGCGAGAAGGGCCTCGCCGGCGCCCGCCTCGGTTGCGAGATGGAATATCTCGCGGCGACCTATCTGAACGCGCTGGCGCGGGAGCTGCCGCGACTGACGCTCGAACCTTGCGAGCAGCTCTTCCGCCGCGCCCGCATGCTCAAGACCAGGCGCGAGCGGGAGGTGATCGCCTCGGGCTATCGCGGCACCGAGAAGGCCTTGCTCGCGACTTATGCGACGGCCACCGTCGGCGAGGATGAATTCAGCCTCAGGCGGCGTCTGTCGGACCATATCCTGCTCTCGGGCGCCGACGACGTCGCCTTCTGCCATATCAATGCGGGCGCCAATACCGGCTTTCCGCATGCGGGCGCGACTTCATATCGGGTGCAGCCGGGCGACATCGTCAAGGCCGATTGCGGCGGCCACTATCGCGGCTATCTCTCCAATGTCGGGCGCACAGCCAAGATGGGGGCCCCGACAGTCGACGAGCTCGATATGTGGAAGCGGCTGCGCGACATCCACCATGCGGTCGCGGATCGGTTGCGGCCCGGCAATTGCGGGCGGGAGCTGTTCGAGCTCGCGGCGCAGCTGCACGCCAAGCACGACATCCCCTTCCCCTACGCGCATAACGGTCACAGCATCGGCCTCGAGGCGCATGAGGCGCCCCTCATCAACCCCTATGACGAGACGCCTTATGAGCCGGGCATGATCTCGACGGTCGAGACGCGCGTGCGCTTCGTCGGCGTCAAGGGGCTGCATATGGAGGATCTCTACGAGATCACCGACGGCGCGCCGATCCTGTTGTCGGACGCCTTCGACAACGAGGAGATCTTCGTGATTTGAGGACAAAGGACAGACAACGGACGACAGACGACAGATGAACCGGCTCTACCGCCTGATCCTCGTCTGAAGCCAGAGGCCGGAGGCCGGACAACTGACATCAAATGAACCGGCGCTGCCGCGGGATCTTCTGTCCTCCGTCGTCCGTCCTCTGTCCTCAGGCTAGGCCTGTCCGATCACCGGGATCTCTGGCGGCGACCAGCCGAGCGTCATCAGCCGGTAGCCCGTGGCGGTGACCTCGAGCAGGTCCTCGATATGGTATTTGCTGCCCTCGGTGTCCGCCGTGCTCGGCTCGATATTGAACACCATGCCGGCCTGGAGCTTGGTCTTCTCGCCCGGACGCAGCATCGGGCTCTCATGCAGCTCGATGCCGAACGAGTGGCCGATATGCGGCATGGTGAAGGGGAGCCCGGCCTTGCGGTATTCGTCGCGGCAGAGATGGAACAGATCCTCGGCGACGATGCCCGGACGCACCGCCTCGATCGTGGTCTTCTGGATATGGAGCAGCGCCGCATAGGTCTGGCGCTGCAGCGGGCTCGGCTTGCCGGTCGAATAGGTGCGGGCGAAGTCGCTCGAATAGGAGCCGTAGGCGCCGCCCACGTCGAAGCGGATGATCTCGCTTTCCTTCGGCACCCGCTCGGTCGGCATGGCATGCGAGATGCGCGTGCGCTCCCCGCTCGAGAAGCACAGGAACGTGATCGCGGTCGCCCCGCTCGCCATGATGCCGTTGGCGATGCGCCGGCACATCTCCTGCTCGGTGTCGCCGAGCTTGCTGTCGCGCATCGCATCGAGCGTGGCGCGGTGCGTGCCGCGCGCCGCGTGCTGGATCAGCTCGATCTCGCGAGCGTGTTTCACCGCCCGGATGGCCGCGATCTCGGCGCTGGTATCGACGAGATGCACATTGCCGAGGTTCTGCTTCAGCCGCTCATAGGAATTCGCCGGCAGATAGTCGAGATCGATGCCGATGCGCCCGCGGGCGAGCCCCAGCTCGCGCAGCCTTTTGGTCAGCGCATCGATCGGATCGTCGATGAATTCGACGTAGGGGTGGATGGTCTTGATCCAGCCTTCGGTCTCGGCGAGCGGCTTCTCGATCGAGCAAATCACGAGCTCCGGCTCGCCCGAGGCCGGCAGCACCGCATAGCCCTGGCGCGGGCGCACGAGGTTCACCGTGATGATGTGGACGCCCGACACATAGGCGAAGTTCTCGGGGCTCATCGCCACGACCGCGTCGAGCCCCAGCCGCTCGGGAAGCGCCCGGAGCGTGGCGCGCGCCGTCTCGATCGATGTCTGGCTCATTGATGATCCTGGGGGTGATGCGGTTGCGTGTGCGTGTGCGTGTAAAACCATCGTGTCGGCGGGCGCGTGTCAACGGGGGGCGCGCGAGGGCTGGCATCGCGATTCGAATGGCTGCGGTCGCGCGCGAGGGAAGGGCAAGCATCCATTGACGGAGACGCCGCGCCAGGGCGACCATGCGGCAAGCAAGGCGAATGAGGCGCTAGGCTTCGTCGAGGCGGAGGGCAGGATGACCGAGGCTAAGCACCGCATCGTCGAGACGAACGGCATCAAGATGCATATTGCCGAGCAGGGGACGGGTCCGCTCGTCCTCCTTTGCCACGGCTTCCCCGAATCCTGGTATTCCTGGCGGCATCAGCTCGCGGCGCTGGCCGAGGCCGGCTTCCATGCGGTGGCGCCCGATATGCGCGGCTATGGACAGACCGAGCGCCCGCAGGAGATCGACAAATATACGCTCCTCCATCTGGTCGGCGACATGCTGGGCCTCATCGACGCCCTGGGGGAGGAGACGGCGGTGATCGCCGGCCATGACTGGGGCGCTCCGGTCGCCTGGCACGCGGCTCTCCTGCGGCCCGACCGGTTTCGCGCGGTCATCGGGCTCAGCGTGCCGTTCAGGCCGCGCGGGTCCGCGCGTCCGACGAGCGCCATGCCGCAGACCGAGGACGCCGTCTTCTACCAGCTCTATTTCCAGGAACCCGGCGTCGCCGAAAGGGAGCTCGACAGGGATGCGCGCCTTTCCATCCGCAGCCTGGTTCTGCAGGGCTTCCGCCGCGCCGAAGGCGGCGGAGCCTCGGGCGGCGTCGGCATGGTGCCGCGCCGGGGCGGCATCCTCGCGAGCATCCCGGAATCCGCGCCGCTGCCGGCCTGGCTCACCGAGGCCGATCTCGACTTCTACGCAGGGGAATTCGCGCGCACCGGCTTTCGCGGCGGCCTCAACTGGTACCGCAACATCGATCGCAACTGGGAGCTGCTCGCCCCCTTTGCCGGAGCGCGCGTCACGGTGCCTGCGCTCTATGTCGCCGGCGAGCGCGACCTCGTGGTCGCCTTCCGCGGTGCCGGCGAGCTGATCGCCAGCCTGCCGAAATTCGTTCCGGCGTTGCGGAAAACCATCATGCTGCCAGGCTGCGGCCATTGGACCCAGCAGGAGCGGCCGAGCGAGGTCAATGCCGCGATGATCGCGTTCCTGCGGGGGCTGTAGACGAATCGTGCGTCGTCACATGCTGGCCCCTCGCTTGCTTGCGCAATAGCGGCTTCGCCTCCATGCTTGATCCGTCCCCTTGCACAGGGCGCGGAGCCATCACCCGCTTGGGACCTCCTCCACCATCTCCGCTACCCCCAAAGGACCGCCCTCATGACCTTCACCGCAGTCGCTCGTTGTCCGAGGACCGGCATGCTCGGCGTCGGCATCGCGACCAGGGCGCCGGCCGTGGGCAACCGCTGTCCGGTGGTGCGGCCGGGATATGGCGCAGCCTCCGTCCAGTTGATCGCCGACCCACGCCAGACGCAGCTTTGCGGGCGGCTTCTCGATCTCGGCTATTCGGCGAGGAAGGTCTTGGCCGAGCTCGAGGCCAGCGATCCGCATATCGGACGCCGGCAGATCGGTATCGTCGACAGCTACGGCAATACGGCAGCTTTCAGCGGTGAAACCAGGGGCAGCCATAGCAGCCATATCGAGGGCAAACAGTATGTGACCATGGGCAATGGCGTCGTCTCCGCGGGGGTCGTCAAGGCGATGGCGCGCGCCATGGACGAGAGCGCGGACGAGGATCTGTGCGATCGGCTGATGGCCGCCGTGGAAGCGGGCGGCAGGGCCGGCGGCCAGGCCGAGGGGCAGAGCTCGGCGGCGATCCTCGTCTTCGACACCGAGCCTTTCGCCCATCTCGACCTGCGCGTCGACCTGCACCCGGAGCCGATCGGTGAGCTGCGGCGCATCTATGACTGGTTCAAGCCGCTGATCCCTTACTTCCGCGAGCGGCCCTACGATCCCTATATCGCGCGCGACGATCATTGGCGCGCGGCGCGGCTTGCCGAGCCGCAACCCGGCAAGCCGCGACTCGGTGCGGCGCGCTGAGCGGCGAGCCCATGGCCGAGGCGCCCCTGCTCAGCGTCCGCGATCTCGCCGTGGAGTTCCACACGCGCCAGGGCGCCTTCACGGCGGTCGACGGCATCGGCTTCGACATGCGAGCCGGCCAGGTGCTCGGCGTGGTCGGCGAATCCGGCAGCGGCAAGAGCGTCACCGCGCTCTCGCTGCTGCGCCTTCTGCCTGAGCATTCCGCCCGCATCGCGGGCGGCAGCGCCATGTTCCTGGGCCGCGATCTGCTCCGTCTCGGCGAAAAGGAGATGCAGGCCATCCGCGGGCAGGAGATCGCCATGATCTTCCAGGATCCGATGACCTCGCTCAACCCGATCTTCTCGATCGGGCAGCAATTGCGCGAGCCGCTGCGGCTGCATCTCGGCATGAGCCGGCGCGCCGCCGACGAGCGGGCGAAGGAGCTGTTGGCGATGGTGCAGATCCCGGCGCCGGGCGAGATTCTGGAAACCTATCCGCATGAGCTGTCGGGCGGCATGCGGCAGCGGGTGATGATCGCCATCGCCTGCGCCTGCGGGCCGAAGCTCTTGATCGCCGACGAGCCGACGACCGCGCTCGATGTCACGACGCAGGCCCAGATCCTCGCATTATTGCGCGATCTGCAACGCAGCCTTTCCGTCGCCGTGATGCTGATCACCCATGATCTCGGCGTGGTCGCCGAGTTCGCCGACGAGGTCCAGGTGATGTATGCCGGGCGCATCGTCGAGCGGGCGCCGGTGCGCGAGCTCTTCGATCGCCCCGGCCATCCCTATACCGAGGGCCTGTTGCGCAGCATGCCGCCTTTCGAGGACGAGGACCCCGAGCGCCTCTCGACCATCGAGGGCAATGTCGCGAGTCCCTTCGCCTTGCCTGAGGGCTGCGCCTTCCATCCGCGCTGCCCCAAGGCCTTCGAGGCTTGCGCCAAGTCCGTGCCGCCGCTGCTGCCGCTCGGCCCCGGCCGCGCCGCGGCCTGCCTGCTGCATGCGAGCCTCGCCGCCGCATGAGCGCCGAACCGCTCATTCGCGCCGAGGCGCTGGCCAAGCACTACCCGATCGTCTCCGGCGCGCTGTGGAGCCGGCCGGTCGGCACGGTGCGCGCCGTCGACGGCGTCAGCTTCGCCATCGCCCGCGGCGAGACCTTGGCGCTGGTGGGCGAGAGCGGCTGCGGGAAGTCGACCACCGGGCGGTTGCTGATGCGGCTCGTCGAGCCGACATCGGGCGAGATCCGCTTCGACGGCCTCGACGTGGTCAAGCTCGATCGTGCCGGGCTGCGCCAGGCGCGCCGCCGCATGCAGCTCATCTTCCAGGACCCGTCGAGCTCCTTCAACCCGCGCATGATGGTCGCTTCGCTGATCGCCGAGCCGATGCGGCTTGCCGGCATCCCGGCGCCCGAGCGCCGGACACGCGTCGCCGAGTTGCTGCCGATGGTCGGCCTTTCCGCCGAGCATGGCGGGCGCTATCCCCATGAGCTGTCGGGCGGCCAGCGGCAGCGGATCGGCATAGCGCGCGCGCTGGCGCTGAGGCCGGACTTCATCGTCTGCGACGAGCCGGTCTCGGCGCTCGATGTCTCCGTGCAGGCGCAGGTCGTCAACCTGCTCACCGATCTGCAACACGGTTTCAAGCTGACCTATCTGTTCATCTCGCATGATTTGCGCGTCGTGCGCCATGTGGCGACCAGGGTCGCCGTGATGTATCTCGGCCGCATCGTCGAGATCGCCGACAAGGCCACGCTCTATCGCAGCCCGCAACATCCCTATACGCGCGCTCTTCTGAGTGCCGTTCCCGCCCATCGTCCGGGGGTCGAGCGCCCGCGCACCGAGCTGATCGGCGAGATCGCCAGCGCCCGGGCGGTGCCGCCCGGCTGCCGCTACCATACGCGCTGTCCCTTCGCGATGGCGGTCTGCAAGGACCAGGACCCGGAGCTGAGCGATCTGGGCGGCGAGCATCTGGCCGCATGCCACCTACTCGCGAAAGTTTAGTGACGCGGCGAATTGAGCGGCCTAGAGTTTGCAAGGGAGAAAATGAAACCTCGTATCGAGGTTCGAAACGGAGCTCGCTCATGGAACAGCAAGTCGGCGCCTCCAAGGAAGGCAAGATTCAATCGTTGGCGGAAAAGCTCGGGCTCGACGCCATCGTGGCGATGAGCCCGGAGAACTTCGCCTACGCCACCGACGTCCACTGCATCACCGTGAACCTGCTGCGGCCGCGCCAGGCCTTCGCGATCATTCCGGCGAAGGGCAAGTCGGAGCTCGTCATCTGCAGCATCGAGAAGAGCCTCGCCGAGCAGGAGAGCGGCATCAAGCGCATCCACACCTACACCGAGTTCGTCGACAACCCGATCGATGTGCTGGTCTCGCGTCTCGGCGAGCTCGGCCTCGAGAGCGGGCGCATCGGCATGGATTTGGACTATCTCCCCGCGAGCTCGCATGAGCGGCTGAAGAAGCCGTTGCACAATCTCGAATTGGTGAACACCACGGAGGAGATCGCGGCCATCCGCGCCATCAAATCGCCTTCGGAGGTCGCAGCGCTCGAGCATGCGGCGAAGAGCACCCATCGCGCCGTGCTCGACGGCATGGCGGCGAGCCATCTCGGCGACACGGAGCGCGACATGTGCCTGCGCATCGCCAACGGCATCCTGAAAGGCGGCGCCGACGGAACGCTGTTCCTGTGCTTCGCGAGCGGCGAGCGCACCCCGATCGCGCATGCCATGGCGACCGACCGCATACCGAAGGAGAGCGAGGTCATCCGCTTCGATCTCGGCGGCACCTACGGCTCCTTCGCCTCGGACTTCGCGCGCACCTATTCGAGCGGCGACCCGACGAAGCTGCAGCGCGATACTTACGCCGCGATGCTCAAGATCCAGAAGGCGATCCTCTCCGGCATCAAGCCGGGCATGCTGGCCGAGGATATCTTCTTCCTCACCCGCGACGTCTACAAGCAGAACGGAGTCCCCTTCACCATGCCGCATATCGGGCACAGCTTCGGCATCGAGCTGCATGAGAGCCCGATGCTGCGGCCCGGCGACAAGACCAAGATCAAGGCCGGCATGGTCCTGAACATCGAGCCCGTCGTCTCCGACGGGGCCAATATGTATCACACCGAGGATCTGATCGAGGTGACCGAGACCGGCTACCGCCTGATGACGCTCGGTCTCGCGCCGGACGAGATGCCGGTGATCGGACAAACCATCGAGACGAAGGATTGAGAGGAGGCAGGACTATGTCGAAACGCATCGCAGCGGCGCTGATCTTCACCGCAAGCTTGGCTGGCGCTCTTCTCGCCGGCGCGCCGGCCCGAGCCGAGAAGACGCTCACGGTCGCCGCATCCGTCTTCGTGGATTCGCTGCTCACCGGCATCAGCTCCTACGCTTCGCTGAGCCTGATCGAGCAGACCAATGATCCGCTGATCTCCCGCGACAATGAGGGCAACCTGCACCCGGCGCTGGCATTGAGCTGGGAACGCGTCGACGACACGACGATGCGCTTCCATCTCCGCCAGGGCGTCAAGTTCCAGGACGGCGTGGAGTTCACCTCCGAGGATGTGGCCTTCACCATCAACCGCATCGTCGATCCGAAGACCGCCTATGGGATGCTGGCGCGCATCGGCCAGGTCGCGGGAGCTGCGGTCGTCGACAAATACACGGTCGACATCAAGACCAAGGCGGTGTTCCCGACCTTGCTCAAGGGGCTCTCCGACATCGTTATGGAATCCAAGCACTATTACGACGAGGTCGGCGTGAAGGGCGTGCAGGCTCGCCCGATGGGCACCGGTCCCTTCATCTTCAAGAGCTGGGTCCCCGGCGACCGCTACGAGCTGACGGCGAACAAGAATTACTGGGACGGCGCGCCCAAGATCGACCGCCTGATCATCCGCGAGATCCCGGACGCCGCGACCCGCGTCGCTTCGCTCGTCGCCGGCGAGACCCAGATCATCGAGGAGGTGCCGATCGACCTCATCCCGCAAGTCGAGCAGTCCGGCATCGCCAAGGTCGACGAGGTGACGACCAGCGTCGGCCTCGTCCTCACCTTCGACGTGCGCCTAAAGCCTTTCGACAACCCGAAGGTGCGCGAGGCCTTCGACTATGCGATCGACAAGCCGACCATCCTGAAGGAGATCCTCAAGGGCCATGGGGAGCTTCTGCAGGGGCAGCTGATGACCGCCAAGACTTTCGGCCAGAACCCTGACGTCAAGGCGAGACCCTATGACCCGGCGAAGGCGAAGCAGATGCTGCAGGAGGCCGGCTACGACTTCTCGACGCCCGTGCCGATCACCAGCCAATCGGGCAAATACGTCTCGGACGTCGATATCTGCAATGCCGCCGCCGGAATGCTCGACAAGATCGGCGTCAAGGCGACCGTCAACGTCGCCGAGGGCGGCGTCTTCATGCAGATGTTCAACGCCCTGAAGATGGGACCGCTCTATCTGGTCGGCTGGTACAGCTTGGGCGATTCCGACTTCGCCGCCGGCTGGTACACCAAGAGCGGTTACCGCACCACCTGGGTGAACGACGAATACGAGAAGCTGTTCGTGGTCGGGCGCTCGACCAACGACGAGGCGGAGCGCCTCAAGGCCTATCACCGCATGATGCAGATCATGCATGACGAGAACCCGTCGATCTTCCTGTTCGGCCTGCCGAGCCTCTATGGCGTCAGCACCAAGGTGACGGGCTTCGGCGCGGCCCCCGACAAGCTGTGGCGGCTCACCAAGACCGACTTCAAGTAACCTCGAGGAGGGGCAGGTGGTCCTGGCCTATGTGGCGCGCCGGCTCGCCTTCCTGCCCTTCACCCTCCTGCTCGTCGCCTTCGTCACCTTCATCATCCTGCGCGTGACCGGCAATCCGGTCGACATCTTCCTCGACATCAACCGCACGCCCGAGCAGGTGGTGGAGCTGACCGAGCGCCTGCATCTCGACCAACCGCTGCCGATCCAGTTCCTGATCTTCCTGCGCGATCTCGCCCATGGCGATTTCGGCGAATCCCTGCAGTTCAGCGGCCCGGCGGTCGACGCTGTCAGCCAGCGCTTGGGCTATACGCTCGAGCTGGTGGGCGCGGGTCTCGGGCTCGCGGTCGTGCTCGGCATCGCCGGCGGTCTCGCCTGCGCGGTCTGGCGCGACCGCGTGCCCGACATCGCCCTGTCCTCGCTCGCCGTGATCGGCCAGTCGATGCCGAGCTTCTGGCTCGGCATCCTGCTGATCCAGCTCTTCGCCTTGCGGCTGCATTGGCTGCCGACCTCGGGCACCGGCGATCTCTCCCACCTCGTGCTGCCGGCCTTCACGCTCGCGGCCTTCCTGTTGCCGAACTTCCTCTTGATCACGCGGGCGGCCGTGCTCGACCTGATCGGCGAGCAGTTCGTGGTGACGGCCAGAGCCAAGGGCATGTCGCGGGCGCGCGTGCTCCTGACCCATGTGCTGCCCAACGCCGTCAACCCCTTGCTCTCCTTCCTCGGCATCCAGATCGGCACCTTGATGGGCGGCTCGATCATCACCGAGACGATCTATGCCTGGCCCGGCGTCGGCCGGCTGATGATCTCCTCGATCTTCCATCGCGATGTGCCGGTGGTGGAGGCCGCGGTGTTCTTCGTCGCCATCGCCATCGCGCTGTCGAACCTCCTCGTCGACGTGCTGCAGATGCTGATCGATCCGCGCATCCGCCGGCAGTGACGATGCGCGCTCGCTGGTTCGGAGCGAAGTTCAAGATCGCGCTCGGCGGCGCCATCATCGTCATCGCGCTCCTGATCGCGGTCTCGGCTCCGCTGATCTCGCCTTACGACCCCTACCAGCAGGATCTGCTGGAGCGCCTCAAGCCGCCCTTCTGGTCGCAGGGCGGCAGCAGCGCCCATTGGCTCGGCACGGATAATTACGGGCGCGATCTCGCCTCGCGCCTCATCTACGGCTCGCAGCTCTCGATCCTGGTCGGCGTCAGCTCCATGCTGCTCTCCTGCCTGCTCGGCTCGACGGCCGGCGTATTCGCGGGCTTCAAGGGCGGCCGCACCGAGCAGGCGATCATGCGCTTCGCCGACGCGCAGATGGCCTTTCCCGATATCCTGCTCGCCATCATCATGGTGGCGGCGCTCGGCGGCAATGCGCTCAACCTGATCATCGTGCTCGGCATCTCGCGCTGGATGGTCTATGCGCGCGTGGTCTTCGGGCTGACGCGCAGCTTGCGCCAGCGTCCCTTCGTCGAGGCGGCGACGCTCTATGGCGGCAGCGACGGCTATATCGTCTATCGGCACATCATCCCGCAAATCATGCCGGTCCTGACCGTGGTGGCGACGCTTCAGGTCGCCCAGATGATCCTGCAGGAGACGGCGCTGTCGTTCCTCGGCCTCGGCCTGCCGCAGCCCGCCGCGACTTGGGGCAACATCCTCGCCGAAGGCAATGGCCGGCTCTTCGTCGCGCCCTGGATCGCCAATCTCGCCGGCCTCTCCATCATCATCCTCGTCTGGGGGATCAACATGTTCGGCAACGGTCTGCGGGAGTATTTCGACCCGAGATCGCGCCTGGTGCCGCGGTAGGCCACCCCCGCTGAGCCATGTCCCGCAAATGCATCTCCGCTCATTCCGGCGAAAAGCGGGAATCCAGAACTGCCAAACGGGTCAAAACTCCGGGGTCAACGCTTTCGCGGGGATGAACGGAAAGCTTTTCGCAACGGAATGAATTCTTGCAATTGCCTCACCAAGACACACGCTCGGCGAAGGCGTCATCTTGAACCCGCTCGAGCGGCGTCTCCACGCCTTCGCCGCCTCGCAAGGTCTGCCGCTTCGTTGCGGACAGCCATTGGCCCGGATACGATGGCGCAAGAAAGTCCAGAGGAAGAATTCGCGCATGAAGCGGGGCAAGCTCGAGGGGAGGGGAGTCGGACACCGGCAGGTCGGCGCAGGCCTCTTGACTGCCGGGCTTATCGGGACATCAAGGCTCGGCGGAACCCGTCTAGTCCTGGCGGAAGCCAAGCAGCTGAATATCCTCGTGCACCGCGTCATGCAGCTCGCGCTCACTCAGGGGCCGGCCGGTGAGCTCACCACGCCCTGGCGCTCGACCGCGAAGGTCCGCCCGATGCTACCGACGTGACCGCTCCATCCCAGCCCCTCATCATCGAGCGCGTGATCGCCCATCCGTTGCGGGCGCAATTGCCCAAGCCGCAACGTACCTCGCAAGGCGACTATGCGGCGATCGAGATCGTCCTCGCCGAGATCGTCACCAGGGACGGGATTGTCGGCTGGGGCGAAGGGCTGGCGCGCCGCGGGGTGCGCGGCTATGCGGAGTTCATCCGCGAAATCCTGTCGCCATGCCTCGTCGGCCGCGACGCGCGCGACCGGCGCGCGCTGTGGAAGGCGATGCGCGGGCAACTGACGGGGCGTCCCGGCGGCCAGATCGTCGAAGCCATCTCGGCGATCGACATCGCGCTCTGGGACATCGCCGGCAAGGCCATGGGGTAGCCGGTGCACAAGCTCATCGGCGGCATGGGACGAAGCCGCGTTCAGGCCTATGCCTCCTCGATCAATTGGCTCGACGACACGACCGTCGAGGAGGAGGTCGCGGCGGCGCTGAGCTGCGGCTTCACGCAGATCAAGGTGAAGCTCGGCCGCCCGGTCGCTGCCGCCATCGCCCGCGCCCGCTTGGTCCGCCGGCTCGCGGCTGAGGGGGTCGAGCTGTTCGTCGACGCCAACTGGGCCTATGACGTGCATGAGGCGATCGCGGTCGGACGGGCCCTCGCCGAGCTCGGCTACACCCTGTTCGAGGAGCCGATCCGCCCCGATGATCGCGCCGGTTATGCGCTGCTCGCGCGGCATTTGCCGATCCGCCTCGCCGCCGGCGAGAGCGATTACGTCGCCTCCGAGGCGGCGCAGATGCTGGGTGACCGTTCGATCGGCCTCGTCCAGCCTGATGTGGCGCGGGCCGGCGGCATCACCGAGACCTGGCGCATCGCCGAGCTCGCCGCAACGCTCGATACCGGCTACGCGCCGCATGTCGGATGGTCCGGCGCAGTCTGCGCGGCGGCGAGCTTGCAGCTCGCCGCTGCCGCCGAGGCCTTCCGCACCTATGAGTGCATGGTCTACTCGAATCCGCTGCGCGACCGCTTGCTGGTCTCGGCCGTCGGGGAGAAGGAGATGCTGGTCGAGGGCGAGCTGCCGGTGCCGGATGGTCCGGGGCTCGGCATCGAGATCGACCGGTCGGTGCTCGCGGAGTTGCGGCTCGAGTGACGGAACGCTTCTCCTCGGGCGCCGTGGAGCGCTCGGCCTCCGCACAGCGCTACGGCACGCACGCACCTTCACCGGTCGAGGATCATGGGAGCCACGATTGCGCTCTTCCCTCTCCCGCGAGGGAGCCACAAGGGGAGAGGGTAAGCGCGCCATTGCCGCTGCCTATTCCTACGGCCGTCGAAGATGTGTGAATCTCGTGGGAGAGGGTGCCGCCTAGGGTGTCCCTCGCGTCAGCGAGGGGCGGTGGCCTTGGAGCCCCGCCCGATCCCGTCAGACCAGCGCCCCCAGTAGCGCTTCGCGGCTGCAGTCCTCCGCGAGATGCGCCAGCACGTCGCCCGCTTCGCAAGGCGTCGGCACGCGCCGGCAAATGACCAGCCCGGACGAGGGGAAGGCGAGAGGCTCCGGCTCGCGCTCGGGCCGTTCGGGGTCGTGCAGCCAGCCGGCGATGGCGCCCGCCGCGACCGCTGCGCCGAGACCGACGGCCGGCTCGAACAATCCGCGTGCCGGGCTGCGCAGGAAATGCTCCGGGCGCACCCGCATGAGCCTCGTCTCCCCGGCGGTCCGCGCGGCGGGCTCGACCATGCCGAGATGCGCGAGCGCCTGCAGCACGCCTTGGCGCGCGGCATCGAGGCTCTGCGTCGTCGCCGTGCCGGCCCCGCCAAGCTCGGCCGCGATTGCCGGCTTTCCCATGTCGAGCGCCGTGGCGACGAGGGTGCCGCCGCTCGCCGGCGCCGCCGTGACCGCCGCGAGCTTGCCGCCGAACGCCAAGAGGAGGTTGATCACGCGGGCGGCAAGCTTTGCGTCGTGCGGCAGGCGGCCCCAGGCGCAAGGGATGTATTCGAGGCTCGCGCCCCCCGCATGCAGATCGATCACCGCATCGGCGAGCGGCAGCACGTGGCGCGTGATCGCGGCGGCCAATGCGGCGGTGGGACCGAACGCCGGATCGCCCGGGAACAGCCTTGCGAGGTTGCCGCCATCCGCTGGCGAGGTGCGGCGTCCGGCGGCTGCCGCCATCGGGTTGGCGCGCGGCAGGATGATCAGCCGGCCGTGCAGGCGCCCTGCCTCGAGGCTGCGCGCCAAGGCTGGCAGGACGATCTGGCCCTCATATTCATCGCCATGCACGCCCGCGGACAAGAGCGCCGTGGGGCCTCGAGCGCCGTTGAGAACGATGACCGGGACCACGAGTTCGCCATAGGCCGATCGGTCGCGCGACCAGGGAACACGCAAGGCGCCGTGATGCCTTCCGGGCTCATCGAGCACGACATCGAGGGCGCTCATGAGGCGATTGCCGCCCCCTCCTGCGGCGCCGCCGCCGGGATGAAATCGATCCGGCCCGGCTTGTTGCCGCCGAGCGCGTCGCCGGAAAGGTCCTCGTGCTTGACGAGGAGCGACGAAAGGCGAAGCGTCTCGGCGAGGCGCGGAGCCGCCTCCGAGGGCGTCGGCAGGCGCGCCAAGGCGAGGCGCTCGAGCCCGGTCGTCGGATCGCGCCTGAGCCGCGCCGCCGCGGGGTCACTCGTCAAGAGACACCTATTTCACATCTCGCCAGACATAACGCGAGCTCAATGCATAGTTCCAAACCGAGCCCATGAGAACTCCGCCAAGTCCGGCAAGCCACCAGATCGGCTCGTAATGGTAGATAGAGGTCGCGACGCTCACATTGGCGATCGCGCCCACGCTGCACACGAGGTAAAACGCGAGGAGACCCGAGTAGAAGGCTCTGCCCTTCAGGCGCCGGTCACGGTAGGTCGAGATATTGTTGACGAGGTAATTCGACGTCATGGCGATGCCGGTTGCGGATGCCTGCGCGTAGGCAAAGCCGTGTCGCGCAAACGGCTCCAGCAACAGGGCGAGCGAGACGAGATGCACGATGACGCCGCTCGCTCCGACGATGCCGAAGCACACGAACCGTCCCGGGACGAGGCCGCCCGTGAGCTTATGAAGGACGAGGCCGGCGAGATCGAGGGCGCTCTTCAGGTCCGCTTTCGACTCTCCGGTGCTTCGCGGCCGGAAATGATATCCGATCTCCGCAAAACGCAGCGGCGACGGGCCAGATGACAGGATATCGGCGAGGATCTTGAAGCCTGAGGAATCGAGGCTCGGTGCGACGGCGTCGAATACGTCGCGCTTCATCGCGAAGAAGCCGCTCATGACGTCGTCGACCTCGATGCGCAGCAGCTTTCGCGTGAGCGCGCCGGCGCAGCGGCTGAAGCCGACGCGATAGGCCGACAGGCCATCCTCCATGGACCCGCCATCCCGGCGGCGGCTGCCGATCACGATGTCGAGCTTGCCCGCCTTCAGCCTCTGCAACATCTCCGGCAGGATGGCTTCATCATGCTGCAGATCGGCGTCCATCACGGCGAGATAAGGAGCAGCCGAGCTCGACATCCCTTCGATGCAGGCCCCGGCGAGGCCGCGCTTATCGATGCGCCGGATGCAACGGATGCGCGGATCATGGCCGGCGATCGCCTTCGCCACCTCATAAGTCCGGTCCGGCGAATCGTCGTCGACGACGATCATCTCCCAGGCGATGCCGGCAAGCGCTCGATCGAGCCGGGCCATGAGCTCGGCGATATTCCCCGCTTCATTATAGGTCGGGACGATGATCGAGAGCTCGACGGTCGTAGGAGACGCGTCGGTGCGCGGGCCGTCAGGCTCAGCCATCGCGCCGGGCTTCCTCACCTCTCCCGCGAGGGGAGAGATAAGGGGCGCTGCTTCTCCATTTGCCCCCGCACCCCGGTCAAGGCGGAACGGCTCTGGCGAGCCTGACGCCGACGAAGCCGCGGCCGTCGGGCGCATAGAAATCCCGGGCGGCCGAGCGCATGTTGTGCGGCACGGTGTACCAGGCGCCCCCCCGAATGACACGGAATTTGCAGTCGGCGGCCGCGGCCGGGCCGCCGTCCTTCGGGGCATCCGCATAGTCCGCCAGATAGCAATCCTCGACCCAGTTGTAGACATTGCCCAGCATGTCGTAGAGGCCGAAGGCGTTCGGCTTGTAGGAGCCGACCGGGGCCGTGAACAGGAACCCGTCATCGCAGTCGACCGTGGTTCCTTCCTCCGGGTATTTGTTCTTGAACGATCGATCCCGCATATTGGCGTAGGCGCAGCCATCCTCCGCCCGTTCCCCCCAATAGCGGGCCGTCGTGGTTCCGGCTCTTGCCGCATACTCCCATTCCGCTTCGCTCGGTAGCCGGTATTGGCGCTTGCCGAAGAGCGACATCAGAAAGACGAATTGCCGGGCCTCGTCCCAGCTCACCATCTCGACCGGATTGCGCTTGCCCTTGAAGCGCGCAAGATCTGCCGTATGCACCATCACGCGGCGCCACTGCGCTTGAGTCACATCGAGCTTGGCGAGGTCGAAGGATTTCGGGCAGACCTCATGCAGGGCCTCGTTGGCGTGGTGCCCATCCTCGCTCTCAGGGCTGCCCATCATGAAGCAGCCGCCGGGGATGCTGGCGAACTCCATCCGTTTCTCCACGGCCCTCACGCCTGACCACACGACAGCCATCCAGACGAGGCCCGCGATCACCGGCAGCGATCCCACCGCCCCCGCCAAGGTCAGGGCCAACCGCCGCCGTCTTTGCCTCACCGCCTGGCGCGACCGGGCGATGAAATCGGCGACCTCGGACGGCAGGTCGGCGCCCCAGTTCTTGACGAGCGCGAGCGCCTCGGCGAGCGGCAGGCCGGCGGCCAGCAACAGGCTCGGCCGGTCCTTCTTTTCCGCGCCCCGCCAGCGTTCCGCCGCTTCCTCGAGCCGCCCGCGCAGTTCGAGGTCGCGGGCGTCGGCGGCGATCTGCTCGCGCGCCCGCTGCCAATGGCTCAGCAGCGCCTCATGCGCCACCCGAATTTGCGCGCCCGCGGCATCGCCGTCGGCGACCAGCAGGCGCGAGCGCGGGTCGAGGAATGCCTCGACGAAACCGCGTCGCGGCGTGTCATCGGGGAAGGCCGAGATCGGCGCGGGCCGTGCCGTTGCCTTGCCGTCCTTGCCCACCGCCACCAATCGGCGCAACACCGCCGGCAGTTCCTTGCCGACCTCGGCCGGCAGGGCCTCGAATACCGCTTCGGCGCGTTTGCCGAGCGCTCCTTCGAGCCCTCCGAGCCCCCGATAGGCCGCGAAGGTGAGCGTCCCGGTATCGCTGGTGCGCTGTTGCCAGAGCTGATCCAGCAGGAATGACAGCAGCGGCAATGCTCCCGGATTGCGGGCCGCCGCCCGGCGGATCGCCTCGTCGAGGCCAAGCCCGGTCGCGGTGTCGAGCTCGAAAACGAGGCCCGCCTCGCGCGCCGGCTGCCGGATGATCTGCCCGATTTCCGCCTCTTCCGGCGGCTTGAGAAGGTAGCGCGCTTCGCCGGCGGAGAGGTTCGCCAAGAGCGGCAAGGTCTCCAGCCGGTCGAAGAAGTCCGAGCGCATGGTGGCCACCACCCAAACCAGGCCCGAGCGCGCCAGCGCCTCCAGCGCCGCGACGAAGGCGGCGCGGGTTTCGGCCGTGGTCGCTTCCTGGGTGAAGAGCTCCTCCAACTGGTCGACCACCAAGGTCAGGCGGGCTTCGGCCTTGGCGGTCAGCCCGGCCTGCTCGGCGGCGCGCGCCAACCCTTGGCGCACGGCGAAGGCCACTTGTCCGGGATTGGAGGCGAGCTGCGCCGCGAGGGTCGCTTGCGAGTACTGGAGCCCAGCGAGCTCGGGGAGGGCGGTCGTCGCCAGCAGTGCCGCGGCGAGCGCACCCACGGGATCGGTTCCGCCGTCGGAGGGGCGCATCACGGCGAAGCGGCACAGCGCCACCTTGCCGACCATGCCCGGCAGCATCAGGTCCGGCAAAAGCCCGGCCTTGACGACGGACGACTTGCCGGAGCCCGAGGCGCCCATCACCAGCACGAAGGCGCAGCCTCTGGCTTCCTGGCGCGTCAGCAGCTCGCGCAGCTCGCCCGTCGCCCGCGTGCGGCCGAAGAAGATCGGCGCGTCCTCGGCTTCGAACGACAACAGGCCGCGGAAGGGATTGCCGGTGTAGCGGATGGTGGCCTGTTCCTGCTTGCCGTCGAGCCGGCGCAGGATCAAGGCGCGCAGATGGGTCTCGAGCGTCTCCTCGAAGACGGCGGCGTCGACGAATTCGTGAAAGGCCGCCGTGAAGGATTTGACGCTCGGATCGTAGAACCAGCGCTCGAAGAAGGCATCGACCAGCCGCTTCTGCTCCAACTGGCGGTAGATGGCATCCTCGTCGCTCAGCGTTGTCGTGATCTCCGCCTTCTTGCGGTACATGAGCAGGTCGGGCAGGGTTCGTTCCCGCTGCGATTTCAGCGCGTCCTCGAATTCCCATTCGGTGCCGGTGACCGGCTTTGCCGACAGGGGGCCCGAAAACTTGTCGCCCTGCAGCGGCACGCCCAGACGCGACCACAAGATCACGACCACGATGTCGGCCTCGCGCGGCGGCGGGATCTTCTCCTGGAAGCTATGGGAGGCGACCAGCGGCTCGCGCTCCCACAGCAGCGCTTCGATGTGGAAATGGTAGGCGAATTCGCGATCCAGCCGCTTGATCACTCGCTCGGCGATCAAGCGTTCGGACCGGACATCGGATGGCGAGGAGATGAAGACCCGAATCGTCGGAAGCTCTGACATCGCTCCCTTTCTCGGCGAGCGCGGACAGGAGTGGTACAAGCAGCGAGGCGCTCCTGAATCACGCCGAGGACACGAGCTAATGGCGGATATTGACCGAAAGGCGGCGGCGACGGCAGGAAAAGGGAAAGCGCCGGCAGCGAGCAATTGGGAAGCCGCGCTCATCGCCCTGCCTTTCGCCCTGTTTGCCGCCATCGCGGCGGTTCCGCTGTCGCGGTGGAACAGCCATGTGATGCTCGGCTACAATGAAGGGTGGAATGCCTATTACGCGCTCGCGGCGGCCAGCGGCGGCGAGCTCTACCCTGCGCCCGACGCCTTCATCGGCAACAACTATCCGCCACTGTCCTTTTTCACGGCGGGGCTGCTCGGGCGTCTCATCGGAGGGGATTACGTCGTGGCCGGCCGGCTGCTGGCGCTGGCGTCCCTGCCGATCGTGGCGGGCAACCTCTTCGCCATCGGGCGCTGGGTCGGCGCCGACCGCGCGGCCGCCGCTCTCGGGTCAGGCGTGTTCCTCGTGCTGTTCGCCACGCTGACCCCCGACTATATCGGCCAGGACGACCCGCAAATGTTCGGTCATGCTTTGGTCACCTCAGGCGCGGTCGTTTTCCTGCGCGGCCGGGCGAGCCTCGCGCGCCTGGCCGTGGCGGCGGCTCTCACGATTGCCGGCGGATTGGTGAAGCACAACCTCGTGGCGCTGCCGCTGGCGCTGTGCTGTTGGGCGGCGTTCCATGACCGCCGCCGCCTCGCCCTGTTCGCGGCGGCAGGGGCGGGAATTGGCGTCACGGCCTTGGGCTTGCTCCATGTTCTCTGGGGCGAGGCCGTGTTCGATGCCGTGCTGCGCTCCCCTCGCGTGACGGATTGGCATCGCATGCTGGTCTTCACCCGCTTTGCGCTCGTCGGAAAAATGCTCGTTCCCTTGGTCGTGCTGACCGGGGCAGCGTGCCTCTTGCGGGCGCGGCGCCCGGAAAGCCATTTGCTCGCCCTCTACGCTTTTCTCGCAGCTCTCGCCGGGTTCCCGCTGCTGAGCGGCGCCGGCGTCAACTTCAATGTCCTCGCCGATTTCTGCATGGGACTGTCGTTGGGGGCCGCGCTCGCGGTGTCGGTGGCCGGCGAGAGCGGTGTCGCGCGCCGCAGATTGACGATGCTGGTGGTCGCTGCGGTGCTGTCGCTGCAGGCGAACGCTTTCTTCCGAATGCGCCCGGACTATTACGATCGGCCTTCACGGGAGGTCGACGAGACGCGGGCCCTGGTCGATGTGCTGGCGAAAGCCGACGGCCCCGTGGCTTGCGAAAACCTGGTCTTCTGTTTTTGGGCGGGGCGGCCGCAGGAGATGGATTTCTTCAACTACGGCCAAAAGCTCTTCACAGGCTTCGTGACGGACACGGAATTTCGCCGCCGGCTTTCCGAGCATCGTTATCGATACTTGGTCATGGATGTGGTGAAGACCAATAGCCGCTTATGGCCTCCCCGCCTGCCGCGGGACACCATTGCCTGGTTGCAGGCGAACTACGCGCCGGTCGGCCGTTACGGCGACAACATCCTGCTGGCGCCCACGGGGGCGGGAGCGCGAACCCCTTAGTCTCGCTGCGGTGATGCTGCGGAGCGCTCTCGCCTTCCCTCACGCGACGAGCGCGCGCAGCACCGCGTTGCGCTCGACGACCGGATGTTTTTCGGCCCACGCGTCGAGCCCGAATACGTGGCCCGTGCGCTTGGCTACGAGATAGACGCAGATGCCCGCTCTCGATCATGCGGAAGCCTCCCGATACCCCTGCTGAATTGCTGCTTGGGCCGCGGAGCGCGAGCAAATCGAACCCCGCTCCCCAAAACCCGTGCCCCCAAAGGCCGACATCTGGAATGCCGGGCGTTGGCCGCCATATCCCAGCCTGCCTCGTGTCCCGGCGGAATGCCTGATTTGGCTCGACGAGGCCATTTTTATGCGTCGCACCGGATTACTTTTGCGAGCCCGCCGGACGCGCGGAACGTCGCGACATGCTGCGCGCCGCCGGGAAGGGCGCGGGGCCGTCAGGCCTTGACGGAGCCTGACGCCATTCCCTCGATGAAGCGGCGTTGCAGCACGACGAACATCACGACGACGGGGAGCACGATGATGACGGCGGCAGCCATCATCTCTCCCCAGTCGGTCGAGTATTGCCCCGTGAGGTTGAAGAACTTGACGACCGCGGTGACGTTCGTGTCGTTTTGCAGGAAGGTCACCGCGATCAGGAACTCGTTCCAGGTATAGAGCCCGACGATGATGGCGACCGTCAGGAGGCCCGGGCGCATCATCGGCACCACCACGCGCCAGAAGGTCTGCCAGGCGCCGGCGCCGTCGATCCTCGCCGCCTCCTCGATGGCGATCGGGATGCCGAGCACATAGGTGCGCAACAGGAAGATGGCGAAGGGCGAATACATCGCCGTGTAGATGACGGCGACCGCCGGGATGGAGTTCACCAGCCCGAGCTTGGCGTAGATGAAGTAGAGGGGGAACAGATAGAGCTGCGTCGGGATGGTGACGCTCGCCATGAAGTAGAAGCTCAGCACTCGCCAGCCGCGGATTTTTTGCCGCGCGATCACATAGGCACAAGGCGCTGCCGTCACGCAGACCAGCACCACCGTCAGCGCCGCCACCTCCGCGCTGTGCAGGAGGCTGGGGCCGAGCGCCGCGTCGATCCAGGCGCGCGAAAAATTGTTCCAGCGGATGGTTGCCGGCAAAGCGAGGGGATCGGCATTGATCTCGGCCGTGGTCTTGACCGCGTTCAGCAA
>JBIOEJ010000020.1:0-58454 GCA_044445965.1 Hyphomicrobiales bacterium
CGCTACCACAACGTGCGCCAAGGCCTCTAGCGACTCCGTAGGCGGCATCCGTCCGTGCCGCTACCACCCTAGCCGGGGCGGGCGTCCCGGCTAGGCCACGGGCACGCCAGCCGGCTTCCACAATTCAGGCAGCGATCGGCGACAACCCGGCCCAAAACCGCGCCGTGTCGGGATCTGACCTCTCGTAACGGGCTGCTACGTCGAGCTCAGCTGCGATCGTCGGCTCTAAGCCCGCTCAGCTCGACCTTTTTAGGAAGGCGTCGATCGAGAAGCCCTCAGGCACCCCCGGCGGCCCGGCTATCGCGGCCTGGATGGCCGCCATCGCCTGGTCGGGCAGAAGCTCCGGCTTGATCTCGAGCACCGGCGGCGTGTGATCGACGATCTGCTCCGGCTTCGACTGCGGCCAGGGCTCGAAGGAATATTCCTCAGGATGCTTGGCGACGGCTTCGATCGCATCGATCTCGTCGAGCGTGTATTTCTCGAAGGCCTCTTTGCCGTGCTTGCCCTTATACTTGCGGTAGACGACGCTCTGCTCATCTCCCACGGCTCACCTCCACGTCGAATGCCGGCGCGGGCCGCCGATTATTTGGGACCCGACGCCTTATTGGCGCGCTCGACAGCGGCCCGATCGGCTTCGACCCGGGCTTCGGGATCTTCGATGGACCGATTGCGCAGCTGCGCGTCGCGAATCGAGGCGCCGTCGCCAGGGCTCGCGCCCGTGCCTATGGACGGGCGCTCAGGCGCCGGCACGCCTCTCTCTCTGCCGAAAGCGTTTCTCATGGCTGGCTCCTCGCTCCCGCCTGGGCTTGTAACATCCACGTGCGCTTCTCCATTGCGGAATAGCGATCCCAGTTCGAGGGCTTGGCCGGCAGGGCCGCCAGGCTCGCCTTGCGGTCGGCTTCCTGCTGAAGGCGCTGCTGCTCGTGGCTCCACTGGCGCTTATCGACCGCGTTCATCTCGTTCCAATTGCTGGGGCGCTCGGCGTCCATGGGATTTTCCTTTCGCTCATCTCGCCTCGATCGTGTCCGGCGCCGCTCCACTCTGGCGCGCGATGAATTCTTGGCGCTCGCCGGCGCGCGCTGCCATCGTGTCGCGCTCCCCCTGCATCCCGGCCCGCGCCTGAGTGGCCCGCGCGACCGCTTCGCCCTGCGCCGCGGCGGAATCGCCGTGCCAACGGAATGGGGTGACGCCGTCGTGCATCGTCAGCGTGTGGAAGAAGCCATCGGGCGCCTGCACAACGACCATATAGCTCGGCGCGAGCCTGTTCGCGATATCGGCCTGAGTCTTCTCATCGGGGACCAGCACGCGGTCGCCGCGCGCGATCTGCCCCGCCTGGAACTGCGCGGGCGTGCGGTCCTCGGAAGCCATAGTGCCGCCTACCGCCGTGCCGATATCGTAGCCCCCGAGCGGGATCAGCGGAGCGGCCAACTTGATCCCCTGGTCGCCCGCGAGCTTCACCACATCGGCGTCAAGCTGCTTGGCGAGATAGTCATGGGAGCCTGCGACCTGGGGATAGTAGCGCTCCGGCGGGTAGGACATCAGGCGGCCGCCGTTGCTCGGCGAGACGCCCCATTTCTTCTGCAGCTCCTGCATCGCGTATTGATCGGCCAAGGTTGCATCGCCGTGATCGCGGAAGCTGTCCTTGAACAGCATCGCGTAGTCATCGCGCAGCGCCATAGCCATTTGCGCGGGCGCCTCGCTCATCGGAGCGCCGGCCGGCGAGAACCAGCCCGAGAATTTCTTGAGGACGGCCGCGCCGGTCAGGCCTTTCAGCGGCCCAGCCTCGGCGAGCTTATCCATCTTCTCGTCCGCGGCATGTCGCGTCGGATCGTTCTGCCGCTGGATATCCTTGGCGATCTGCTCCGGCGTCTCGAAGGCAAGCTTGTGCTGCCACAAGAACAAGTCTTTCGAGGCGCTCTCGCCGAAGTCCTTCTTGAAAGCGAGATCGTTCTGACGCTGGAGCGCATCCATAGCCGCGAAGGCCGCGCTCATCTTCGCCACGTCGCCCGATCTGACGAGCCCCAAGATCGCGCCGGTCATATCCTTGGACTGCATCAGCGCGTCGAGCTCGGCAGGCGTGAGCTGCCCGACGAGGCCGTGCAAGAGATTTGCCGCGCCCTGGCCGCCCGATGATTGCAGGAAGCTCGCCATGCCGCGCTTGTCGAACATGTCGAACATCTGCGTTTCCGGCGCCTGCCCGAGCCGCTGGCCAATCTGGGCGCCCGCAGTGCGACGCTCGAGGATGCCTTGCGTGAAGTTGTCGGCGTTGCCCGGGTCGAGCGGAATGGGCGCGCGAGGAATCCATTTTGCCGCGACCGCATAGCCGGTCGGATCGCTGGCCAGGAACTTCCGCTGCCGGTCGAAGCTCTCTGCCAACACCGCGGCATACTCGCTCTGCTGGATCGAGCCTCCCTGCGCCATGGCTTTTGCTTGCCCTATAGTGCCGAGCGCCACGGTGCCGCCAGGACCGCCGGGGGCGTTCCGCGCCACGTCATTGGCCTGGAGCTGCATCTCGATCCTGTCGACCTGGGGCTGGAATTCGGGATGCGCCGCCGTCAGCTGGTAGAGATTGGCGAGGTTCATCGGGTCAGGATCGTCGCCTCTCTTGACTTGCTGATACAGGCCCTCGCCGAGCGTTTTCGCCGCGCCGATCTGTGCATCCGAGTCCCGCGCCAGCGCATTCACGTAGGCATCCATGAGGTAGGGATTGTCGTGAAACTGCTGCGCCGTGAACGGGACGCCGTTGGCCGACTTGGGCATGACCAGCGTCTTGCCCTCGAAGGTCGAGCCGGCCGGGATGGCGTAGCCGAGGATCGACGCGGCCTCTTGCCGGCGGCGCCCTGGATTGGCCGGCAAGCCCGCGATGGCCGCCGCGACCGCCGCCGGGTCGCCGCTCTGCGCCGCCGTGACCACCTGATTAGGTAGATGTCCGTAGTTGTAGGCGACCGAAGTCATCGCGGCCTGCGCCTTGTCGCCGAGCTTCGACCAGGCGCCGGCGCCGATCTGGCCCTGCATCGTGCTTTGCAGATCGGCCGTGCGGCGTTGGAGATCGCGGTCGGCGTCCGCCTGGCTGATCGTCATGCCAGGTTGCGTCTTGACGACAGTCCCGTCGGCTCGCGTGATCGTGTCCGACCCGTAGCCCACGCGATAACCCGCAAAATTCCCTTGCGCGTCATGATCGGGATAGGGAGCCGCCCTGAACCCCTCGAAATGCTTGATCATGTCGGCCGTCGTGTTCGAGACGCCCGTGTCCACGGGAATGGCGTAGGACGAGCCTAGCCGCGTGGTGACATTGGCGTTCGGCGTGACCCCGTTCGCTATTGCGGTCGCGGGGCGAATGGTGCGGAAAGCGTCGAGTTGCTTGGCCTCGGTCAGATTGTTTGTCGCCAGGAGCTCGTCCCGGAGCATGCTGATGGCCTGCTCTAGGACCGGGATGCCTCTGGCGAGCTTGTCCACCATCACCGCGGCGCTGGCGCGCAAGCCGGCAGTCTGCGCCTTGTCCTCATCGGTCAAATACAGAAGATGCCGCTGGGCCAGGTTGCCGAGTCGCTGGCGCTCGACTTCCGGCAGATCAGGGTTGTTGTATATGGCTTGCGCTTCGGCCTGGGCCGCCGCCTTGGACTGCCTCGTGTAAGTCTGATCTATATGGCCGACGACTGCCTCGGCGGTAAACAGGGCAGTTGCCTGCTTCTTCTCTATTGCGATCTTCTCCGGCGACATCTTGAACAGCGGATTGGTGCCGAGCCCGTCATAAAGCCCGTTGAGCTCGTTCTGCCCCTTCACGAAGTCGGGCGTATTCGTTCCGTTCTGCCGCGCGAGCGCAATCAGCTGGTTCTTGTGGTCCTCAATCTGGGCCGTGATCGCCTGATGCGCGTTCTCGACATCAAGCGCGGCCTTCTGGTTGACCAGGCCGGCGTGGAACTGCCCGGCCAGGCGGTTGCCGTCCTGAAGGATAGCCTCGCCCAAAACGCCCGGGTTGTTGGCGCGGCGCTGGTCGACATAGTCGCCGGCCGCCTTCTGGAAGCCCGCAGGGTCGCCGATATGGTCCTTCGCGAGGCCCTGCAGGTCGCTCGACATCTGCGTCTGGTGCGCGGCAAGGAGGCCCTGGGTCACCGCGTTTTCGTAGGCATGGCCGGCGCGCCCCATGATGAAGGACGTGGCCGGCGTCGTGACGTTGAGCGAGCCATCCGGGTTGCGCGTGACCGCCTTCTGGACATCCTCCGCGGCCTGGCGCTCGGCGAGCGGGACCGCGAGGTCCTCAGCGCCCTTGCCGAGCTGCTCGAGGCCCGGCGCGATGCTCGTCGTCTGCGGCCGAAGCTGCGGGTAGGCGAACACGCCCGCGCCCACCTTCGGCTGCGGCGCCTCGGAGACAGCCAGTTGGGGTTGGGGTAGAGGCAAATCGACGATGTCAGCCTCCCATCAATGCAGCGTGTGCGGTTCAGGCGGATCGTCGCCGTCGGCCGCGGCCACGCTGGGCGCGACGACCGAGGGCGCCGACGACATAGCGCGCACCGCCGCGATGTTCGCGAGGACGCCCGCGAGTCCGTCGTTGATCGCCGCAGCCGTTTTCAGCGCCTTGGCCTCGCCCAGGCTCAACGTCTCCACCGGAGCATCGGCCGCGACGAGCTCGATCGAACCGTCGCGCATGACGAGGACGTGCCGGAGGAGCCGCCCCTTATGGGTCCAGCCGCCCTGCGGCGTTTTTTCGAGCGTGAGGAGCTCCGCACCGTCATCGGCCACAGTCAGCGTTCTCATGCGCACTCCTGGGTTGTGGTTGCCTCGATCGTTCGCGGCTCAGGCTCGTCGCGGATGCGGATCACATAGCCCGGTTGAATCGTTTGATTTTTCACGATGACGCTGACCGAGGGCCGGTTGCCTTCGCCCTCGCCGAGCAGCGCTTGCGCGGCTTGCAGCTGCACCTTCCGGTCCGCCGCTTTCCCTTGCCCGGGATCATCGCGCAGGTCGATCATCCGATGCAGGGAGGCGGACTTCTGGCCGTCGCGCAGGGCCTGGATCTCCTGCGCCAAGTGCCGCGCGAAGAGGGGTTGCTTGAACAGGTCGCGAGCCTGGCGTCGGCGGATGCGGAGGACGTCCGCGGCCTCGATCAGCGTGAGCGGCTCGCCGGGCTCGATCGGCTTGGCGATGGTGGTGATCCCGCCGGTCGCCGGATCGACCTGCTGCGCCGGTCGCGTCAATTGCCGCACGTAGTCATGCGGGCAGCCGTTGACGACGTAATCGATGAGCAGCTTCATCTTCGGCGTGAGCGCCTTCAGGACTTCGGGCTTCTTGCGCCTGGCCTGGTAGCCCAGCGCCTCGAGCCGGTTCGCCGCAGGCAGTTGTGCTTCATCGTCCATCCGCGGCCCTTTCCCCGGCAATTGGGCGTCGCTTTTCGCGCGCGAGAAGACTTCTGTCACCGCACCGTGGAAACTGCCGATCATGGGGCTTGCGCCGCGACTCGTCGAGTAATAGATCGTCGAATCATGCCGAGGGTCCAGATGACGGCCGCTCAACCCCAGCCCCTATTCGTCCTATTCGTCGTTCACTGCTACGACGATCTGTTGAAGGGCCTGATTGCCCGCCGCAAGAGCCTCGGCTTGACCCAATTGCATCTCGATCAGATCGCTGGATGGGCCGACGGTCTCACCGGCAAATACGAATCGGGCAAACGTATTAAGGGCCTCGGGCCTTTGGGGCTGTTGACCGCGCTCCAAGCGCTCGACCTGGAACTCGTCGCCGTGCCGCGCGGTCGTCCGATCACCAGGATGAAGGGAGCGGCCGGATGCTGACCGAGGAGCGCGTCCGCGAGATCGTGCGGGAGACCGTTCGGAAGGAAGTGCACCAGGGGAAGAGCTATGGCCAGCGGCGGGCCGAAGAAAGACGCTGAAGCAGGATCTCGCGCACGATATCACCTTCCATCGATCGATGCTGGTGGTCGAGGTCCTGATGGAGGTCTTGATCGCCAAGGGCCTCGTCAGCCCCGACGAGCTCTTCCAGGCGTTCAATGGGGGGGCGAACAACGTGCTTCAGAAGTTGCGCGGTCCGTTGGTCGATCCCAAGCCGGCCGCTGAGGCGCTGGAGCACATTTGCGCCTGGCTCAAGGGGCCGAACAGGCCGAGCGGTCCGCTCGCGAACTGAAGCGTCCCTGCGGCCTCGAAATGCCGGCAACCTGAAATCCCCAGGCGCCGGCAAAAATTCCGGGGCAGGCCGGATTTCTGGCAGGGACACTCGTGCGGGGCAAGCAGGATGTCGAGGCCGCGGCGCTGATTTACCCCTGCCGGCACCCTCGCTGGCGCTCCATCCAGGTGGCGACCACCCCACCCTCCTTGCGCCCGCTCATCCTGGTCGCCGCGGACGCAGCGCGGCCAGCCGATGGCCCGCTGACGCTGACGGAACGCTGACGAGATGTTTAGCGCGTCAAGCGCATGTCATTGAAATGACTGCACGGAACAGGTGATTGCTAATCACTGATCGCACAGTTGTTCGCTCGCATCTGACGATTGGCCCGACCTCTCCGGCAAGGGGAGAGGGGCAGTTCGCGCAACCTTGCCCGGCGCTCCTCGCCGAGCGGTCCCCTGGATTCCTCGGCCGAGCCCGCGCGCGTACTGAGCATCTCAAATCGCCCTTTCGCCGGCCCATCCCGGTTATGCGCTCGCGCGACGGCTTCGCGTGCCGTTTCAAGCGCCCGAGCCATCCATGCCGAGCGCCCCCATCCTGTCGGGTGACGCGATGACGCGAGATGACACGACTTTCCGTATGAGCAGCTACGCGCGCGCGTAGGCGGCGGATACCAGAAATGGTGTCATCAAGCGTCATCCGTCACCCTTGCCCTGCATCAAGCGCAGAGCTACGCCTCGATAAGTGCGAGCGTGCTTCGTTCGGTGCATGACTACGCCTCTGCGTTGAAGAGCTTCCGAGAAGCTGCGTTGGCCTCCGGGTCGATCGCCGGCCGCGGTCGCGTAGGCGCTCCAAGATGCATACAGGTCGGCGCTCGTTCCGAACTTATGGAGGTTGCTTGGCTCGAGATCGCACTTTTCATCGAGCCACTGCCCGAACAGGTCCTGATCGCTGAAGTAGCTGTTTGTGGTTTCGACGACGCTTGCCGCCCGCAATAGGCCGTTGCGCTGCCAGTCGAGGCAGCCCTCGATCATCCAGCGCAAGATGCTTGGCCATTCGTCGCGCAGTTTGTCCTCGAGCTGCGCATCCGGGTTCGCTGGCTTCCGGTCGAATGGCACGATGTTGAAGCGCCGCCGCGCAGCGTCGTCTACGTTGCGCAGCACGGGCCGATGGTTGCCCACGATCAACAGCTTGAAGGTCGGCACGAAGGTGAAGAAGTCTTGCCGCATGTAGCGCGCGGTGATTGCGTCGCCGCCGGTGAGCTGCTTGATGCGGGCTTCGGCCCACCGCCGGCCCTCTTCCGTCTCTGAAGCCGCGACCAGGCGGGCGCCGCGTAATGAGGCGAGATCGGTCGGATGGCGGTCGCCATGCGCTGCGATGAAAGTGTCCATCGCAGCTGTGCTCGCATAGTCGCCCATGGGGCGGGTGATGGCGTTGACGAATGTCGTCTTGCCGTTCTTGCCTCCTCCAGAGAGGAAGGCGAGGGCGTGCTCGCGGGTCACCCCGGTGAGGCAGTAGCCGCAATATTGTTGGAGGAAGAGCATGAGCGCGGCGTCGCCGCCGGTCGCCTCATTGAGGAAGGTGATGAAGCGCGGACAATCGGGTGAGCTCGCCGGCGAGACGGCGGTGATCTTGCTGATGCTTTCGGTTGGGTCAGCCTGGCGCAGGTAGCCCGTGCGCAGGTCGATCGTGCCGCCTGGCGTGCCGAGAAGCCAGGGGTTGGTATCCCATTCGTCGACCGTCGCCGCGATCCTGCGATCCGCCTTGGCGAGCCGCTCGACGGCCGCGATCGTCTTGGCGCTGGCGAGCATCGCGGCGGTCCTGCCTTTTTTGCAGCTCGCAGCGGCGTCTCGGCAAATTTGGCGCGCATGGTCGACGGCCTGCAGCGTATCGTCGATCCGCCAATGCGTTCCGGTCCAGATGAGCCACTTCCCCCAAGCCGCGACATAGCGCAGATCGCCTGCATGCCGCTCGGCGAACTCGAGCGCGAGCGCCTCGTCGGTATAGGCGGGCGGCTGCGCCACAGGCGCGAACAGGCGAGTGGTGACCATGCCCTGCGCCTCAGGCGGCGGTGCGACCGACTGTTTCGCGAGTTGGTCATGCATGCGCTGCAGCGGGCCGCGATATAGAGGATTCATGCCGCGGCCCTCAGAGCGTCGTTGACATCCTTGCCGCCCGCCGGGAGCACAACAATCACCTGCCGACCGGCCGCCGACCACCGATTGGCGCAAGCCTGCACAGCCTTGGCGTTCGCTGCGTCATGCTCGCCGAGGATGGTCAGAGCCTCGATGCCAGGCAGGACGGGAAAGGCGGCGATCGCGCCGGCCGAGCCGAGCGCCCACACGGGCCGAAAGCCGATCTGGCGAGCCGCAAGGCACGTTTCGATCCCCTCTCCGATAACGAGGCCGGCAGTCACCGCCTCATCGCCGTCGAGCTTGATCGCCGCGCCGCGGACGGGCCCAAGCATCTTGCGGCCGAGCTTCGCCGCTTCCGGCGTGAGCGCCGTCCGATGGATGGCGACCGGCTCATCCGTAACGATGTCGCGGTAGAGCGCGATCATGCATGCCGGGAAGGAGCCGTCGAACGGGCAAGACGGATGGAAGCGGATCGCGTCCATTGCCACATCGGCAGACAGCAGTAACCCGCGAGAGGTGAGGTAGCGCTCGACCACGGTGCCCAGCGGATCACCCGCAGCGCGCCAAAGGGCGAGCGGGCGTTCGTCAGAGGGGCGAGTAGTCGGCACCCGCCGCTCTCGAGGCTCCGCGTCACGCCCAGGCTGCCAGCCCGGCAGGCGCAGCCGCTCGCGCACATAATCTCGGCAAGCGCGCCAGTCGTCGCCGGCGAAGCTCGTGACGACAAAACCGTCCCGCGCATCAGGATGAAAGCGAACCGACATGGAGCGATCCGCCGGGCTGTGACCGGGGCCGGGCGCCAGCACCTGTAGGCCGGCAACGTCGCCACCAAGCGCGAAGGCGAACTGGCGCAGAGATGGCGCTGTCACGGCGACGGGTTCCTGAGAATGCCGGCGAGCCCGACGAGGCAGGCTTCGGCGCGATCGTGATCCCGAGGGCGGGCGAACCATTCCGAGCTTGCCGGCCATCGGGTGATAGCTTCGCCCCGGGCAAGATCCTTGCTCGCGTTCGCCGGCAGGCCGACAGCCTTGCGCCAGGTCGGGACCATGAGCCAGCGCGTCGGAATCGACAGCGCGCCGAGAGCGCCTTCGAGGATTCCGCGGCATCGCCCGAACGCGAACGCGCCCACGCGGCCGTCAGTCGGAAAAACGGCGATGTTCTCGCAATAGGCCACGGTCGGCGCCCAGCGCCGCAGGAGCGCGGCCAGCAAGACGGCGTTGACCGTGGGGCGCCCGGCCGGTCCATCGGCAACCAACGGCAGGGCGGCAACGTCAAGCACCGCGCTGCCATCCGCGGCGAGGAGGGCGACCGCGCCATGGTTGCCGGCATCGATCCCGATAACCGGGCCGTTCACGACCGAGCTCCATCCACGCACACGGTCGCGACGCCTCGAGAGCGCCACGATCGCGCGAAGATGAACGCCATGGCGACATCATCGACGGATCGAACAACCCGGCGCCCGTATCCGCTGACAAGCGTGAAGGTGAACCGCCAGCCGCCATCGACGCCTGGGTGATGGCGCATTTCCAGACGATCCCGAAATCCGCGTCGAGGACGAAGGCGAACAATCTCGCTCATGGTTGGCCCGGACGCTTCATCAGGCTAGGCGGCCGTCGGGAAAACGTCCGATGCTGGCGGTGTAGCGCTGCCCGCCGTGCTCGAAGTCGAGCAGCTCGGCACTGAACCGATATTCAGCGACTTTGAAGAGCTTGACGAACTCCCCGAACTGGTCACCGGAGAGCCGATCGCGCAGGATGGCGATGGCGCGTTGCGCGGCTTGCGTCTGTTCCTGTTGCTGCTTCTCATGTTCGAGTCGCCGGGCTTCATCCTGGCGCGCGCGCTCCTCCCTTGAGCGACGCTGCCGCTTCAGCTTCTCCGGTGGGATCCGGGCGAGCTGATCGGCCCTGGCCTTTTCGGCTTGCTGGCGCCGATGCTGGGCGATCTGGTCGGAGATAGCCTTCTTCGACACTGCCTCGCCCTTCTGGACGCGGCACATGATAGCATCGCGCACGGCGTCGGGAGTGCTGGGGGATGCCAACCTGTAGATGGCAGTCGGAGCCAGATACGAAACGGTTTCGTATTTGTCAGCAAGCGCGGCCGCAGCCATATAGTTTTGCGCCGATCTCACCGTCATGCTGAATTCGGCATTGAGCCAGGAGCCAAAGGTGCCTGGCTCCAGCATGTCTTTGACTGCAGCGAGATCGCGGCCTGTCTCAATAATGCTCGCGTTCATGCGGTCGCGAATGCGCGTGGCAGTTGAGCGCAGCGAGGCGGCGGTGTCCGCGGCGATCACGGTATAGTCGAACACCACATTGGCGGGGATGACTGCGGGCGCACTCATAGGGCGCCTCGAGCCATGGCCGCGCGCAAGTGCTGACGAAGCGCAAAGGGCAACTCGGCGACCGCGAGTTCGAAATCGAGCGGCGGCAGGCCATCGATATCGAGGTGTCGCAGCGCCGCGCCTGGAGATGGTCGGCGGTGCGTTTGATTGATAGCGACGGCGATTGTAGACTTGCGGACGATCGACCTGGAAGGATGATCACAATTCCGCTGAGCCCCCGGGCCGCCCGCCCGGGGGTTTTGCGTTGTGGGAGCCATGGCTGATCATGCGGCTTTCCGAGAGCGGACGGGCTGCTGCTCAAGCGACTTGAGCCATGCCAGGATGCCGGCCCTCGGATAGAGAACCGTGCCGCCAATCTTTACGAAGGGCGGCCCGGTGCGCTTCTGCCGTTCCAGGCGCGCGGCCCGATCCGAAATTCCGCGTCCGGCGCAATATTCTCGCTCGGTCGCATAATCGGCAAACAGCCCTTTGCCGGCAGGAGAAGGCGATTCCATATTCGACATTGCGTCACCATCGGTTGCACGAACTAAAGCGTGACCGATCGATGGCAAATCTCGGAAATTGTCGCTATTTATTGACGTTCGGAGTTGATCGCTATTTGTCGGAGTTTCTAAATGTCGACGCCCGAAACGGCGTCCCTCGCTCGCTTGCAGGTGTCCGCCGAGGCTCGGAACTCGATTTCCATTTCCACTAGCTTCATCCCGTCGAGAGGAACGCCGCCTTTCGCGACCCAGTCACGCATCTCCGCTTTAACCCGCTCCATTATGACCGGCTTAGGACCAGTCCTGGCCTTTGGCGGCCGGGCCATCCGAGGCGTAGCCGTGATAGTCGACTGCTGCGTATTTCGGAGAATTTCGAGCACGGCGTCGCGAAGGTCCGACGCTCTGATGCTCACGGCCTTGACTGGCGGAAATTCGGCCGCCGTGTGCCATCCGGGCGTGCACAGCTCGCTTGAGCCCGTATCGATGCGCAACGTTCCCCATTGCTCTTCGGATATCGGCTTGCGCTGCCCGTCCGAATCCAGGCCCATTCCGCTGATCTTGCCCGGGATCAGGAGGCGTTTGAGCAGCTTATCTGCCCGGAGCTGTGCGGCCGTCGCTTTGGCCTTTAGCTCCTCCCAATCAGGGGGGTGCGTCGACGCCCATGGGCGTCGATTGGGATCCGGGTCTGGATCGTCCGGTTCTGTGAACACAGCCCATCCGACGAACTGCATCTGGAGCGCCAAACGCTCGCCATCCTCCTCCGTCACGCGGACGATAGCTCGCATCGCCTCGAAAAGATCGATCCAGCCAGCGGGCGCCCTCGGCGGCTCGAAGTTGCTCACAACCGCCTCCCGGCCGGGAACGGGGTGACGCTCGCGCTGCTCCTTCCGGCGCCGGTGATGACGCTTGCGATCTTGGCCGCGGCCTCGCGCAGCGGATCGTCGGCGAGATGGGCGTAGCGCTGCGTCGTGCGGCCCTGCGTGTGGCCTAGGAGCTTCCCGATGATGTGCAGGCTCAAGCCGCCGCCGGCGCCGATCGAGGCGAAGGAATGGCGCAGATCATAGAGCCGCGCATCCGTGAGGGCAGGGGGCAGCGACACGCCCTTTAACTTGGCCGCCGACAGACATTCCGGGGCAGTCGGTAGCCGTCCTAATCCTTTTGCAAGATCGGTGACGAGCCCTGTGATGGCTGCATCCTCGCTGCCTGCCCAAAGCGCGACCGAGGCTGCGCTGCTGATCGCGGCCCATGGGTCGCGCAACTGCTGGAGACGCGCACCGTGGATCTGGCCGGGGAAAACGAAGGCCTCGCCTTCGGAGCGCCCACGCTTTGCTCGCACCCCCTCGATGAGTTCGAGCGCGGCGGGGCTGAGCGGGACGCGATGAAGCTTGCGCTGTTTCGTATGGCTCGAGGGCTTGACCCAAAAGCCGGGCTCGGCGTCGAACTGCTCCCAGGTGGCATGCATGGCCTCGCCAGGGCGGCAGCCGGTCAACATGATGAGCCGAACACAATCGGCGGTCGATCGCCTCGGATAGCGGTCCAGGGCTTCGCTGACGGCCGCGATCTCCGCCGTCGAGAGAAAGCGCTCGTGGCCTTCCTCGTGATTGCGGCCGACGCCCTTGCATGGGTTCCCTTGCGCCTGGTCGCGCCAGGGCGCCGCCTCGCCGGCAGCCGGGATCAGCGACAGCGAGAACATCTTCGATGCGACAGCGAGCACGCGGTTTGCCCGGGTGGCCTTGCCCTCCGCGGTGATCGCCTTGTGCAGTGCCGACATATCGCCCTGATGCACGTCGGCGACCTTGCGGCCGCCAAGCACCGGCAGGATGATCTTCTCGATCATGTTCCAGTCGTTCGCCTGCGACGACTTGGCCTTGTTGGGCAGGTGCTCGGCCCGATAGCGCTCGGCCAGGTCCTTGACGGTGGGCGCCTCGCGCCGTGCCTGCTTTTCAGCCGCGGGATCCGCGCCGCGGTTGACTTGACGGCGGAGCTGCTTTGCCTCAATGCGTGCTGCCTCGGCCGACCAATCGCCGAAGGCTCCGATCGTGAACCGTCGTTCCGTTCCGTCGTGCCGATAGTTCAGAAAGAAGGACCGGGCGCCCTTCGGGTTGCGTTCGGTTGGAGCAAAAACCCTGATGCCGAAGCCGGTCACGTCGCTGTCCCAAACGGTCGTCGCCCCCTTCGCGGGAGGGTCCAATGCGGCAACAGTTCGCTCGGTCAATTTCAGCGGCATGGCACTAATCCTTGCACCGGGTTCGTCAGTCTATCGTCAGCGTCGCGGGTTGCCGTCGATTGCCGAACCTTGCCGCGAAATTCCTTAAATGTCCATGCTTATGCCACGAGTTTCCAACAGCTTAAGAGGGCCAGCGAGCGATTTTCCGTCAGTGTCAATGGGTTACGATTTTCCCTAAAGGCTAGACTGCAAATCCTTGAACGGGGGTTCGATTCCCTCCGAGGCCTCCAATCCGCGCTGTCAGAGGGTCGCGCCATGCTCGATTTCGCCGAAGTCCGCCGACGCATGGTCGACAACCAGATCCGCACAGCCGATGTCACCCATCGCCCGTTGCTTGCGGTGATCGAGGAGCTGCCGCGCGAGATTTTCCTGCCGGAAGCCGTGAAACCCTTCGCCTATAGCGATCAGCATCTCGAAGTCGGGCGCATCGAGGCGACCGGCGAAGAGCGCTATTCCCTCGCTCCCGTGCTCGTCGCCCGCATGGTGCAGGCCGTCGAATCGGTACGAGGCGCCAAGGTCCTGCATGTCGCTTGCGGCACCGGCTATGCGAGCGCCATCTTCGCCAAGCTCGGTGCCCATGTCGTGGCCTTGGATGAAGATGCCGAGCTGATCGCCTCGGCGGATGCGGCGCTTGCCGCTGCTTCTGTTCCAGGAGTGAAGACGGTCGTCGGCCCGCTTGCCGCCGGCGCGCCGGCGGACGCTCCTTTCGACCTGATCTTCATCGAAGGTGCTTACGAGGAGCACCCGACCGACCTCGTCGCCCAGTTGGTCGAGGGCGGCCGTCTCATCGGCGTCGAAGGCGTGGGGCGCGCCGGGCAGGTCACGCTCCATGTCAAGTCCGGCGGAGCGGCGGCTGGTCGCGTGGTGTTCGATGCGTCCGCGCCGCTATTGGCCTCCTTCGCCAGGAAGCCCGTATTCGCCTTTTGAGAGTGCGGGTTGGAATGCCGAGGCGGCTCGTCCGCCGAGATGCCCTCGGGCTTCTGCGATCATCCGGCGGAACTTTCGGGAGTTTCCAGCAGCCGCCAGAAATGTTGCGGTTTTGCAACATAGCAAGAGTCTTTGATCTGCAAGCCAAACTCGCCGGCCTCCCGCCCGAAAGCCGCCACAAACGAACCCCCCTGTAGATCGTGGGTGTGGGGAAGCGCGGACGGTGCTCCGCGCTTTTGTTCGCTTAGCGAATAAAAGGCGTCGGGTGCGTTGGGGCGTAGAGGCAGAGCGAGCGGGATGGACGCGCGAGTCATCGACAAATCGAGGTTGCCCAGCCGCCATGTGACGGAGGGACCCGCCCGCGCGCCGCACCGCTCTTATCTCTACGCGATGGGGCTGACGAAGCATCAGATCCATCAGCCGTTGGTTGGTGTGGCAAGCTGCTGGAACGAGGCCGCTCCCTGCAATATCTCCTTGATGCGCCAGGCACAGGCCGTGAAAAAGGGCGTGGCCGCGGCCAATGGGACGGCACGCGAATTCTGCACCATCACCGTCACCGATGGCATAGCGATGGGCCATCAAGGGATGAAGTCCTCGCTCGCCTCCCGCGAGGTGATCGCCGATTCGGTCGAGCTCACCATGCGCGGCCATTGTTATGACGCTCTGGTTGGGCTTGCCGGCTGCGACAAGTCGCTTCCCGGGATGATGATGGCGATGTGTCGCCTCAACGTGCCTTCCATTTTCATCTACGGCGGCTCGATCCTGCCCGGCACCTTCAAGGGCCGCCCGGTGACCGTGCAGGATCTGTTCGAGGCGGTCGGGAAGCATTCCGTCGGCGACATGTCGGCTGAGGATCTCGACGAGCTCGAGGGAGTAGCCTGTCCTTCGGCCGGGGCTTGCGGAGCCCAGTTCACCGCGAACACCATGGCCACGGTGTCGGAGGCGATCGGTCTCGCCTTGCCGTACTCGGCCGGAGCGCCGGCGCCCTATGAAATCCGCGACCGCTTCTGCATGACGGCCGGCGAGATGGTGATGGAGCTCTTGCAGCGCCGCCTCCGCCCGCGCGACATCGTCACGCGCAAGGCTCTGGAGAATGCCGCGACAGTGGTCGCAGCCTCCGGCGGCTCGACCAATGCCGCGCTGCACCTTCCGGCGATCGCGCATGAATGCGGGATCAAGTTCGATCTCTTCGACGTAGCCGAAATCTTCAAGCGGACGCCCTATATCGCCGATCTGAAGCCTGGCGGCCGTTACGTCGCCAAGGATCTCTTCGAGGCTGGCGGCATTCCGCTTCTCATGAAGACCTTGCTGGACCATGGCTTCCTGCATGGCGACTGCCTCACGGTCAGCGGACGAACGATAGCGGAGAACCTCGCCAAGGTCGTCTGGAACGACCAGCAGGATGTGGTGCGTCCCGCCGATGCGCCGATCACCGCAAGCGGCGGCGTCGTCGGCCTCAGAGGCAACCTCGCGCCTGACGGAGCGATCGTGAAGGTCGCCGGCATGGCTCGCGAGCATCTGATCTTCACGGGTCCGGCGCGCTGCTTCGACAATGAAGAGGCTTGCTTCGAGGCGGTGCGCAGCCGCAGCTACAAGGAGGGCGAGGTTCTGGTCATCCGCTATGAGGGACCGAGGGGCGGGCCCGGCATGCGCGAGATGCTGGCGACCACGGCCGCGCTCTACGGCCAGGGAATGGGGGACAAGGTAGCGCTCATTACCGATGGGCGCTTCTCGGGCGCCACGCGCGGCTTCTGCGTGGGCCATGTGGGGCCTGAGGCAGCGCTCGGAGGACCGATCGCGCTCTTACGGGACGGCGACATCATCGAGCTCGACGCAGTCGCAGGCGCGCTCACGGTGAGGCTCGACGACGCGGAGCTGAAACGCCGCAAAAAAGACTGGAAGCCGCGCCAAAGTGAATTTGGTTCAGGCGCAATCTGGAAATACGCACAGCAGGTGGGATCTGCCCGTCAAGGTGCGGTAACCCATCCCGGGGCTCAGGGCGAAGCTCGGTGCTATGCGGATATTTGACCTATCAAGCCTGATCATCCCGGCTTTGGCGGCGACCGGCGCGGTCATTTGGCATGCGCCGAACGCATTGGCGCAAACGCCGCCCGGGTCGATACCTGTCATCGGCGCTCCTGCGCCCGCTCCCGTCGTCAGCACGCCGCTGCCGCCCCTGTCGGTCGGCCGGCCGGCCGCCGATCTCGGCGCTGCTCTGCCCGGCACGGCGTCCTCGGTGATGCTGCGCGCGCCTGGCGCGGCGCCGGCCGCACAGCAGGCCATCCTCCCCGGCAACACAGGCGATGCGAGCACCGCCGTTCCCGCCTACGCACCCGCTGTGGCGCCGCGTCTCTTCGAACCCTTCAAATCGATGCGGGACGCCTTCAACAAAGGCATGAAGGGGTATAATGCCGGCGATAAGGTCGATGCGGTGCGCGCCTTCGCCTATGCGGCGTCGCAAGGACACGCCATGTCGAGCTGGAAGCTGGCCCGCATGTACGCCGAGGGCGACGGCGTGCCGCGCGACGATCTCAAGGCCTTCGAATACTATTCCAAGATCGCGGACGAGGACACCGACGAGGGGCCTGCTTCCCCGAACGCGCGCTTCATCGCCAATGCCTATGTGGCGCTCGGCACTTATTTCCTCGACGGCATTCCGAATACCTATGTCAAGGCCGATCCGGAGCGCGCGCGCAGCCTTTTCGAATATGCGGCGACGCTCTTCGGCGACCCCGACGCCCAATACAATCTCGCGCGCATGCTGGCGGACGGCACGGGCGGGCCGAAGGACGTGCGCCAAGCGGTGCGCTGGCTCAATCTCGCCGCGGAAAAGAACCACCGCCCTTCGCAAGCCTTGCTGGGGCATATCCTGTTCACCGGCAGCGGCGTTCCGCGCCAAGCGGCGCAAGGCCTGATGTGGCTGTCGCTTGCGCGGGAGGGCGCCGATCCCACCAAGGACGCCTGGATCATGCAGTTGCGCGATCAGGCTTTTGCCGCCGCGAACGAGAATGAGCGTCAGCTCGCTACGCTCTATATCGACCAACACGGCAAGGGGCGTTGATAATCTTCAATATATGACGAGCGCATCCGGACGGCCAAGGCTGCTGGAATAGCGCGTCGCCTCAAGCTGCGAGCTGGATGCCGAAGTCTTCGCATCGTTTCTGCTCGCATCTTGCGGTTATGTCATCTCCAGCTCCACGACCACAGGCACATGGTCGGACGGCTTGTCCCAGCTGCGCGTCTGCTTGTCGATGCGGCAAGAGACGAGCTTGTCGGCTGCCTGCGGCGACAAGAGCAGATGATCGATCCGGATACCGTTGTTCTTTTGGAACGCGCCGGCCTGGTAGTCCCAGAAGCTGTAGCGATCGGACGCCTGGTCGCAGGCGCGCAAGGCATCGGTCAGGCCGAGCGCCAGAAGCCGGCGAAAGGCTGCCCGCGTCTGCGGCAGGAACAGCGCGTCAGAGAGCCAGGCCGAAGGATCGCGCGCGTCGATCGGCTCGGGGATGACGTTGTAGTCGCCCGCAAGCACCAGCTTCTCCTCCAGGCGCAGCAACGCGGCCGCGCGGCGGCGCAAGCGCTCCATGAAGCCTAGCTTGTAGGGATATTTCTCGCTCTGCGCAGGATTGCCGTTCGGCAAATAGATCGAGGCGACCCGCACGATGCTCTGCGCCGCCGGAATTACGGCTTCGAGGTACCGCGAGTGCGTATCTGCATCATCGCCGTCAAGGCCACGCGTAACGCTTTCCGGACGCGAGCGAGAGAGGATCGCCACCCCGTTGAAAGTCTTCTGGCCATGCGTCTCGACATGGTAGCCCGCAGCCTCCACCTCGAGACGCGGAAAAGCATCGTCCTGGCATTTCAACTCCTGTAGGCAGACGATATCGGGCTTGGTTTCATCGAGCCAGCGCAGGAGATGGGCGAGCCTTTGGCGGATCGAATTCACATTCCATGTGGCGATGCGCATCGTTTGATCTCTCCTCCGACGCCAAGTCCAATCAATGCCTTGGTCCGCTCCTCCATCTTTCGCCTCAGCTCAAGCTCGGCGAGTCCGGGCGTCTGCCGAACACTCCGTAGGGGCGGAAGATGAACAATATCGCGAGCAGCGAATAGACGGCGAGATCGCGCGAATCGACGCTGAACAGCGCCGACCACACGGCCTCCGCAAAAGCCAGGATGACGCCGCCGACGAACGCGGCGCCGATCGAACCGATGCCGCCGAGCACGGCGCCGACCAATGCCTTCAGCCCGAGCGTGAAGCCGTAAGCATAGCCTGTCTGACCGAAATGCAAGGTGAGCACATAGCCCGAGAGGCCGGCAAGGGCGGCAGCGATCGCGAAGCTCTGCGTGAACACACGATCGCGATCGATCCCGAACAGCGCAGCGGCCGTCTCGTCTTGTGACACGGCACGCCAGGCGCGACCGAATGCGGACCAGCGCTGATATGCCAAGAGACATGACGCCCCGACAAGCCCGATGGCGGCCGACAGCATCTGCATGGGCGTCACCGTCACGGCGAAGTTCGCTGCTCTGGCGAGCGCGATCGGCGAAGCGAGCAGCGGCGGCGCCCAGATCAGCGAGCGTGGCATCGTCAAGCGCGAATATTCGGAGAGTGCCAGCATGAGCCCGACCGTTGCGATCACGACTGCTTGTCCCTTGGCCCGCAGCGCCGGCAGCACCGCGAAACGCCCTGCTGCTACGCCATAGGCGGCGCTGACGCCGAGCGCCAGGACGAGCCCCATCCCGAGCGCCAGCGGCGATCCGGCGGCCGCGCCGAGCGCAAGCCCTGTCAGCGTCGCATAGCCTCCAAGGGCCGCGAGATCGCCAAACCCGAAGACGACCCGCCCGACGAGGCCGTGGATCAGCGCATAAGAAGAGGCCAGCAGCCCATAGATGGCGGCGGAGGGCAGAGCTGCGACGAGCTGCTGCAATGCCAGCGCGACGGGGCCGGGCAGGATGAGCGCTGTCGACGCTCCGGTGAAGCCTGGGTCTGACGGTGGCTCGTCGGGCAAATCCAGGTAGAAGCGTCGCAGGAAGAGAAGCTTCGCCTCTCCAAGCGGGCCCCGCCAGGTGTCGACGCCGCTCAGCACGTTCTCCCCAAGCCCATGCTCGCCACCGCCGAAGCGGCATATCACATGGCGGACCCCCATGATCCGCCCATCGACGGTCACTCGATAATCGACGCGAATCGACCCTCCCGCCGCTGCGCCGCTGCGCAGGATGGTTATTCTTGCGTCGTCCGCCTCGATCGCCGGAACGACCGTTCGGCACAGCCTGGCACGGCTTTCGTCGACGAGCGTCGTGCACGAAGCCAAGGCAATCGCGGCCAAGGCGCCCGTGACGGCGCAGGCCGCTCTCAGGGTCGGGTTTGGAATTGGCTTGACCCGTATGCGGGAACTCGGAGTCGGGGGTGGCTGCCTCACTCGGAGATGATATCGCAGAGACGGTTCGAGATCATCCGCCCGATCGCAAAATCCGAGCCGCCCTCGGAGCAAAATAGCTGAGGACGCCATCGGCGCCGGCGCGCTTGAAGGCCACCAAACTCTCCAGCATGGCGCGCTCGCCGTCGAGCCAGCCGTTATTCGCCGCCGCCATCAGCATCGCATATTCGCCCGACACCTGGTAGGCGAAGGTCGGCATGCCGAATCTGTCCTTCACCCGTCTGACGATGTCGAGATAGGGCATGCCAGGCTTGATCATCACCATGTCGGCGCCTTCCTCGATGTCGAGCGCGACTTCGCGTAGCGCCTCATCGCCGTTGGCGGGATCCATCTGATAGGTGGCCTTGTCGCCCTTCAGGGTCTTTGCCGAGCCGACGGCGTCGCGGAATGGGCCATAGAAGGCGGAGGCATATTTGGCTGCGTAAGCCATGATCTGAACATGGGCGAAGCCGTTTGCGTCGAGGACTCGACGAATGGCCCCGATGCGGCCGTCCATCATATCGGACGGTGAGATGATATCGCAGCCGGCTTGCGCCTGGAAAAGCGCTTGGCGCACGAGCACCGCGACCGTCTCGTCGTTTCTGATTTCATCGCCGCAGAGCAATCCGTCATGCCCATGGCTCGTATAAGGATCGAGCGCGACATCCGCCATGACGCCGATAGCGGGAACCTTTGTCTTGATTGCAGCGATAGCACGGCAGACGAGATTATCGGCCTTCAGCGCTTCCGAGCCGGCCTCGTCGCGCAGCGATGCATCGATATTCGGAAACAGCGCCACGGCCGGAATTCCAAGCTTCACCGCTTCCTCGGCCGCCCGAACCAGCTCATCGATCGACATGAGATCGACGCCGGGCATCGAGGCAACAGGCTCACGGCGCTTCTTGCCTTCGATCACGAAAAGCGGCCAGATGAGATCATTGACGGTGAGCGTATGCTCGCGCACCAGGCGGCGCGACCAGTCGGTGCGGCGATTGCGGCGCATCCGCGTCGTGAGATCGAGCGATGTCGAGGGCGCGCCGCCAGGGCTGCTCGCCCCGTGACGCGCGCGATCGACCATGGCTCCCGGCCGCAATTGCATGTTCATCGCACGCCTCGTCTTAAGAGCGGCTCCAAGCAGGTTTGAGTAATCGAGTTGGGTGGAGGGCGCAAGAAATCAGAATCGGCGAACCACGCGACGCTTGGTCTCACTCCCATTCGTCGAGAAGGATGGCGCGGCAGGCATCTCCCGGTTTTGCTGCCGGCGCGTGAATCTCACGCAAGATCAAAGCGTCGGCGCGGGCGAACACGCCCATCATCGAAGAATCCTGGCGCGCGAAAGGTATGACGACCGGTGGCGAGGTGCCTTTTTCGATGGTGGCGCGCAGATAATCCTGCCTCTGATCGTTCTTCGCGACATCGGCACCGAGGATGGCCGGCCGCGTCGGATCGGCACCGGCGTCCTTGTCACCCATCAGTGCCCTGATCAGCGGGCGCAGGAAGATTAAGGCGCAAACCATTGACGATACTGGATTTCCAGGAAAGCCGAGCACGCCCATCTCGTTCAATGCGCCATGCATCAGCGGCTTTCCCGGGCGCATGGCGATGCGCCAGAAGCCGAGTTCCATGCCAGCGCCTGTCAGCGCTTCCTGGACGAGGTCATGATCGCCGACCGAGGCGCCGCCGAGCGTGACCAGGATCTCGACCTTCTCTTCGAACGCTTTGCCGATGGCGCTGCGGGTTTCCTCGAGATCATCGCGCGCTATGCCGAGATCGATGGCCTCGCCTCCCGCGGCGCGGACCATGGCAGCCACCGCATAGGTGTTGGAAGCGACGATCTGGTCGGCCCCCAATTTATCGCCTGGACGCACCAATTCATCGCCGGTGGCAAGAATAGCGACGCGCGGCCTTCGTCTCACCGGCACATAGGCGAAGCCAGATGCCGCAGCGAGCGCGAGATCGCGTGTCGAGAGGCGATGACCGGCGCGCATCAACAGCTCACCGGTCGCGAAGTCGAGGCCGGCAGGGCGGACATGGCGCCCGGCCGGCGAACCCTCATTGATCGTCACCGCGCCGTCGCCGACCACCGTGTCTTCCTGGATGATGATCGTGTCGGCGCCGGCCGGCATGGGAGCGCCGGTGAAAATGCGCGCGGCCTCGCCTGGGGCAAGCGCTCCGCTGAAGGCGTGCCCGGCCGCGCTCGTGCCGATCAGGCGCAATGTCGCCGGCGTGTGTGCGACATCGGCGGCGCGCACGGCATAGCCGTCCATGGCGGAGGCCGCGAAGGGTGGCTGGTCGCGCGATGCGACCAGGTTTTCGGCCAGCGTGCGGCGATGAGCCTGCGCCAACGGCACCATCTCGGCCGGAAGCGGCGAGGCGGCCGTTGCCAATATGCGGGCCAGCGCCTCGGAGACCGGCAAAAGCGGGATCTTGTTCGTTGGCGCGGTCATCTCACCCGATCTTGGGGACGGCGCGCTTCGCACGCCATTCGCCGGAAGCGCCGCCGCTCTTTTCCAGGAGGCGCACCGCCTCGATCACCATGCCTCGATCCGCCGCCTTCACCATGTCATAGATGGTCAGGCAGGCGATCGAGACGGCGGTAAGCGCCTCCATCTCGACCCCGGTCCGGCCGATGGTCTTGATGCTTGCGGCCACACGGACACCGGGCAACTTGTCGTCGAGCACGATATCGAGCGTCACACCCGACAGCGCCAGGGGATGGCAAAGCGGTATCAGCTCATGCGTCCTCTTGGCCGCCATGATGCCCGCGACGCGCGCCACCCCCAGCACATCGCCTTTCTTGGCCTCGCCCGAGCGGATCAGCGCCAGGGTCTCGGCCCGCATGCGCACGCTGCCCTCAGCGACGGCGATCCGGCCGCTGGCAGCCTTCCCGGAAACATCGACCATCCTGGCCGAACCGTCCTCGCCGATATGGGTGAGCTTGCTCATGCCGCGCTCGCGGCCGCATCGGTCTCGGCGAGCAGCGAGCGCGTCGCCGCCGCCACGTCGGCTTGCCGCATCAGGCCCTCACCGACCAGAAAGGCGCCCACGCCGCAGCGAGCGAGCCGAACGATGTCGGCCCTCGCGAAGATGCCGCTTTCGCTCACCAGCGTCCGGCCCGCCGGTACGAGCGCGGCCAGGCGCTCGGTGACATCGAGCGAGATCGTGAATGTCCGCAGATCCCGGTTATTGATGCCGATCAACGGCGAGGGCAGCGCCAGAGCGCGGGCGAGCTCTGGCTCATCATGCACCTCGACCAGCATCGCCATCCCGAACGCGGTTGCAGCCTCGCAGAGCTCTCTTGCCTTCACATCGTCGATGGCGGCCATGATGACCAAGATGCAGTCCGCGCCCCAGGCTCGAGCTTCGACCACCTGATAGGGATCGAACATGAAGTCCTTGCGTAGCACGGGAAGGGCACAGGCCGCGCGCGCCTCGATCAAGAACTCCGGCGCGCCCTCGAAGGAGGGAGTGTCGGTGAGCACCGACAGGCAGGCGGCCCCACCTGCCGCATACGCATGGGCAAGCTCCGCGGGATCGAAATCGGCGCGGATCAAGCCTTTGGACGGGCTCGCTTTCTTGATCTCGGCGATGAGGGCCGGGCGACCCGAGGAAATGCCGTCGCGCAATGCCCCTAGAAAATCGCGCACCGGGGGTGCCCCGCGCGCCTGCCGTTCCAGCGCCTTCAGTGGAATGCGTGCCTTGGCGACGGCGATTTCATCCCGCTTATAGGCCTCGATGCGGCGCAAGATGTCGGTCATGCCGCGTTCGATGCCGCGATCAATTTGCGTAGCGTCTGCAAGACCGCGCCGTCGTCGAGCGCTCGCGCCGCGAGCTTCGCGCCTTCGGCGAGGTCTCTCGCCTTGTCTGCGATCACGAGCGCTGCGGCTGCGTTGAGCACGCCGATATCGCGATACGCCGTCTTTTCGCCGGCGAGCACACGCATCAGGGCTCCGGCATTCACGACGGCCTCAGCGCCCTTGAGCGCCTCGAGATCCACGCGCGCCAATCCCGCCTGCTCGGGCGTGATCTCGAATTCCCGGATGGCTCCGTTCTCGATCGCGGCCACATGGGTCGGCCCGGTCGTCGTGATCTCGTCGAGGCCATCGGCGCCGCACACGACCCAGACGCGCTCGGAGCCGAGCGTCATGAGCGTCTCGGCCACGGGCCGGACCCAGCTCTTGGCGAAGACGCCGACGAGCTGGCGCTTGACACTCGCGGGATTGGCCATCGGCCCCAGAATGTTGAACAGCGTTCGCGTGCCCATTTCGGTGCGTACCGGTGCGACATGGCGCATGGAGGCGTGGTGGGCCGGGGCGAACATGAAGGCGATGCCCGCATCCGCCAGGCAGCGCTCGATTCCCTCCTTGTCGAGACCGATCTTGACGCCGAGCGCCGTCAGCACATCGGCGGCGCCCGATCTGGACGAAGCGGCGCGGTTGCCATGCTTGGCGACCGTTACGCCGCAGGCCGCGACAATCAGCGAAGCCAGGGTCGAGACATTCCAGGTACCGGCCTGATCACCGCCGGTGCCAACCACGTCGATCGCGCCTTCCGGAGCATCGACCCGCAGCATGCGCGCGCGCATGGCCTCGACCGCTCCGGTAATTTCCTCGACGGTTTCGCCGCGAACCCTTAGCCCCATGAGGAAGGCACCGGCTTGAGCGTGGGTGACCTCGCCCGACAACAGGAGGTCGAACGCGCTCTGCGCTTCGAAGGCCGATAGCGGCTGTCCGGTCGCCACCTTGGCGAGGATCGGTTTGAACGCGTCCATGACGATCGGCCTCTCCGACGGCCCAGAGGCTACAAGGCCGCGCCGGGCTCATAGTGGATTTGGCCGCGAGTTCCAAGCAAATGCCGCCGATGTCGTCGAGTCGGATATCGTTCCCGGTGTCTTGACTCGAGCGTTCGGCCCGCGACAGTCGGATCATGCGACGGCCAATTCAGCCTCGGATGACGATTCCGGCGACATTGCGGGCCCAAGGACGATTGACCGCGACGTTCGAGCGTTCGACGGGTGGGGCGACGCATGTGGCTTCATTGGAGGAGGCGGGTGGCTATCGCATGCGCTTCGCGCGCGTCCATGCGCGGAGCGCGCCCTGCGAAGGCGCGATCATCAATACCGGCGGCGGCATGGCGGGCGGCGATCGGCTATGCATCGCCGTTGAGGCCAAGCAGCGCTCGAACCTTCTTCTGTCGACGCCTGCGGCCGAGCGTATCTACCATTCGACAGGGTCCGACACCGAGATCGATATCGCCTTGCGGCTGGAAGCAGGATCGCGCCTCGCCTGGTTGCCGCAGGAAACCATCCTGTTCTCGGGAGCGCGCCTGGCGCGGCGCCTCGTCGTCGACATGGACGAGAGCGCAACCCTCATCCTCGCCGAGGCGACGATCTTCGGCCGCGGCGCCATGGGAGAAACGCTGGGCCGCGGTTTGTTCGCAGACCGCTGGCGGATCAGACGCAATGGTCGTCTCCTGCACGCCGAGGAGACGCGTCTCGAAGGACCGATCGCCGACTTACTGGCGCGCCGGGCCATCGGCAATGGGGCAGGTGCGGTGGCGACCGCGGTGATGGTCTCGCCGCAAGTCGAAGACAGACTCGACGCCGTGCGCGCGACGCTCCCCGATGCCGCCTGCGAATGTGGGGCGAGCGCCTGGAACGGCATGTTGGTCGGCCGCTTCCTGGCGAAAGAACCTCGAGCTTTGCACGCCGATCTGGTGCGTTTCTTGCTTACTGCAATGCAAGGCAGGCTGCCGCGGCTATGGACAGCCGCCGGTGGTGTTGCGATGAGGCGATCGGCGGCTGAGGTTGGGCCGGCCGCGCCTTCGATGCCGGAAGGGGAGGGCGACATGACGAGGGAGGCCGAAGTTGAACCTGACCCCGCGTGAGAAGGACAAGCTCCTGATCGCCATGGCCGCCCATGTGGCGCGCAGGCGCCTTGAACGCGGCGTCAAGCTCAACCATCCGGAGGCAATCGCCCTCATCACCGATTTCGTGGTCGAGGGTGCGCGCGACGGCAGGAGCGTTTCCGAGCTGATGCGCGACGGAGCCAAGGTCGTCAAGGCGAGCCAGGTAATGGAGGGCATCGCTTCCATGATCCATGATGTGCAGGTCGAGGCGACCTTTCCCGACGGCACCAAGCTCATCACCGTGCACGACCCTATCCGTTGAGTGCGAGTCTCGAGGAGACATTCGTGACCAATCAGCCTCTCATCCCTGGCGAGGTCATTGCGGCGGAGGGAGACCTCACGCTCAATGAGGGTCGCGAGACCATCGTGCTCTCCGTCGCCAACGGAGGCGACCGGCCGATCCAGGTCGGCTCGCACTACCATTTCTTCGAGACCAATTCCGGCTTGAAATTCGATCGCGCCAAGACCAAGGGATTCCGGCTGGATATACCGGCCGGCACTGCGGTGCGCTTCGAGCCCGGCCAAACGCGCGAAGTGCGGCTCGTCGCCATCGCCGGGACCAAGACGATCTACGGGTTCCGCGGCGAGGTGATGGGCAAGACCTGAGGTCAGGACATGACGATGTCGATCGATGCGACGGCTCTCGCGAGGCGCTAGGAGCTTCCATGCCGGTCCGTTTCTCGCGCGCTTCCTATGCCGACATGTTCGGCCCGACCGTCGGCGACAAGGTCCGGCTGGCCGACACTGACCTCTTCATCGAGGTCGAGAAGGACTTCACGACCTATGGGGAAGAGGTGAAGTTCGGAGGCGGCAAAGTGATCCGCGACGGCATGGGTCAGTCGCAAATGACGCGCGCCCAAGGCGCCGTCGACACCGTGATCACCAATGCGCTGATCCTCGACCATTGGGGGATCGTCAAGGCCGACATCGGCTTGCGAGGAGGGCGCATCGCCGGCATCGGCAAAGCTGGCAACCCCGACATTCAAGCCGCGGTGGACATCGTCATCGGCCCCGGCACCGAGGTGATCGCAGGCGAGGGCAAGATCATCACCGCGGGCGGCTTCGATACCCATATCCATTTCATCTGCCCGCAGCAGATCGAGGAGGCGCTGATGTCGGGCGTCACCGCCATGCTCGGCGGGGGTACCGGGCCCGCGACCGGAACCAACGCGACGACCTGCACGCCGGGGCCTTGGCATATCGAGATGATGCTGCGGGCGGCCGACGCTTTTCCCATGAATCTCGGCTTCGCCGGCAAGGGCAATGCCTCGCTGCCGGGAGGGCTTGTCGAGCAGGTCGAGGCTGGCGCTTGCTCGCTCAAGCTACACGAGGATTGGGGCACCACACCGGCCGCAATCGATTGCTGCCTGTCGGTCGCCGACGATTACGACGTGCAGGTGATGATCCACACGGACACGCTGAACGAATCAGGGTTCGTCGAGGACACGATCCGCGCCTTCAAGGGCCGCACCATCCATACCTTCCACACCGAAGGCGCGGGGGGTGGGCATGCGCCGGACATCATCAAGGTCGCGGGGTTGGCCAATGTGTTGCCGTCTTCGACCAACCCCACGCGACCTTTCACGGTCAACACGCTCGACGAGCATCTCGATATGCTGATGGTGTGCCATCATCTCGACGGCTCGATCCCCGAGGATCTCGCCTTCGCCGAGAGCCGCATCCGCAAGGAGACGATCGCGGCTGAGGATATCCTCCATGATCTCGGCGCCCTCGCCATGATGTCCTCCGACAGTCAGGCGATGGGCCGCATCGGCGAGGTCATCATCCGCACCTGGCAGACCGCGCATAAGATGAAGGTGCAGCGCGGGCCGCTGCCGGAGGATCGGGGGCGCGACAACGACAATTTCCGCGCCAAGCGCTATGTCGCGAAATATACCATCAACCCCGCGATCGCGCATGGCGTGTCCAAGCATATCGGCTCGGTGGAAACGGGTAAGCTCGCCGATCTGGTGCTGTGGTCGCCGGCCTTCTTCGGGGTGAAGCCCGATCTCGTCATCAAGGGCGGCATGATCGTCGCAGCCGCGATGGGGGACCCCAACGCTTCCATTCCAACGCCCCAACCCGTGCACTACCGGCCAATGTTCGGCGCCTTCGCCTCGGCGCGCACCAGCACCTCGCTCACCTTCGCGTCGAAGGCCGCCGTCGAGCGCGGCCTCGCCGCCAAATGGGGCCTCGCCAAGGAGCTCGTCGCGGTCGAGAACGTGCGTTCAGGCATCGGCAAACGCTCGATGGTCCATAATGACGCGACGCCGGATATCAGCGTGAACCCCGAGACCTATGAGGTGCGCGCCGATGGCGAGCTCCTGGTCTGCGAGCCCGCGAAGGAGCTGCCGATGGCGCAGAGATATTTCCTGTTCTGAAGCCAGGCTTGTTGGGGAGCGGTCGGGTGGCGAATTAACCTTGCGGCGAGGATTGTCCTGCTTCATCAAAGCGTTGGTTGAAAACAACGCAATTTCAACGCATTTGACCTAGTATTGCCGCTTCGGCTCGCAAATGGGCCAGCGGTGTCGCCATGCGTCGTCGGGATGTCGACGAGCACGGACAAGGTCGAAACGATGTCGATTTCACGTCAGCGATCAGTCGACAATCCCTCTTCCCCCTCGCTCGCCTTTTGCGTATGAACGAGGCCATGAGAGGGATGAACCGTGCCCCGCGGGCCCGATCGAGCATGATCTGGCCGCGATCCTTCATTCGGCAAACGAAGCCTTGGCGCGCCGTCATCGGTATCGGCGTCTCGCTCATGGTGGCCGATTGCGCCTCTCAGTCGACGGTCGGCAACGGAGTTGGCGGCGGCATCGATCCGAAATTAGGGGTCAGGGCGAGCCGTCGCCTCTATGAGGACGGCGACCCTATCCCGAAGGGCGGCGGCACCCGATTGGTGGGTCATCCCTATAGCGTGGCGGGCCGCACCTATGTGCCGCAGGAGGTTTCGCATTATTCGGTGGTCGGTCTTGCCTCCTGGTATGGATCGGCGTTCCATGGGCGCCTGACCGCCAATGGCGAGGTGTTCGACCGCTATTCGATCAGCGCTGCCCACAAGACCCTGCCTTTGCCGAGCTATGCCCGGGTCACCAATATCAGGAATGGCCGCTCCATCATCGTGCGCGTGAACGACCGTGGTCCCTATCACGCCAACCGCGTCATGGATGTCTCGGAGCGCGTCGCGGAGGTCCTTGATTTCAAGCATCTGGGCACGACGGAGATCAAGCTCGACTATCTGCGCCCGGCGAGCATCGCCGGCTCGGACGACCGCAAGCTGCTGGCGACCTTGCGCACGGACGGAGCGGGGGCTGTTCTGGACGGGCCGGGTTCGGTACCGGTGATGGTCGCGAGCGCCGATCTGACGAACACGCCGCAAGCGTCCGGTCCCGGCGCTCCGATTGCAGCGATTGCCTCGGCCGTGACGGCCGCTTCGCAGCAGCCGCACCCTGCGACGACCGCCGTCGCCTATAGTGCACCCGCGTCGCGCCCGAACCTCTATACGACCATTACCTATTCCAACGGAGCTGGCGCTTCCGCAAGGTCGGCGCCCGCGGCCGAGCCGGCGATAGCGCCAACAGCGGATGATGAGCAGCCAGCCAACGCGACGACGACCGTCATACGCAACGATAACTCGACGCACACCACGATCGCCGTCGCGCCGCTGCCCCCCGAACGGCCCTTCGATCTGGGCGTGAGCATCGTTGCCAAGACGCAGCCGGCAATGGTGTCCCAGCCTTCAACGATCGGGAATGAAGACGAGGTCGTGGCGCCACGTCCGCCGGCGCGGCCGAAACAGCTCGCTACCTTGTTCTTCGCGTCTGAACGCCTGGCGGATACGCGGGCTTTCACCCCCGGCAATCCCTTTGCGGGCCTGAAGCCGCAGAGTTTCGTGCGTCTGCGCACGCAGTAGCGCATGGCACGCCTCGCCGTGGGCTGGTTACGGGCGGCCTCGATATTCCGTCCGCCGATACTCATTGCCTTCTTTGCGTTGCTCTCGGGCGCCGCGACCGCCGCCGAGACGGTGCAAACCTCGGCGCAGCAGGCTCTGCTCATGGATGCCGAGAGCGGCACTATCCTGTTCGAGAAGAACGCTCGAAGCTTGATGGTCCCGGCGAGCCTAGCCAAGCTCATGACCGCAGAGGTACTGTTCAATGAGATCAAGCAAGGCAAGTTTTCGCTCGACCAGGAATTCGTCATCTCGGAAAATGCCTGGCGCAAGGGCGGCGCTCCGTCCGGCGGCTCCACGATGTTCGCCAAGATTCACAGCCACGTGCCGATCGCCGATTTGATCTCGGGGCTCGTGGTGCTATCGGGCAATGATGCCGCGATCGCCATCGCCGAAGGGGTGGCCGGTAGCGAGCAGGCCTTCGCCGAGCTGATGACGAGCCATGCGCGTGAGCTCGGTCTGAGCGCGTCCGTCTTCAAGAATGCAAGCGGTGCCGCTGATCCGCAGCAGCGCACCACGGCGCTCGAGCTTGCGCTGATTGCGAGACACGTCATCAGGACCTATCCCGAACTCTACAAGTTCTTCGGTCAAAAGGAGTTCACCTGGAACAAGATCCGACAACTGAATCGCAACCCCTTGCTGACGATGGACATCGGCGCGGATGGCCTCAAGACGGGGAATCTCGATGAGTCCGGCTTTGGGCTCGTGGGATCGGCGGTACAGAGCGGTCTGCGCCTGATCGTGGTCGTCAATGGCGCCGCGACCGCGAAAGATAGGGCTAATGAAGGACGTAAGCTCCTCGAATATGGCTTTCGCGCTTTCGAGGGGCATGAGCTTTTTCCGGAAGGGGCGATCGTCGCAAGAGCCAGCGTCTATGGCGGCGAAAAATCCTCGGTCGATTTGCGCGCCGATGGTCCAATTCGCGTCATGACCCAACGTGGGGGACGCGAGAGGCTCAATGCGAAGCTCATCTATGAGGGCCCCGTGAAGCCTCCCGTTGCCGCAGGCACCAAGATCGGCGTGCTGCGCGTCTTCGAAGGCGATGCCTCCATTCTTGAAGTGCCCCTTTTCGCTGCCGAATCCGTCGGAGAAGGCGGATTGATGCGAAAGGCAGAAGATGCCCTTTTCGAGGCTGGAAGCGGCACCGTGCGCCGGCTGCTGAGGCGCTGACCGGTGATGGACCCCCGCAACGGCATGTTCATAACCTTCGAGGGCGCTGATGGCTCGGGAAAATCGACGCAGGCCGCAAGGCTCGCCGCGTCCTTGCGTCTTGCCGGTCATAAGGTCGTCGAGACGCGCGAACCCGGCGGCTCGCCGCGCGCCGAAGCCATCCGGGCGCTCTTGCTCTCGGGCAAGGCTTCGCACTCCGGTCCCTTTGGCGAGATGCTGCTGTTCAACGCGGCACGAGCCGATCACCTGCGCGCCACGATCCGCCCGGCACTGGCGCAAGGCGCCATCGTGATTTGCGATCGCTTCGCCGATTCGACGCGGGCCTATCAGGGCGCTCTCGGGGAGGTGAGCGATGAGCTCGTTCGCGCGGCGGAGGCGGCCGTGGTCGGCGATACGGCACCCGACCTCACGATCATCCTCGACCTGCCACCGGAATTGACGGTCAAGCGCCTTGGCATGCGTCGCGCGGCCGAAAAGCCAGATCGGTTCGAAGCCGAGGCGCTGGCTCATCACGCCAAGCTCCGCCAAGCCTATCTCGACATCGCCGCCGAGGCTCCCGAACGCTGTGTCGTGATCAGCGCGCGACGCTCTATCGATCAAGTCGCGGAACGCATACTGCGCCTCGCTACCAAGCGCCTCGATACAGGCGCACCGAAACCTCCCGCGCGGCGCGCCGCCAAGGTCGTCGATGACCGAGCCCAAAGACAAATCCGATAGCTTTCCCCATCCCCGCGAGCGCTACGGGCTCGTCGGCCAGGCTCGAGCCGAGCTCGCAGTCCTCGAAGCGCTGCGCTCGCGTCGTTTCGCCCATGCCTGGCTGATCGGCGGCCCCGAAGGGATCGGCAAAGCGACCTTCGCCTTTCGCGTGGCGCGTTTCGTGCTGGCCGGCGGAGATCCTTTTGCCCGCGCGGCACAGGCATCCTCGCTCGATATCGCCCCGAGAGAACCCGCGGCCCGGCGGATCGCAGCGGGCGCCCATCCCGACCTCTTCCTCTTGGAGCGCACCATCGGCACGAGCGGCAAGCTGCGCACCGAGATCACGGTCGATGATGCGCGCCGCGCCACTTCCTTTTTACAGAACACGAGCGGAGAGGGCGGTTGGAAGGTGCTGATCGTCGATGCCGCCGATGAGCTTAACCGCAATGCGGCGAATGCGCTCCTGAAGATCATCGAAGAACCGCCCGGGCGATCGCTCGCCCTGCTTGTGGCCCATGCGCCGGGGCGGCTGCCGGTGACCATCTTGTCGCGCTGCCGGCGCCTGCGCTTGGACGCGTTGGCGCCAGCCGAGATCGCCGAGATCATTTCCAACCTCCCCGGCATTGACGCCTCCGAGAGGCTGATCGCCGACGCCGCGACGCTCGCCGAGGGTTCCGTCAAGCGGGCCCTGCTCCTGCTGCAGGAGCGCGCCATCGAACTCGTCCGCATGGCGCGCGACGTTCTCGAATCGCCGGCCGCGACATGGCGAACAGCCTCCTTGAAGCTCGGGGGCAGGCTCGGGGCGAAGGTGGGCGATGCCTCCTACGACATCGTCTTCGACGCGATCTTCGACTGGCTGCAGGAACGCGCCCATCGCCACGCGGCTTCTCTCGACGCTCGCGCCGAGACCGCGGCTCGTCTATGGGGCGAGATCGAGGCGCGAAAGCGTGAAGCGGACACGTATAATCTTGACAAACGCGCCCTCGTCCTCACGTCTCTCAGGGAAGTGGCGGACCTTGCGTTGTGATGGCCAAGGCCTTGCATTCGAGCCTCGGTTTTGATTTGGAAGCGCGAATTCAAACAATCAAGAGATGCAAAATATAGTGTTATATCAATATTTTAGTCCGATGCGCGGCACGGAACGGGACGAGACGCTAGGCTGATGACGCAACCGAAATTCTACATCACGACGGCGATCTCGTATCCAAACGGCGCGCCACATATCGGTCATGCCTACGAGGCCGTCGTAACCGATGCGATCGCGCGCTTCAAGCGCATCGAGGGCCATGACGTGTTCTTCCTGACGGGCGTGGATGAGCATGGTCTGAAGATGATGCAGACCGCCAGCAAGGATGGGATCTCGCCGCGCGCCTTGACGGACCGCAACACGCCCAAATTCGTGGCCATGTGCGACAAGCTATCCATCTCGCGCGATCGGTTCATCCGCACGACGGAGCCTGGGCATTACCAAGCCTCCCAGGCCCTGTGGCGGCGCATGCAGGCGGCGGGAGACATCTATCTCGGCACCTATGCGGGCTGGTATTCGGTGCGCGACGAGGCCTTCTACGACGAGAGCGAAACGACGCTCGGAGAAGGAGGCGTGCGGCTGGGTCCTCAGGGCACGCCGGTCGAGTGGACGCAGGAGCAGACTTATTTCTTCCGCCTGTCCGCCTATCAGGATCGGCTACTGCGACATTACGAGGCCCATCCCGAATTCATCGGTCCCGATACGCGCCGCAACGAGGTCGTGAGCTTCGTCAAGGGAGGGCTGCAAGACCTGTCGATCTCGCGCACGACGCTGACATGGGGCGTGCCGGTGCCCGATGCTCCAGGACATGTCATGTATGTGTGGGTCGACGCCTTGACGAATTACATCACGGCGCTCGGCTTTCCGGACGAAAAAGCCCCGCTTTGGCGCTACTGGCCGGCGGACTTCCATATCATCGGCAAGGATATCGTGCGCTTTCACGCGGTCTATTGGCCAGCCTTCCTGATGTCGGCGGGGGTCGCCTTGCCGAAGCGCGTCTTCGGCCATGGGTTCCTCTTCAACCGCGGCGAGAAGATGTCGAAATCGGTCGGCAACGTCATCGACCCCTTCGCGCTTGCGGATGCCTATGGCGTCGACCAGCTGCGCTATTTCTTCCTGCGCGAGGTCGCCTTCGGACAGGACGGCAGCTACAACCATGAGGCGATCGTCAACCGTATCAACGCCGATCTCGCCAACGATCTCGGGAATTTGGCGCAGCGCTCCTTGTCGATGATCGCGCGCAATTGCGAGGGAAGCGTGCCGTCGCCCAGCGGCCTCTCGGAGGCGGATGCGGCCTTGCTTGCCGAGGCGGACGCCTTACCTCAGCGCACGCGCGCCGCGATGGACCAGCTCGCGCCGCATCTCGCGCTCGCGGAGATTTGGAGCGTGGTCGCTGGCGCCAATCGCTATTTCGCCAGCGAAGAGCCCTGGGTGCAACGCAAATCGGCGCCCGCCCGCTTTGCCACGGTCCTTTATGTGACGCTGGAGACCTTGCGGGCGATCGGCATCGCCACGCAACCGTTCATACCTGGTGCGGCCGCGAAGCTTCTCGACCTGTTGGGCGTGGCGCCCGATCGGCGCGCTCTGAAGGATATCGGCGCCTCCGGGCGAATGGAAGCGGGTAGGGCGCTTCCCGTTCCGGCTCCGATATTCCCTCGCTACGTCGAGCCCGAAGTCGCGGCAGAGCAGGCCTGATGCTCGTCGACAGCCACTGCCATCTCGACTTCCCCGATCTCGCGGCCGATGAAGCCGGCGTGATCGGGCGCGCTATGGAGGCGGGCGTCGGCCTTTTCCTGACCATCTCGACCCGCGTTCGGCGCAACGCGGCGCTGCAAGCCATCGCGGCGCGCCATGAGAACGTCTTCTTCACGGTCGGCACGCATCCGCACCACGCCGCCGAAGAGGCCGATCTGGAGGCATCGGACATCATCGCACTTGCGGCTCACGCGAAATGCGTCGCAATCGGGGAGGCCGGGCTCGACTACCACTATGATCGCGCCCCCCGCGACGTGCAAAAGCGCGTATTCCGCACCAATATCGCGGCGGCGCGCGAGACCGGTCTGCCGCTCGTCATCCATGCGCGCGACGCCGATGACGACATGATCCGCATCTTGACGCAGGAGATGGGGCAGGGCGCCTTCAAGGCCATGCTTCACTGCTTCACCTCCAGCGAGAAACTCGCCCGTGCCGGGCTCGAATTCGGCTTCTCCATCTCGTTCTCCGGGGTTTTGACCTTCAAACGGTCCGAGGAGTTGCGGCGTATCGCGGCGTTCGTGCCTGCCGGCCGGCTGCTGGTCGAGACGGACGCTCCTTACCTCGCACCTGAACCCTATCGCGGCAAGCGCAATGAGCCTGCCTATGTCGTTGAAACAGCTAAGGTTCTGGCCTCGACGCGGAATATGCCGCTGGCTGGGCTCGCTAGCCTCACGACGACGAATTTCCTGCGTCTATTCGGGAAGATGGCGGACGCGAGGACGACGGCGGACGCGAAGACGACGGCGGAGCTGCGTCCGCCGTCGAGGCAAACGCGCTGACGGGGCCAGTTCCGATGCAGATGCGCGTAACTATCCTCGGTTGCGGCTCCTCGGGCGGCGTGCCGCGTGTGGGCGGCGATTGGGGAGCCTGCGATCCTAAAAACCCCAAGAACCGCCGCCGCCGCTGCTCGCTGCTCCTCGAGACCGGCGAAGGCGAGCGGTCGCTGGCCGTGCTCGTCGACACCTCGCCCGATCTCCGCGAGCAGTTGCTGGATGCCGACGTGCGCCGGCTCGATGCCGTCGTCTTCACCCATGAGCACGCCGATCACACCCATGGCGTCGACGACTTGCGGCCACTCGTGATCGCCGGCCGGGCGCGCCTCGATGCCTGGATGGACGAGCCGACCGCGGTCGCGTTGAAACAGCGCTTCGGCTATGTTTTCGAGACGCCACCTGGCAGCTACTACCCACCGCTCCTCGACGAGCGGCGTTTGGCGAGCGCGGGTCCTACGACGATCTGCGGTCGCAATGGGGCTCGCCTGACGCTCACGGCATACAGGCTGCCGCATGGAGACGCCGAAGCCCTGGGCCTGCGTATCGGCCGTTTCGCCTACGCGCCCGACCTCAACGGCATTCCACCCGAGAGCGAGGCGCTGTTCGAGGATCTCGACATCCTGTTGATCGACGCACTACGCCTTCGTCCGCATCCCTCGCATTTCAGCCTCGAGGAAACGCTCGCCGCCATTGCGCGCTTCAAGCCGCAGCGCGCCGTGCTCACCAACATGCACACCGACCTCGATTACGCGACCCTGGCGGCGACGCTGCCGCCGAATATCACGCCAGCCTATGACGGCATGCAGCTCGCCCTTTGAGGGCCGACAAGGCCAATTCCTAATTCCAATCCCCGCCATTTCGAGATCGTCTTACGTTCCAATGAGTTGGAATATGTTCCATAATATATCTTATGCGATTTGCCTTGACCCTTGACCCGAATGCCCCTGCTCCGCATCATCCACCAGCGCGGCGTGTTCACCGACGCGCAAGAGGCGCAACTCGCCGCTGATTGCCGAGGTCGGCGTCGACACCCCGGCCGGCCGAGCCGTGGCTCACGTGCCGACGCCGTAGGAGCACGTATCATGCGGCTATCCAACTACCTGTTCTTTAGCGCGAGCTGCGAGCAGGCGCTCACCTTCTACACGCAATGTGGCCTCGGTCGCGTCGTGGAGGCGCTGCGCTACGGCGAGGGCGGCATGCCCGCGCGGAATGAGGCCATGCGTGGTCGGATCATGCACGCGAAGTTCGAGGGGCCGGGCGTGCTGTTCTATGCGTCCGACAACGATGATGCCGAGCCAATGCGTGGCTCCGCGCATATCCTGATGATGGACGACCGCGAGCAGACCCGGACTCTCTTCGGCCGCCTGGCCGAAGGCGGCACCATCACCACGCCGCTCGGCATCCAGCCCTGGGGCGATTTTTACGGCAAGCTGACCGACCAGTTCGGCGTGCAGTGGATGCTGGACTGTGCGGTCTGACGGCGACGGGCGATGTAGGACGCTCTACTTTCGAGAGAGCAACTGCGTCGCTATGGCCGCCCACTCCTCCTCCGACGAGGTTGTCGCCACCGGCTTCCCGGCACGGCGATACCAATGGCCGGCATTGGCAAGGTCGCCCTCGAGCCGGTGCAGATGCGCGTGCACCAGGTCGCATTCGGGCTCCCCCTCCCGCTGCTGAACGCAGCCATGCGCTCGGTCCCACTCGCCCTTGCCGACCCACCAGAGCGCCTGCAAGGCGAGGCCCGCGTCTCCCGGCGGCGCCGCATTGGATAGACTTTGCCGAAATTCCTCGAGGTCATCATGGCCGTCTCCTGGAAGGCTGGTCTTTAGAACATGCCGGCCCTGCGGCGGTGCTTCTTTCTTGCGGGACGCTCCCAGACCACTCCCGGGAACCCCTTGAGCGGCACGAGCGGCTCGCCCGCATAGGTCCAGTCGCGCATCTCGTCGATCCCCACATGATAGCGCGGCTCGCGCCCGGTGCGATGATCGAAGAGCGCGCGTGGAACATTGACCATATGCGGCGAATGCCCGCGCTCGTAGAAGAGCGGCGTGCCGCAACGTCGGCAGAAGCTGCGCGCGGTGCGCGTCGCCTTGTCCTCATGGCGGGTGATATCGTCCTCGCCCTCGGTGACGCGGAAGCGCTTGCGCCAGCTCCCGACATAGGTGGCGTAGGCGGCACCATGGGCGATCCGGCTTGCGCGTGTGTGGTCGTGCCAAGCCCAGCGCGCCGGATAGCCGATCTCGATGTGGACCGCGCCGCAGAGGCATTGGCCGGCAACGCAGTCGGACCGTTCGGATTCTCGCCTGTTCATCGGGATCGCCATATCAGATATGAACCGCGGCGACACCCCGGCATGGTGCGGCGGAGCGCCCAAGGCTCGGCCAAACGGGCTTGCGCTTCGAGCCGCTCCATGCTGCGATCCGGGATCGGCAGGAGGCGCCAACCATGTCTTTCGAATTTGCGGTATCGGACACCATTCCCGCGTCGCCGCAAGCCATTTATGACGCCTGGCTCGATAGCCATGGACATGCCGCCATGACGGGTGGCCACGAGGCCACCGCCTCGACGCGCAAGGGCGCGATGTTCACCGCCTGGGACGGCTATATCGAGGGCCGCAATATCGAGCTCGATCCGGGTAAGCGCATCGTCCAGTCCTGGCGCACCACCAAGTTCACGAAGAAGGACGCGGATTCACAAATCGAGGTGCTGCTCGAGCCTGTTGCCCACGGCACCAAGGTGACCTTGCGCCATACGAAGGTTCCGGACGGCCATACGAGCTATCGCGACGGCGGCTGGCAGGACAACTATTTCGAGCCGATGAAGCGCTATTTCAAAGCAAAGGGTTGAGCCAGACCCGTCAGGGCCGTCCTCGGAACAAGCCCGAGGACGGCCCTGACACGGTCGATGCTATTCTACCGCCAGGGCGACGTAGCGCATATCGCCTTGGGTGTTGGACACGTAGAGAAGCGCGGACTTCTTTCCGTCCTTCTTCAGAGCCTCGAGCTGCTTCGTGACGTCGGCGGGAGTCGAGACCGGCTGTTGCCCGATCTCGACGATGACATCGCCCGGCTGCAGGCGCTTATCGGCGGCGGCCGAGTTCGGATCGACGCTCGTAATCACGATGCCCTTGACCGTGTCCTTGATGCTGTAGCGGCGGCGCAATTCGTCGGTGAGCGGCGACAGATCGAGGCCGAGCGCCTTCTTCAGAGCCGATGTATCGCTCTGCGGCGGAGTGAGCGCGGCGACCTTCTCGTCCTGCAGCCTGCCGAGCGTGACCGAGATCGTCACTTCCTTGCCGTCGCGGATGATGACTACCTCGACCACCTTGCCTACCGGCGTCGCCGCAACCATGCGCGGCAGGTCACGCGATTCCCTCACGTCATTGCCGTTGAACTTGATGATCACATCGCCTTTCTTGATCCCGGCAGGCTGTGCCGGTCCACGGTCATCGACGCCGGCGACGAGAGCGCCGCGCGCCTTGCCGAGGCCGAGGGTCTCGGCGATCGTATCGTCGACGCCTTGAATCTGCACGCCGAGCCAGCCGCGGCGCACCTCGCCGAATTGGGTGAGCTGATCGAGCACGGGCTGAGCCAGATTCGAGGGGATGGCGAAGCCGATGCCGATCGAGCCGCCGGTCGGGGAGAGGATCGCGGTATTGATGCCGATCACCTCACCGTCGAGATTGAACAAGGGTCCCCCGGAATTGCCGCGATTGATGGCGGCGTCAGTCTGCAAATAATCGTCGTAGCTCCCGGATTCGATATTGCGATGGCGCGCCGAGATGATTCCGGCCGTCACCGAGCCGCCGAGGCCGAACGGGTTGCCGACCGCCATCACCCATTGGCCGATGCGCATCTTCTCGGAATCTCCAAACTTCACGAATTTCAACGGCTTGTCGGATTTCACGCGCAGCACCGCCAGATCGACCTTCGGATCCTTTCCGACCACCTCCGCCTTGAGCTTCGAGCCGTCGGTGAAGATGACCTCGATGTCGGTCGCTTCCCCCACCACATGGTTGTTGGTGACCACGATCCCCGAAGCATCGACGACAAAGCCTGAGCCCAGCGAATTCGACTTGCGCATGCGCGGCGGTTGGGGAGCATCGCCGCCCTGCCCTCCACGCTTGCGACTGAAGAAATCGTCGAAGAGATCGTCGAATGGCGTGCTCTGCGAGTCGCCGGGCGTCTTGAAGGTTCGCACTTGCTCGGTGGTGGTGGCCGAGATGTTCACGACCGCGTCGACGACCTGGTCGGCGACATCGGCAATTTCGCCAGGGCCCCGCGCCGCCCTCACATCGGAGGGATAGGCCGCCACCAGCGCCAACGCCAAGGCGAGCCCCGCACAGCGCGACGAGGCGCCCAGAAGGCGCATCGGGTGCGATCGGATCAAGTCCATCATGGTGTTCGTTCCTCTTGGACGAAACGCTCTAGAATCTGTCGTAGCCCAAGGGAATTGGACCCGGAGACTCTGGCTCTCTGCTCTATGCATTTTCTACGGCGAACCGTTGATGCCCCGCCTTGGCTCTACGGCATGCGCACATCCTCGCCACTCGAGGATGATGGGAACTGCGATGCGCTCTTCCCTCTCCCACGAGCGCAGAGAGAAGAGCGCGCCGGTGCTTAGAAATCTAAGGATCATCTTACCACCAGCCTGCCCGGCGCGCGAGCCACACTATCGCCACTCCGCAGATTGCCGCGATGATGCCCGCGGTGCGTAAATGCCGCTCCCCATGCTCCGCGACCTCCCGCATGGCCCGGGCGACACCCCGTGGGAAGGCGGCAAACAACAAACCTTCGATGGCGAACACAAGACCGAGAGCAGCAAGAAAATCCTTCATTGCGTCGCCGGCCCCGTCTCGGCAACACGCTATTTACTGGCAGGCGGAGGGGCAGCCGGCGTTAAAATCGCCGTTGGAGCTTGTTGCGATGCGGCCGCGCCGGCCGGATCGTTGAAGTATCGGAAGAAGCTCGAGCCGGGCGAAAGCACCATGCGCGTCGATTCGGGCTTCAACCCAGCCTCATAGGCCTGCATTGAGCGGTAGAACGCGAAAAAGGCAGGATCGCGGCCGAAGGCATCGGCAAAGATCTTGTTCTTCTCGGCATCGGCTGCTCCGCGTATCTCATCGGATTTCTGATTGGCCTCGCCGATAATGGTCTGGACGGCGAGATCGGCGTCCGCCCGGATGCCGAGGCTCAGCTGGGTGCCCAACGAACGGATGTCCTGCGCGTCGCGCTGGCGATCGCTGATCATGCGGTTGAACACCGCTTCGAGGTTCTTGGGCGGTAATATGACTTGGCGCAACCGCAGATCGATCACGTCGATGCCGCGCACCATGACTTGCTGGTTCACCTGGTTGAGGATGCGGCCTTGCAGCTGCCCGCGCTGGATCTTGACGATGTCCTCCATCTTCGATTCGGCGATGACGCCGCGCACGGTCGAATTGACCACGGCCCCCAGCTGCTGGTTGGCGCTCGCCATGGTGCCCACCGCTTGGTAGAAACGTAAGGGATCACGGATGCGATAGCGAACGAAGGAATCGACCACGAGCTGCTTCTGCTCGGATTCGACGACCGTTTGGGCAGGGACATCGAGGTCGAGGATGCGCTTGTCGAGGCTGATCACCGACTCGACGAGGGGCAGCTTGAAATAGAGGCCCGGATCCGAAATCGTGCGCCGCACGTCGCCGAAGCGCAAGACGAGCGCGTGCTGTGTCTGCTGTACCGTGAACGCCGCATTGGAGGCGAGGATCAGCAGGATGACGAGGGCGACGAGCGCGCCAATGCGCGATGCGCCGCTCATTTCGCGGGTCCCTGGCCGGCGCGGCGTTGCAGATCGCCGAGCGGCAGATAGGGCAATACGGACGCGCCCTGCCCGGCTCCCTGGTCGAGGATCACCTTGTCCATGCCGCCGAAGAGGCGTTCCATCGTCTCGAGATACATGCGCTCGCGCGTCACGTCGGGCGCGTTCTTGAACTCCGCATAGACCTGGTCGAAGCGCGAGGCAGCGCCCTTCGCCTCGGCCACGGTGCGCGTCCGATAGCCTTCCGCTGCCTGTGTAATCTGGCTTGCTTGACCTTTGGCCTCCGGCACCACCTTGCTCGCATAGGTCGCCGCCTGGTTCTGCACCGTCTTCTGGTCGATGCTCGCCGCCTGCACGTCCTGGAAGGCGGCAGTGACCTCGGGCGGCGGCAAGTCCTTGAGAAGATTGACGATCTGGATTTGGACGCCAGCCTTGTAGCTGTCCAGGATCTCCTGCATCGACTTCCTGACTCCCTGCTGGATCGACTCCCGATCGGTCGTCAGTATCGCCTGAATGTTGCGCTTTCCGACCACCTCCCGCATGACGCTCTCGCCGACCGCCCTGATCGTCCCCTGCGGGTCCTCGATATTGAAGGCATAGTCTTGGGGCCTCGCCGGATCGACCTGCCACTGCACGTTGAAGTCGATATCGACGATGTTGTCGTCGCCCGTGAGCATCAGCCCTTCGACGCTCGGCCGTGAGGTGCGCGAGACGCTTTCGGCCCCGCCGACACCGATCTCCATGGTGTTGGTGCCGAGCACCGGCACCTTGATCACTTGGCCGATCGGATACGGCCAGTTGACGTTGAGGCCCGGCCCGACCGTGCCGACATAGCGCCCGAAGACAAGGTTGAGGCCGACTTCCTTCGGCTGCACCGTATAGAGCCCGGTCGCCAGCCAGCCCAGCACGCCGAGCAGCACGAAGAACAGAATCGCCTTGCCGCTGAACCCCTCGCCGCCGCCGCCGAACAAGCCGCCGAGCCTCGCTTGGAGGCGGCGCACCATATCCTCGAAATCGGGCGGCTGACGCCCGCCATTTCCGCCGGAAGGGCCTTGGCCCCAAGGCCCCTGCCCTTGCGGGCGCCACGGGCCGCCCCCTCCGCTCTGATTGCTCCAAGGCATCTTCGTTCCTTACCACAGTCGCGTGATCGGCGCTGCTCAGGCGATGGCTTCACCCCAGGCGTCGGGCGCTGTCAAGCGTCACGCCTGCGCAGCCATGGCGAGGTTCGTGAGGTGCCGACACCTGCAAGACCCTCAACCCGCCCTCACGAACGAGGACAGCGTGTAGCCATGGTCGTCGCCGGGCTCGGGCGCATGTTCCTTGCGGTTCGCCTCGCGCCAAGCGTCGGAATCAAGCTCGGGAAAGGCCACATCACCCTCGATCGCCGCATGCACGCGGGTGAGCTCGATGCGCGACGTCAACGGTAGCAGCGCCGCGTAGATGGCGGCGCCGCCCGCGACGATGATCTCATCCGCGCCCATGGAAGCGGCGAGCTCCTCGGCCTTCAGGACCGCATCTTGCGGCGAATGGGCGATATGGACGCCCGCAGCGCTGAAGGACTTGTCGCGCGTGACCACCACAAGCTCGCGGCCGGGCAATGGCCGTCCGATGGATTGAAAGGTCTTGCGGCCCATGATCAGCGGCTTGCCCATCGTAATGCGCCTGAAGCGCTTCATATCGCTCGGTATGCGCCAGGAAAGGCCGTTATCCTTGCCGATGATGCCGTTATCGGCAACCGCGACGACGATGACGAGGGGGAGGGTCATGATCGCCGTGAAAGTGGCCACGATTGCGCGCCCAGCTTCTCCCGCTCTTCGCGGGAGAAGGGCGGATGAGGGCGAAAAGCATGCGCTTCGCGCATCCGTCTTGATGTTCGACGCTCGACGCAAGCGTCGAGCATTGGCCAAGGTGAACATTGCCTCATCCGCCTCGACGGAGCTTGCCCTTGGGCGTGCCGGAGGCGCGACCCGGGGGTCTCGGCATCTTCTCCCGCGAAGAGCGGGAGAAGGGGGACGCACCGAGGCCGGCGCGCATGCCTGCGGAGGGTCTGCGAGCTCACGGGACGGCCGCTGCCCGGGCAGGTTTAGCTCTCACCTCCTCCTCCGGCCGCACCATATCCGGCGGCCGCGCTTCCTCGTGCAAGGCCGAAAGCGCCTCGCCGAGCGGCACGGTTCGCGTCTCGTTCGAGCCGAGGCGGCGGACCGAGACGGTGCGCTCGGCCGCCTCCTTCTTGCCGACCACGAGGAGCGCCGGAATCTTCATGAGCGAGTGCTCGCGCACCTTATAGGTGATCTTCTCGTTGCGGATGTCGGCCTCGGCGCGCAATCCTTTGGCGCGCGCCGCCTTCAGCACCTCGGCGGCGTAATCATCGGCCTCCGAGGTGATGGTCGCGACCATCGCCTGCACCGGCGCAAGCCAGAGCGGGAAATGCCCGGCGTGATGCTCGATCAGGATGCCCGAGAAGCGTTCCATCGAGCCGCAAATGGCGCGATGCACCATCACTGGAGTCTTCTTCTGGCCGTCCTGGTCGATGTAGAACATGCCGAAGCGTTCCGGCAGGTTGAAATCGATCTGGGTCGTTCCGCATTGCCAGTCGCGACCGATGGCATCGCGGAGCACATATTCGAATTTCGGCCCGTAGAAGGTGCCCTCTCCCGGGTTGACGCCCGTCTTGATGTGTCCTCCGGATTCCGCTTCGATCTGCGCGAGCAGACGGCTCAGCACGCCTTCAGCATGGTCCCACATGGCGTCAGTCCCGACGCGTTTGTCGGGCCTGGTCGCGAGCTTCACGACGCAGTCCTCGAAGCCGAAATCCTTGTAGACCGACAAGATCAGCTCATTGATCTTCAAGCACTCGGCCGCGAGCTGCTCCTCGGTGCAGAACACATGCGCGTCGTCCTGCGTGAAAGCGCGCACGCGCAGCAGCCCATGCAGCGCGCCCGACGGCTCATAGCGCGACACGGCGCCGAACTCGGCGAGGCGCAGCGGCAGGTCGCGATAGGACTTCAAACCGTGCTTGAAAATCTGGATATGGCCCGGGCAGTTCATCGGCTTGATGGCGAAGACGCGATCATCCTCGGTCTCGACCACGAACATGTGCTCGCGGTACCAGTCCCAATGACCCGATGTTTCCCATAGCGACTTGTCGAGGATTTGCGGGGCGTTCACCTCCTGATAGTCGCCGGCGAGACGCCGGCGCATATAGGCGATCAATTGCTGGAACATGGTCCAGCCCTTGGCGTGCCAGAAGACGACGCCCGGCCCCTCCTCCTGGAAATGAAAGAGATCCATCTCGCGGCCCAAGCGGCGATGGTCGCGCTTCTCGGCCTCTTCCAGTTGCTTGAGATAGGCGTCGAGGTCCTCGCGCCTGGCGAAGGCGGTGCCGTAGATGCGCGTCAGCATCGGGTTGTTGGCATCGCCGCGCCAATAGGCGCCGGCGACCTTCATCAGCTTGAAGGCATCGCCCACCTTCCCGGTCGAGACCATATGCGGACCGCGGCAGAGATCGATCCAGCCACCTTGGTCGTAGAACTTGATCGGTTCGCCGGCGGGGATGGCGTCGACGAGCTCGACCTTGAAGCTCTCGCCCTTGTCGCGAAAGAAGGCCTTCGCCTCGTCGCGCGAGACCTCGCGCTTGGAGAAGGGCTTATCGCGGGCGATGACCTCGCGCATCTTCTTCTCGATCGCCGGGAAATCCTCGGGCGTGAAGGGCTCGTTGCGGGCGAAATCATAATAGAAGCCGTTCTCGATCACCGGCCCGATGGTCACCTGCGTGCCCGGATAAAGCTCCTGCACGGCCTCGGCGAGCACATGGGCTGCGTCATGGCGGATGAGCTCGAGCGCGCGCGGGTCGTCGCGCGCGACGAACTCGATCTTGGCGTCTCGGGCGATCTTGTCGGAAAGGTCGGCGAGCTTGCCGTCGAGCGCCATGGCGACGGTGCGCTTCAAGAGCGATGGCGAAATGCCCTTGGCGATTTCGGCACCGCTGACGCCCGCTTGAAACTCGCGCTTGGCGCCATCCGGAAATGTCAGGGTGATCATCTCAAAATCCTCCGTGCTCACTCCTGCACACCCTGCAGGTAAGCGGTGGAACCGTCGGCCAAGGCCGGGGAGCAGCGCCTCTAGCGCGGAAGGCGGGGCGAAGGCAAGAGATGCGTCGGCGCGCTCCTAGACCTCCAGCCACTCCCGCCGCACCGCCGCGTTCCCATTGAGCTCGGCCGGCGTCCCCTCGAAGACGATGCGGCCATGGCCCATGACATAGACGCGCTTCGAGATATCGAGCGCGATCGACAATTTCTGCTCGACCAGGAGGATGGCGAGGCCGCGCCTGGCGATCTCGGAGATCAATGCGCCGACCTGCCTGACGATCAAGGGAGCGAGTCCCTCGGTCGGCTCATCGATCATGACCAGCTCGGGGTCGCCCATCAGCGTGCGGCAGATGGCGAGCATCTGCTTCTCGCCGCCCGAAAGCACGCCGGCCACCGTGTCGGCGCGCTCCCCGAGGTTCGGGAACATGCCGAGCATATCGCTCATGCCCCAGCGCCCTTCCCTTCCGGCATGCTTCTGGCCGAGCAGCAGGTTCTGCCGCACCGTCAGCGTCGGGAAAATGTCGCGGTTCTCGGGCACATAGCCGAGGCCGAGCCGCGCGATCCTGTAGCTCGGCAGGCCGGCGATGTCGCGTCCCCTGAAGCGGACGGTGCCGACGGGCGCAACCTCGCCCATGATGGCCTTGAGCGTGGTCGAGCGGCCGACGCCGTTGCGGCCGAGCAAGGATACGACCTCGCCGGCGGCGACCTCGACCGTGACGCCCTGCAGGATATGGCTCTTGCCGTAATAGGCGTTGAGGTCGCGCACCTCGAGCATCTAGGGCCGTTCTCGCTGTGCTGGAATTGGTTTTGCCATGTATCACTTTTCGTTTGGTCGCATTTTCTGCGGCGAACCGGAGACCACTTCGCCTTCGCGGGGACGGGCCCCGCCGGAAGATGCTCCTAGTGTGGTGAATTTGAAGTTCCTATCACATGGATGGCATGCGCGCGGTAGGAACTTCAAATTCGAAAACCACACTAGAAACAATAACTTGCTAGTGCAGCTTCTGAATCCGAAATTCGCCCCGCGCGTTGCTCCAATGTGATGCGAATTTCGGATTCGCTGCACTCTAGTGCGCCTCCTCGCCGAGATAAGCTTCCCTCACCGCGGCGTTGCCGCGGATCTCGGCAGGCGTGCCGCTCGCGATGATCCTGCCATAGACCAGCACCGAGATACGGTCGGCAAGCCCGAAGACGACGCTCATATCGTGCTCGACGATGACCAAGGTGCGCCCCTCGCTGATGCGGCGGATGAGGGCGACCGCCAACCCCGTCTCGGCGTGGCTCATGCCGGCCGTCGGCTCGTCGAGCAAGATGACATGGGCGCCGCCCGCGATGGTGATGCCGATTTCGAGCGCGCGCTGCTCGGCATAGGTGAGCACGCCCGCCGGGATATCCTTGCGGGAGACGAGGTTGATATCCGCCAGCACTTCGAGCGTGCGGGCTCTGACCGCGTCATTGCCTTCGATTCCACGCCAGAACGCGTATTTCTCACCCATGGCCCAGAGCACGGCGCAGCGCAGATTCTCGAAGACGCTCATCCTCGGGAAGATGTTCGTGACCTGGAAGGAGCGCGACAGCCCGCGGCGGTTGATCTTGTAGGCCGGCAGGCCGGAGATGGTCTCGCCGTCGAGCCTGACCTCACCCTGGCTCGGCGCGAGGAGGCCGCTCACGAGGTTGAACAGCGTCGATTTGCCGGCGCCGTTCGGGCCGATCACGGCATGGCGCTCGCCGCCCGGGATCACAAGGTCGACGCCGCGTATGATCTCGGTCGGCCCGAAGCGCTTCGCGAGCCCACGAATTTCGAGCGCGGGGGCTGCCCTCACGGAAGCCGCCGGGACCTGATGCGCCGCCAGCGCCGCGGTCATAGCGCAAGCCCTTTCTGGCGCGCCACCGCCTGCGCCACGTCCCAGGCCGCGCCGACCCGGCGCCAGGCTAGGCGCGAGAGAAAGGCACCGGCGATGAGCGCGATGAGCGCCGCCGCCCAAGGCCGCCAGGTCGCGATGTCGTAGGCGAGGCCGGCCAGCGTCATCACGGAGCCCTCGGAGGCTCTTACGAACAGGTGCGTGACCATCTCGATGATCATGACGGCGGCGCCCAAGGCGAGCGCCAGCGGCAGGACCAGCAGCGCATAGCCGGGCAGCAGGCGAGACAGCGCCCTGGCGCGCCAGATCGGGCCGTGCATCAGGATCAGGCCGGCGAGCCCGCCCGGCGCATACATCACGGCCGCGACGAACATCAGCCCGAAATAGAGCTGCCAGACCTCCGTGATGTCGCTCAGCATGGTCTGGAGATAGACGACGAGCACGGCGCCGAGGATCGGGCCGATGAAATAGCGCGCGCCGCCGATGAAGGTCGCGAGCAGGACATTGCCGGACTGGGTGGCGCTGAAGAGCGCCGAGTTCGCCAATTCGAAATTGATCGAGACGAGGCCTCCCGCAATGCCGGCGAACAGGCCGGCCAGGCAAAAAGCGATGTAGCGCAGCATTTGCGGGCTATAGCCGACGAACTGCACGCGCTGCGGATTCTCGCGCACCGCGTTGCACATGCGCCCGAACGGCGTGCGGGTGAGCGCATAGATGAGCGCGGCGCAGATGAGGCACCAGGCCGCGATCAGGTAATAGACCTGGATCTGCGGCCCGAAGCTCCAGTCGAAGAGACGCAACAGCTTGGTGCGGTTCGTCGAGACGCCCTCTTCGCCGCCGAAGAAAGAGCGCAGGATCAGCGAGCTCGAGCCGACGAGCTCGGCGAGGCCGAGCGAGATCATGGCGAAGGCGGTGCCGCTGCGCTTCGTCGACACCCAGCCGAACAGCATGGCGAAGGCGAGGCCCGCGAGCCCGCCGATCAGCGGCATGAGAGGAAGAGGGATCGGCAGCTTCGCGGCGATCACGGCGTTCATCGCATGCACCGTGAAATAGGCGCCGAGACCGTAATAGACGCTGTGCCCGAAGGAGAGCATCCCGGTCTGGCCGAGCAGCATGTTGTAGGAGAGGGCCAAGACGATAGCGATGCCCATCAGGCTCATCACGGTCAGCGCCGTGCCGGAGCGCAAGACGAGCGGCAAGGCAATCAGGAGGGCCGCCGCGGCGATCCAGATGCCGAAGGGCGCGACGCGAGCGAGTGGGCTCGCGCTCGCGGCCGCCGGGGCTTGGGTGGTCAGGGCGTCGCTCATGTCTCCCGGTTTCCGAAGAGGCCGGTCGGCTTGAAGATCAGTACCAGGACGAGCAGAAGATAGGGCAGGACCGGCGCGACTTGCGCCACCGTCACGCGCCACAGATCACCGAGCAGGGTGCGCGGCTGCGGGCTGAAACCGGAACCCGCGAAGATGTCGGAGAGCGAGAGGTTCATCGACACCGCGAAGGTCTGAAGCAAACCGATCAGCAGCGAGGCGGCGAGCGCCCCCTGCAGCGAGCCGAGGCCGCCCACGACGACGACCACGAACAGGATCGGGCCAAGCAGCGCCGCCATGCTCGCTTGCGTCACCAGCGCTGGGCCGGCGATGACGCCGGCGACGCCCGCCAAGGCGGCGCCGACGCCGAACACCGACATGAAGACGAGCGGGACGTTGTGGCCGAGATGGGCGACCATGTGCGGGTGGGTGAGCGCCGCCTGCACGATCAGGCCGATGCGGGTGCGCGTCAGCATGGCGAACAGGCCGACGAAGATGGCGATCGAGATCACCAGCATGAACAGCTTGTAGGCCGGGTAGTTGGTGGCGAACACCGTGAAGGCCGGGAAGTCGAGCGCCGCCGGCACGCGGAAATCGACGGGCGACTTGCCCCAGACGATCTGCACCAATTCCTCGATGACGAAGGCGAGGCCGAAGGTGAACAGCAGCTCGGCGACGTGGCCGTGCTTGTGCACGTTGCGCAGGCCGAAGCGCTCGACGAGGGCGCCGGCGATGCCGACGACGACGGGCGCCAGGATGAGGGCCGGCCAGAATCCCGCCCAGCGGCTGATCTGGAAGCCGAAGAAGGCCCCGAGCATGTAGAAGCTCGCATGGGCGAAGTTCAGGACCCCCATCATCGAGAAGATGAGCGTCAGGCCGCTCGCCATCAGGAACAGCAAGAGGCCGTAGAGGACGCCGTTCAGCGTCGAGATGATGACGAGTTCCGCCACGCCTCGGTGCTCCGCGGAGGGCGGCGCGCTGCCCGACCGGGAAGGCCAGGCGGCGCGCCGCGTCTCGCATCAGTCGGGACGCGTCATCTTGCAGGTGGTCGGCAGCAGCGTGTCCTTGGTGTCGATCTTGGCGGCCGTGCGCCAGCCCCAGCCGGTATTCTCCTCGTCGAAGGGCTCTTTCGGCCCGCGCTCGCCGAGCGAGACGATATACATGGGCTGGAAGAACTGGTGGTCGTCCTTGCGCATGAAGCCGTCTCCGCCATTGAAGACCTCGACCTTCATGCCCTCGAGCGCGAGGCCGATCTTGTTGGCGTCCGTCGACTTTGCCTTGTCGATGGCGGCCGCCAGCATGCGCATCTCGTTGAAGGCGCGCGGATAGAAGTTCGAGACGCCGTATTTGGCGCGGAAGGCCTTCTCGGTCGCCTGCGAGGGCGCGTAGTCGACATTGGCCGAGCCTTCCTGGATGGCGAAGACACGGTGGTTGAGGCCGGTCTGCTTGACCGAGGTCGGGCCGCCCGTGCCGCCGGCATAATAGGTGTACCAGTTCACCTGCAGGCCGGCGTCGGCGGCAGCCTTCAGGAGCAGCGCGAAGTCCTGGCTCCAATTGCCGGTGATCACGGTATCGGCGCCCGAAGCCTTGATCTTGGCGATATAAGGCGAGAAATCCGTCACCTTCAGCAAGGGATGCAGCTCGTCGCCGACGACCTGGATATCGGGGCGCTTCGCCTTCAGCATGGCGACGGCGGCGACACGCACGGCCTGCCCGAAGGAGTAGTCCTGGTTGATCAGGTAGACCTTCTTGATGTCCGTCTTGTCCCTCATGTAGTTGGTGAGGGCCTCCATCTTGATGTCGGAGTTGGCGTCCCAACGGAAATGCGAGAACGTGCATTTCTCGTTGGTCAGCACCGGGTCGACCGCAGCATAATTGAGGTAGAGCACCTCCTTGCCCGGGTTGCGCTCATTGTATTTGGCGACCCAGTCGTTGAGCGCCGCGGCGACCGAGGAGCCATTGCCCTGGGTGATGATGCGCGCGCCGGCATCGACCGCCTTCTGCACCTGCACCAGGCTTTCCTGCGGGTTGGTCTTGTTGTCGAAGGGCAGGATCTCGAACTTCTTGCCCGCCGCGCCGCCCTTGGCGTTCAGCTCGTCCGCCAGGAACTGGAAGGTCTTGAGGCCGACCTCGCCGACCGTGGCGCCAGGACCCGAAAGCGGATCGATATAGGCGATCTTGATGGTGTCCTCGGCCAAGGACTGGCCGCCGGCCAGAGCCAGCACCCCTACGCCGAATGCGGCGGCAAGCAGTCGCGATGTCATGTCAGCCTCCCAAGCGTTTCCCGTCATGCGCGCCCGGTCTATCGCCGGTCGGGAATGGTCTGGCCGAATTTACCTCGTATGGCAATGATTGCTTGGCGGTGGAGCCGGCGCGCGCGACCTTGCCGCGCTCAGTGGCGGCGTCAATCTGAGCGTCCGTCAGCTCAGCCAGGGATTTCCCTCCACCGGGTCAGCAAGTCGTCCTGTCGCTCGACCACGATCTTCATGGCGCGGCGAACCTCGCCGTACTTGCCGCGCGGCTATTCCAAAGGACGTGCCTTGTCCTTGGCGCAGTCGAACGTCGCGCCGAAGCCGTCGGCAAGCTGGCGCGCCCGCTCATTCGCGGCTGCCCTGCGCCCGTCGACGGAAGCTGCAATGCAGGAGCGCGATCGGCTCTCGAGCCGGAAGATGATCAGGCGCGGCCGGAAGGGGCCGCCGATCGATTGGCCGAGATCGAAGCGCACGATCGCGGCGTAAGGGGCGAACACGCCCCTTTTCCGTACGCCGCGCCATTCGACGGTCTTGCCGGCGAACACGAACTCAGCGCCATAGGATCCCTCCCCCACGCGGCCTTCGCTGCCGAAGTCGATGACGGAATTGTCGTCATCGCTGAAATAGTTGACGGCGATGCCCGCGAGCCCTTTGCAGCGGCGGGTCTGAGAGGCAATGTCGCGCTTGACGAGTTTGCATTTCTCGTAGTCATGCTTGGTAAAGGCGCTGATGGCGGCGCTGGCCGCCGACGCGGCGACGGGTATGGCAGCGAACAGAGCCAAGGCCAGATAGAGGATGGGCGGCTTCACATTCGCGGCCTATTCACATTCACATCTGCGCCGTGGTGCCGCTGGCGACGAGCTCCTTGTAGAATTCCGCGGTCTGCGCGAACCAGAGATGGCGCGCCTCCATGTGGGCGATATCGGCGGTGCGGGCGGGCAGGCGCAGCGACTGGACCAGGGCGTCGATTTCGGCGCGCGCCGAAACCTGCGAGGCGGAAAGGACGCCCTTATCGGTGACCTCCTCGATCGAATCGAGCACGGTAAGGCCGACGGGAAACAATTCACGGAAGATCACACGGTCACCGAAGCCGTCGGCCATGCGGAACTGCAGCTCGGGCGACAGCCGCCCCAGGCTGCCGGCGACTTGGCGTTGATTGTTCGATTGCAACGCGGCGACGCGATTGCGCACCACCACCCAATCGATCAGGCCGGCATCGGCGAGCCGGCGCTGGCGACGCGCCTCGAGCACGAGGGCGGCATATTGCGCCGTCGTGCCGCGCTCGCGCCGGTCATTGTGTACGCGCGCCAGGACATCGACATCGATGAACGAATCATTCATCGGCGTGACCAGCGTGTCGGCGAGCGAATGGGCGAGCCGCATGAGGTAGCTGTCGCTCGCCGGCGTATCGATCACCACGAATTCGAAGGCGTGCTCGACGCGCGAGATCGCCTCGGCGAAGGAGGTGAACTCGACGATCTCGTTCTCGCCGACGCTGTCCTTGCCGCCGCGTTCGAGGGCATGGTGGAACGGCAGCTCGATCGGCCGCCTGGCATTCGTCGCCCAGGATTGTCGGTTCTCGAGGAAGCGCGTCAGAGTGCGTTGGCGCGTGTCGAGATCGATCGAGGCCACGCGATAGCCGGCCTTCAACAGGGCGATAACGATATGGATCGAGAGCGTCGATTTGCCCGTGCCACCCTTCTCGTTGCCGACCACGATCACATGGGCGCTTCTCAAATCGGGAGGGTCGCTCGCGGACGCCATCGTCGGTTACGAATCACTTCATCTGGTTGCTCGCGTCGAGCTTATCGCCCTCGCGCGGCATGCGCCACACGCCATAGCGCCAGGGGAGAAACCAGCGCGCCTCGGCGCGAAGCGTCGGCGGCACCGGATCGAAGCCGTGGCCGCCGAAAGGCCCGCAGCGACAGATGCGCGCGAGCGTCATGAAAGAGCCCGCCCAGAAGCCATGCAGGCGCAGTGCGTCGAGTGCATATTCCGAGCAGGTCGGCTGATAACGGCATTGGCGCCCGAGCAGGGCCGAGAAGGTATAACGGTAGAGCAGCACCAGGGCGATCGCCGCCCAAGCCAAGGGCGAGCGCGCCGGCGATGCGGCGGCCGGCGTCTTCGGATTCACATTTTCCTCTACCGGAGCGCACATGCCGATATTGCCAAAGCTTCACCAATTCTCCATGCCGCCATGAGGTGCGGTCGCCGATCAACATCTATATAGGGGGCGGGCCGGCACGACGAGGCGCGGCATCAGCCTTGCATCGAATGCCATGAGCCCGCGGGAGCCGAGCATGGTGAAGACCACAGTGATCGCGACAGTCCTGATCTGCGCGTCCTTGCCGGCTTCAGCAGCCACGATCAGCTTCACGAGCGTGCGCGAGGGCCCCTGCAAGATCGAGGTCGATCGCTATTGCGAGCATGTGAAGCCGGGCGGCGGCCGCATCCAGGCCTGCTTGCGCGAGCATGTCGGTGAGCTCTCGAGGCTGTGCGTGAGGGGCTTGAGGGCGTATCGAAACTCGCTGAACATGCACCTCAAGATGCGCCGCCATGCGCGCCGCGATCCGCTATTCTCGCCGGCCGCGCGCCACCCCACCCCGCCGCCAAAATAAGGCAACGTTATCCGGCTCAGGCGGCCATTCGCTGGCCGCTCTCGCCGTCGAAGAGGTGCACGGTCGCAAGATCAGGCGCGATCTTGATGATCTCGCCGGGACGCGCCGCGATCCGGTCGCGAAACACCGCGACGATGTCCGAGCCGCCGAGCTTCAGCATGACTTGCGTCTCCGATCCCGTGGGCTCGACCACCACCACCTCGGCCGGCACGCCGTCCTGGGCGATGCGCAGATGCTCCGGCCGGAAGCCATAGGCGGCGGACTTGCCATCGGAGGCGCTCGGCGCGCGGGCCAAAGGCATCTCGACGCCATTCTCCGCTTTGAAAGCCGGCTTGCCGCCGCCGGCGATGCGGCCCTTGAGGACGTTCATCGCGGGCGAGCCGATGAAGCCCGCCACGAACAGATTGGCCGGCCGGTCATAGAGATCGAGCGGCGCGCCGATCTGCTCCACATGCCCGTCATGGAGCACGACGATCTTGTCGGCCATGGTCATGGCTTCGATCTGGTCATGCGTCACGTAGACGGTCGTCGTCTTGAGGCGCTGGTGCAGATCCTTGATCTCGGCGCGCATGGCGACCCGCAACTTGGCGTCGAGATTGGACAGCGGCTCGTCGAAGAGGAACACTTGCGGATCGCGCACGATGGCGCGCCCCATGGCGACGCGCTGGCGCTGGCCACCCGAGAGCTGGCGCGGATAGCGGCTGAGCAGCGCCCGCAAGCCCAGAATACCGGCTGCCTTGTCGACCCGCGCGGCGATCTCGGCCTTGGGGGCGCGCTTGAGCTTCAAGGAGAACGCCATGTTGTCGGCGACCGTCATATGCGGATAGAGCGCGTAGTTCTGGAACACCATGGCGATGTCGCGCTCCTTCGGGGGCACGTCATTGACCACGCGCTCGCCGATGCGAATCTCGCCCGACGAGATCTCCTCGAGGCCGGCGATCATGCGCAAAAGCGTGGATTTGCCGCAGCCGGAAGGACCGACGAGGGTCACGAACTCGCCGTCCAGGATATCGACGTCGATCCCGTGGATGACCTCCGTGGAACCAAAGGATTTCCGGATATCCTTGATGCTGACGCTCGCCATGCGGCCTCTCCCTAGCTGTGCTCGCGATTGGCGATAGCTTCGCCGTTGCGGATGTCTTGTCTAGAGCATAATCCTTGTTCGCCCGCCACAAGGCAAGCCGGCCGTGCCGGCCTTTTTCGGGCATCGCCCGAGCCTCCATCGTATTCCCTGCCGCAGGTGCTTCATGACCGAGACCATCGATGTGTTGCTGACTGGGCCCCTCCCCGGCTCCACGGCCGAGGGGCTCGACAACGCGTTTCGCGTCCATCGCCCCTTCGCGGGCACCGATCAGGCGGCGAAGCTCGAGCGCGCCGCGGCCAAGATCCGCGGGGTCGCCGCCGGTGCGAGCCACGAACCTCTCGACGACGCCTTTTTCGACCGTTATCCGAAGCTCGAGATCCTCGCTTCCTGCGGCGTCGGCTACGATCATATCGACGCTAAGGCGGCCGCGCGGCGCGGCATCGTCGTGACCAACACGCCGGATGTGCTCACCGAGGAAGTCGCCGACACGGCGATGGGTCTCCTGATCTCGACCGTGCGGCAACTGCCGCAAGCCGACGCCTATGTGCGCGCCGGCAAATGGGTCGCAAAGCCGTTCCCCTTTACCGACACGCTGCGCGGCAAGAACCTCGGCATCGTCGGCCTCGGGCGCATCGGCAAGGCCATTGCGAGGCGCGCCGAGGCCTTCGGTCTCGCCATCGCCTATCACAGCCGTTCGCCGCAGCCGGGCGTGCCCTACCCCTATTACCCGACGCTCCAGGGGATGGCCGAGGCGGTCGATATCCTGATGGTGATCACGCCTGGAGGAGCCGCCACCAAGCATCTGATCGACGCCAAGATCCTGGAAGCGCTCGGCGGCAAGGGTGTGCTCATCAATATATCGCGCGGCTCGGTCGTCGACGAGAAGGCGCTGATTGCGGCGCTCAAGGCCGGGAAGATCGCGAGCGCCGGCCTCGATGTGTTCGAGCACGAACCGCATGTACCAGCGGAGCTGATCGCGATGCGGAATGTGGTCCTCTTTCCCCATGTGGGCTCGGCCTCGGTGCACACGCGCAACGCCATGGGCAATCTGACGGTCGACAACCTCAAGAACTGGTTCTCCGGCAAGGGACCGCTGACCCCGGTGCCCGAGACGCCCTGGCCGAAGGGCAGGTAACGACGGTCGCGCGCGCTCACCTTTTCCCTTGCGCGAGAGATTAGGTGGCCTCAACTCGAAGTATCGGCTGGCGAGCTCTGGTCGAGGTGCCGCGAGACCGTGGCCAACTCGCCCAGGAGCCCGCGCGGACGCATGAGAAGGGTCGCCGACAGCATGACGCCGATCGCCACGATCTGAAGCGCTGCGGCGCGCGCCTGCTCGGCCGGCGGGAATAAGGCGCCGATCGCCATTCCGGACGCGCTCCAGATCGCCCAGATCAGGATTCCGCCGAGGACCGCCCCGCGATTATTGCCGGAGCCACCGATGATCAGCATCGTCCAGACTTGGAAGGTCAGGCCAGGCAGGTAGTTGTCCGGCGCGATGAAGCCGATGAAATGGCCCTGCACGGCGCCGCCAAGCCCCATGACGGCGCCCCCGAGCGCGAAGGCCTGCAGGCGATAGCTCCTCGCGCTCTTGCCGAGCGAGGTGGCTGCCCGTTCATCCTCGCGGATGGCGCGCAGCACGCGGCCCCAGGGGCTTCGCACGAGCCTTTCGAGCGCGACATAGAGAATGAGGACGACGGCCGCGATGAGCCCGAGATTGCAAAGATTGAACAGGAGCGGGGTCTCGGCGAGCGGACCGAAGGGGCGCGGGATGAAGCCGATGCCGAAAGGTCCGCCCGTCACCTTTTGGGCATTGAGGGCGACGAGATGGATCGCGACCGCGATCCCGAAGGTCGTGATGGCGAGATAATCGGCTCGCAGCCTGAGCGTGATCGCGCCCAGCAACGCCGAAGCGAAGCCGGCGGCCAGCATCGCTCCAAACCAGCCGAGCGCGATCGGCAGGTCGTATCCGCCGAGATGGGCATCGGTCGGCGGCGTGGTCAGGATCGCGGAGGCGTAGGCGCCGACCGCGACGAAGCCCGCGACCCCGACATTGAAGAGACCGGTTTGTCCCCATTGCAGATTGAGGCCGAGGCAGATGATCGAATAGCTGAGCGCGGTCGCCAGGAAGAAGGACGCATAGCCGATGAGGCCGAGGCCGAGGGCGTCGAGCATCATTCGCTCCTTCCGAAGATGCCGGTCGGGCGCACCAGCAGCACGCCGATGAGGAGCAGGAATGCGACCGCCGCACGCCACTCGGCACCTACCGTCTGCACGGCCATCGCCTCGCCGAGGCCGACGACGAGGCCGCCGATCAGGGCGCCGGGAACGCTGCCGATCCCTCCGAGGATGGCGGCCGCGAAGAAGGGCAGCAGGAGGTCGAAGCCCATATAGGGGCGGATCTGGACCAGGATGCCGACCATGACCCCCGAGGCGCAGGCCAAGGCTCCGCCGACGATCCAGGTCGTCCTGACCACGAAGGCGACATCGACGCCGACGACGCGCGCGAGCGCCGGATTCTCGCTGACCGCCCGCATCGATCGTCCAATCTGGGTTCGGGTGAGGAGAAGATGCATGGCGATGACCAGCACCGCGGCGACGCCGACCAGCGCCATCTGATCCGGCGTGACCCGGATGCCGAGGCCCAGCGGCAAGGCCATTTGCAGCTCGCGGCTGAAATAGGTCGGACGCGAGGTGAAGACGAACTCGAGCAGGCTGCGAAGCGCCATCGATGCTCCGAAGCTCGCGATCACCACGCTGATCGAGACGGCCTCGAGCCGCAGATGCCGGAAAAGCGCGAGATCGAGCGCCAGCGCCAGCGCGGCGGTGAGCAGCATGGCGATGAGGCTGCCGAGGACGACCCCCCAGCCGAAGGAGAACGGCCCGATGGGTTCGGCGGAGCCGCCGGCGAGCCAACCCAGGATGCCGCTCGCGAGGAGGGTCGCATAGGCGCCGAAGGAGACGAACTCGCCATGCGCGAAATTGGAGAAGCGCAAGATCGAATAGGTCAGCGTGACGCCGATCGCGCCGAGGCCGATCATCGATCCGGTCAGCAGGCCGTCGGCCAGGAATTGCAGGTTCACGGCGGCGGTACGGCGCGCACGCCGCCGAGATAGAGCGCGGCGACCGTCGGATCGCCCCAGAGCGCATGAGCCTGCCCCTCATGGCGATTCTTGCCCTCGACCAGGACATAGGCGCGGTCGGCGATCGCCAGCGCCGCGCGGGCATTCTGCTCGACCAGGACAATGGTGACGCCGCTTCGGCGAATCTCGGCAAGCTTGGCGAAGACGACGTCGACGAGCTTCGGCGACAATCCGGCAGACGGCTCGTCCAGCATCAACACCTTGGGCGATACCATCAGCGCGCGCGCCAGAGCCAACATCTGACGCTGGCCACCCGAAAGGCGACCCGCCTGCAACCGCCGCCGGCGCGCGAGATCGGGAAAGAATGCGTACATCTCCTCGACCCGGGCGGCCTTGACGCCAGGCGTGAGGATGCCTCCGGCGAGCTGGAGATTGTCCTCGATCGACATCAGCGTAAAGACGTTCTCGGTCTGCGGCACGAAGGCGAGGCCGTGGCGGACCATGAGGTGCGCGGCGAGACGGGTGATGTCCTCGGCCGCGAGCCTTACGGTTCCCGACTGGATAGGCACGAGCCCGGCGATCGATTTGATCAGCGTCGATTTCCCGGCCCCGTTCGGGCCGAGCACCACGACGATCTCGCCGGCCGACACGACGATCGAGACGCCGTCGACGATCGGAACGCCGGGATCGTAGCCGGCCACGAGGTCAGTGACCGCGAGGATCGGGCCAGGGCCCGAACGCGACTCCGCGCCGAAGCTCGGGGCGGGCGTCATCCGGCGCTTCCTCCGAGATAGGCTTCGACGACGCGCGGATCGCGTCGCACCTCGGCCGGCGCGCCCTCGCAAAGGAGACGGCCCGTGGCCATGACGAACACACGCCCGCAAAGGCGAGATACGAGATCCATATTGTGCTCGATGACGAGAAAGGTGGTGCCGCTCCGGTTGATCTCCAAAATCCGATCGATGATCACCTCGAGCAGGCTCGGATTGACGCCCGCGCCCGGCTCGTCGAGGAGGATGATGGCAGGCTCGGCCATCAGCACGCGCGCCAGCTCGAGGAGCTTACGCTGGCCGCCGGAGAGAACCCTCGCCCGTTCGCGGGCGAGCCGCGACAGCGTCACGAAATCGATGAGCGCCATCGCCTTGTCGAAGGTCTCGCGCTCCTCCCGGGCTACCTGCCCGGGCATGCACCAATTTGGCAGGATCTGCTCCCCGGATTGCTCCTGCTGTCCCAGCATGACGTTCTCGACGAGCGTCATGTCCGGAAACGGACGCGGAATCTGGAATGTGCGGCCAAGCCCCATGCCGATGCGGTGATGCGCGGGCGAGGCCTCGACCGCCTTTCCGCCGATGAGGATACGCCCCGAATTCGGGCGCTGGCTCCCGGCCAAGAGGTCGAACAGCGTCGTCTTGCCGGCACCATTGGGGCCGATCAGTCCGGCGACCTGGAG